>NZ_CP197413.1:1977000-2306500 GCF_052161635.1 Lacunimicrobium album
ACGAGCAGGTGGTTGCTCTTGCACCACGCATGAAGCCTGAGCAGCTGCGCGGGTATATCAACGACAAGAAAACGCCGGTGACGCGACTGGGCTTTTACGGTCTGTTGATGGGGCTGTGTGGTGATAAAGACGATGCGAAGATGATGGAAGAACGCATTCGTCAGACGGGTGAGGGCTTCCGCATTGGGATTGATGGGATTATGGCTGGTTACCTGCTTCTGGCTGGTAATGAAGGTTTGCAAGTGCTGGCGGATTCGAAGATCAAACAGCCGCCTGCTGGTCAGCCCGATGTGCCGTTCAGCGAGATTTATGCGGCGATGCAGGCATTGCGTTTTGCCTGGGATTTCGCTTCACCTGATCAGATCGACAAGACCAAGCTGAAGGAAACGATGCGGCTGTTCCTTGATCGGCCGGACATGGCTGATCTGGTGATCAACGACCTGGCTCGCTGGAAAGACTGGGGAGTGGCCGATCGTCTGTTTGCGATGTTTGGACAGGAAGACTACGACTTGCCAGCTGTGAAGAAGGCGATCGTGGCGTACTTCCTGGCACTTCAGGATGCTGGCAAAGAGACACTGAATGCTCCCGAGGCAGCGACGGTTGCGAAGGCGACTGCGTTTATCGCGGATCTGGAGAAGACGGATCCGAAACTTCTGCGACACGCGAGAAATATTTATCGTTAAGAATGGTCAGGAAAAATCAAAGGCCGGCGACACGGATGTGTCGTCGGCCTTTTTTGTTTGTGGAGAAGAAACAGCGAGCAGTGATGGACTACTGAGAATGCCTGTTCGCTCTGTGGTTTTCAGAATGGAGCCTTCGAGAGTCGGCTTTGAAACTTGCACTGCTGGGCAAGCCAGCAGTGGCACACTCATGCGATGGCGAAGGCTCGCCGTTCCGGGGATACTGGCCGGAATGAAAGAGGGCGACGTGAGTGGTCGCCCATGTTTCGTTTTATCAACCGGCTTTGGAGAGGGCGGGTTGCATGGCGAGTGTGCGGTAGCGGGAGAGGGCCATGAGGGGGAAGGAGTGTCGGTAGTAGTGGTAGCGGAGGTAGAAGACGCGGGGGAAGCCGGTGCCGGTGAATTCGGTTTCGTTCCAGGTGCCGTCAGCGGTCTGGGTCGTTCGCAGGTAGTCGATGCCTTTGGTGACGGCCGGGTGGGCGTGCATGCCGGCGGCCATCAGGCCCATGAGAGCCCAGGATGTTTGAGAAGCCGTTGAGGGACCCTGGCCTTTGAGGGAGGGGTCGTCGTAGCTTGCAGCGGTTTCGCCCCAGCCGCCGTCGGTGTTTTGATGGAGGAGAAGCCAGCGGACGCCGTTTTGCATGCGAGGGTCCTGAGGACTGACACCGATGGTCTGGAGGCCAACGAGGACCTGCCAGGTACCATAGATGTAGTTGACGCCCCAGCGACCGAACCAGCTGCCGTCGGAACATTGATCTTTGAAGACGAAGTCGAGGCCGCGCTGGATGGAGACGTGATTGCGGTCGACGCCGAGGCGTCCCATCATTTCAAGGACGCGTGCAGTGATGTCGGCGGTTGCGGGGTCGATCATCGCGTTGTGATCAGCGAAGGGGACGTGTGTCAGGAGATCGCGGGTATTGTCGACATCGAAGGCTGCCCAGCCGCCGTCTTTGCATTGCATGCCGAGGACCCACTGCAGGCCACGTCGCATGGCGGCGAGCATGGTTTCAGAGTCGTTGAAGTCTTGCAGTACGCGAATGGAATTACTGCCGCGTCCGGTGATGATCGTCTGAGATGGCGAAACATCTCGGCGTCCTGGATTTTTTGCGCGCGCGTTGTTGAGCATCTCGATGGTCCAGTCGCTGCCTGGTTCGCCCGGCATAGAACTGGCAAGGGCCATCAGGACCATGATGGTATCGTCGATGTCGGGATAGAAGGCGTTGTTGTATTCGAAGAACCAGCCGCCGGGTTCGATTTCCGGGCGTTTGGTCGACCAGTCGCCTTTCTGTCGAACTTCTTTGCTGAGGAGCCATCGGACGGCTTTGCGAATCGACTTGCTGCTGGCTGCGACGCCTGCTTCTCGCAGGGCAATCGTGACGATGGCGGTATCCCAGACGGGTGATTTGCAGGGCTGGAGACGAATGGTTTCGCCGTCGTCGATGATGAGGTCATCGAGTTGTTTCATGGCTTCCTGAATTTCCGGGCTGTTCATGGAAAAGCCAAGACACTTCAGGCCGATGATGCTCCAGACGATCGGCGGGAAGATAGCGCCTAAGCCGTCGCTGTTTGCGAAGCGTTCGAGGATCCACTGCTGGCATTTCTTGTTGGCCCAGTGGCGGAGTGGTTTGAGTTTGAGTCGCTCGAAGAATTTGATCCCCCGATCGATGCTGCGGAAGATGGCTTTCCAGGGAACCCAGGTCTCGCCGTTGTGTGTCTGGACGATGTCCATGGATCTGGATTTCAACGACAGCTCGGCTGGGTCGTTGAGGAACAGTTCTTCGATGGAGCAGTTGTCTGGCAGGACGGTTTTGGGCTGGAAGGACCACAGCAGACTCAGTGGCACGACGATTGTGCGTGACCACGAGGACATTTCGTAGATGTTGATCGGAGACCATTTGGGCAGCAGGATCAGCTCGGGTGGAACGGCTGGGCATTTGCTGTAAGGGATCAGTCCGAGAAGTGCGAGGTAGTAGCGAGTGAAGCTGTTAACGGCTTCGACGCCGCCGGCGGCTCGGGCGGCCAGTAGGGCTTTCTGCATCGGCTCGGAATCGGGAGCGTGTCCGGTGATCTTGAGGGCGAGATAGCCTTTGACGGTGGCGCTGACTTCGGTTTTCCCGCCGGGGAACATGGACCAGCCGCCGTCTTCGTTCTGGATCTTGAGGAGGTAGCGAGCGGCTTTCATCGCCTTTTCGCTGCGACCTTCGCCAAGGTAGGCCAGAAGGAGGATGTATTCTGATTCGAGGATTGAATCGCCCTGGAGTTCTGCGCACCAGTGGCCGTCTTCGGCTTGTTGATCGATGAGGAACTGAGCGGCACTGCCGATGGTTTCATCGAGGAGGGTCGAATCGAAATCGAAGTCGGACAGGGTGAAGTGATTGTTTGACAGCGATGTCTGAGCGATATGCGTTTTGGCCAAGTCCTGGCGCTGGAAGCTTTCGCCGTGTCGTCCTGACATGAACGTGCTTTCGATTGAATAAAGTTCGGGAATTCTCGTCGTGAGTGGGCGTATTGTGGTTGGTCCTTGAAAAATTGACAATGCCGATTCGGGAGTGAAAACATTTCACTGGGTAAAACTCCCCGCGAATTGTGAAAACAGATGGGAGAGTTAAACTGAGAAAACATGCGGTCACCCTGCGGAGCTTTGCTTGAAGATTCTGTTTCTTACGTCCGGCGAGAATGTTCCCTCCACGAGGTATCGTATCCTGCCGTACGTTTCCAGGCTGAGAGAGCAGGGCATTAACTGCGTTGTGTCACACAGCAGGCCGGCGAAGTATCAGCGCTGGCCTGTCCTTGGGTGGCGCCTGAGCCATGCGATTCGAAAGGCGATCCGCTGGGGCGATGTCCGGAATGCGGCGCGGAGTTGTTATGATGTGATCGTGATTGAGCGCGAGATCTTCGACGATCCGACCTGGAATCTCGAAGCCGCGTTCCGAAAAACGACGCCGCGACTTGTCTTGGATGTGGATGACGGGATATTTCTGCGTTATCCCGAGAAGTTTGCGCGGGTCGCCGGGATGTGCGACCATGTCATTGCGGGGAATGAGTTCCTTGCGGAAGAAAGTCGGAAGTATTGTCAGAGCGTTAGTGTCATTCCGACGTCGGTGGAGTTGGCTGAGTATCCGTGGCGGACGAAAACAATTCGCAGTGAGACGCCGATCATTGGCTGGATCGGGACGTCGGCGAATCTGAAGTATCTGGATGAGATTCGGCCTGCGCTTGAGGAAGTCTTTGCGAGAATGCCGTTTACCTTACGAATTGTGACTGACCTGGGCGAGCAGACGAGCCATTGGGACAGAGCGGGGGTTCCGGTCGAATTTCAGGCGTGGAGGGCAGAGACGGCTGTCGAGCAGATTCAGGCGTTTGATGTCGGGGTGATGCCGCTGCCCGATGAGGTCTGGGAACGGTACAAATGCGGGTTCAAACTGCTGCAATATATGGCTGCTGGCGTGCCTGCGATCGCCAGTCCGGTGGGTGTGAATCGGACGATTGTTGAGAATGGGGTCAATGGGTTTCTAGCGGGCTCGACGAGCGAGTGGGCTGATGCCCTGGAGGCGTGTTTGTGGGATCATGCTGCTGCCCAGCGGATCCGCGATGCGGCGAGGAACACGATCGAAATTGGGTATTCCGTCGAGGGGCAATTCGCCCAATTTCTGTCCGCCCTCAAAGGCGGATAAACCGTGCCCCCTGCTTTTCTGAAGGCGAGCGCGGAGTGTGAACTCCCTGTCTCAAGGGCTCACATATAAAACAACAGTTTGAATTAGGTAAAAGCGAGACGCCTTCAGTCCATTCGAACGATTCGTCACTCTTACATGGTGGCAAGTCGGTAAGACAGGGGGTTGACACCCCCCGCTCGCCTGGGGTGTTAGCCGAGTTTCCAGCCGGACTGGATGATGCTGGATTTGGGGAGGACGGCGATGCCGTCGCGGATCAGGATGGGGTCTGCGTTGCGGTCAGGGGTGCCTTCGCCGGGGCCGGTGATGACGACGTTGTCGGCGATGCGGCAGTTCTTATCGATGATGGCTTCGGTGATGCGGGTGTTGTCGCCAATGCCGAGGGGGATTGGTGAGCTCATTTTGTCGTCGTCTTCATTGGGGTAGTAGTCATTGCCCATGAGGATGGCGTTTTTGATGACGCAGTTCTTGCCGATGCGGCAACGCAGGCCGATGACCGAGTTTTCGATGACCGTGCCTTCGTCGATGTAGCAGCCGTCGGCGATCATACTGCGTTTGATGGTGGCCCCTTCCATTGAGGTCGGAGGCAGGAAGCGGGCCTGTGTGTAGATCGGCTCGTTGTTGGAGATGAATTGGAACGGCGGGTTCGGGCCAGCCAGAGCGAGGTTAGCTTCGAAGAAGGCACGGATGGTTCCGATGTCTTCCCAGTACCCGTCAAAGAGGTGGACGTTGACGTGGCGTGTGCGGATCGCCATCGGGAAGACTTCTTTGCCGAAGTCCTGGTAGTCGCTGCCTTCGAGGAGTTCGACGAGGGTATCTCGATTGAAGAGGTAAATTCCCATGCTGGCGAGCATATCGCGGCCGTTGGACTTCAAGCCGTGAGCATCGATCCAGGCGGGATCAGTTTTGACCATGTCCATTTCTTTGTCGGTCTGCGGTTTTTCCAGGAAGCCCAGGACTTTGCCGGAATCATCGAGTCGCATAATGCCGAAGTCTTTGGCGAGTGTGCGGTCGACCGGGAGAGCAGCGATGGAGACGTCGGCTTGAGACTTCTTATGAGAGGCGAGCATTTCCGCATAGTCCATGCGGTAGAGCTGGTCGCCGGAGAGGATCAGGACATGCTCGATGCCGCGCT
Organism: Lacunimicrobium album; assembly: GCF_052161635.1. Lineage (GTDB taxonomy): Bacteria > Planctomycetota > Planctomycetia > Planctomycetales > Planctomycetaceae > SXPC01. Next base: position 1,982,487 of record NZ_CP197413.1, read on the forward strand.
GCTTGACGTAGCGAAGATTCTTACGGACGGCATCTGCGGTTCCCTGATACCAGTCGGTGAAGTCGGGCGTTTGCTGAGCGGCGAGAATTTCGACGAAACCGCCGTGGAAGCCGTCGAAATTGTAGGTCTGGCGGATATGGCTGTGCAGTGAGACGGAGTTGAACTGAGTCAGCAGGTAAATGCGGTAAATATCGCTGTTGATGCAGTTGGAGATCGGGATATCAATGAGGCGGTATTTGGCGCCGAGCGGGACGGCTGGCTTACTGCGTTTTTCAGTGAGAGGATGAAGTCGTGTTCCTTTACCGCCGCCGAGAATAAGACCAATGACGTTATTCATGAGATGTGACCTTCGGATGTCAAAGTCGTGGTGAGTCGGATCGTCGTGATATGAATTCAGAGGGGCGTTGTGTTCAGAGGGGAACGACGTTAGTGGCGTCTTGCGCGGCCCGGGGACGAACTTTCTCGAAGATATCATCTTCCATGGATGCTGCCAACGCGGATTCAAGGTTGATCGAAGCCATTTGACAGCAGGAGAGATGGTTGGAACGCAGAGATCGCGGAAGGGAGCAGAGATCGCTGAGAAGAATTTAGAGTTAACGCAAAGGCGCGAAGACGCAGCGAAAAAACAAAAGAGTGCAATTCAGCGGAGTTACATCGTGAGACAGATAACTCTGCGACCTCTGCTCCCCTCCACGAACCCAGCGTACCAACCCTTTTCTGTCGACCTTCAATGTGGCTGATCAAAATGGAACCACGATGGTGTCAATGGGGGAATCCTATTCGCAGGCCGTAGAAGATTTTTGTGGTTTGTCGGGGAATGGGTTCGCAGCCTGACTGACAATCGACGTAAAGAGGGATATACTTTGGGACTTACGTCATCTTCCCATCTTGTTGTTTTGGAAATAGACCGTGATGAATTTCAGTCAGAACCTGCGGGTTTCGTTGTGTTGTGCGTTAGCGAGTTTGGCCGTTGGGTGTAGCGGACAAAGCGGGCCGGCTTTGAAGATTGGCGTCGTCAATCTTGAAACCGTGATCAAGGAATCGGGGGAAGTCGACAAGTTTCAACAGCAGGCGAGCGCGGTCGGTCAAGGTCTTCAAAACGAGATCAACCAGTTTCAGAGTTCGCTGGCTCAACAGTATGAGAAAAAGGTCGCGGAGTTCGGAGCCGCTGCTACTGACGAGCAGAAAAAACAGCTCGAATCGATGAAAGCTGCCCAGGAAAACCAGCTGATGCAGGTCTCTCAACGAGCCCGCATGTATATGGAAAACATGGAGCAGACCATGGTTGCGAGCTTCCGCCAGAAGATTCGTCCGATCGTTGAGAAGATGTCTGAAGAAGAGAAGTTCGACCTGATCGTTGAAGATACAGGCTTTGTCATTGCCTACGACAAGGCTTTGGACGTTTCGTCGAAAGTTGCGACCCGTCTGAAAATGGAAGCGATGAACGGACCTGCTGAGCAGGCACCTGATGCGTCTCAAATGTCTCCGGCTGGCGGCAAGGGCACTGCTGCCCAACCATCGGCGGGCTCGCTGGCAGATGATCCTCTTACGAAGATGCTCAGCAGCCCTTCTCTGCCAGTTCCTACGACACCTGCCGGGTCTGCCTCGGCTCCGATGACACCGAAGGAAGTTGCCCCGAAGGCTGATGCTCCTATAGTTCCTGCGGAAACACCGAAGCCAGACGTTCCCGCGACGACGGCTGAACCTGCTGCTGGTGGAAACTGAGTTTTCTACCTCGTGAACAGGGTTGGGCTGCGGTGAATCGGGCGTGTGGCACGGCTGTGTCCCCACGCGTAATAGACGTTTGACTCGCGATTGCACGGTTGGCACAGCCGTGGCACATCGAGGATTGTCGTCGATAGTTCATTGCTCTGGGTGAGTGCATCCGGGGTGGCATTGTTTGATAAGAGAGAAGAGGATGGCTGAACCGAACCGCAATACGATTGAAGTCTTTGAGAATCCTTATCCTGGACGTGATTACGAGATCGAGACGATCTGTCCGGAGTTTACGTCGGTCTGTCCGAAAACCGGGCACCCGGATTACGGGACGATCACGATCACTTATGTTCCTCTGGAACACTGCTTCGAGCTGAAGTCGTTGAAGTTGTACCTGCAGGAGTACCGCAATCACGGTGCATTCTATGAGCGGGTCACCAATACAATTCTGGATGACCTGGTTGCAGTGACCAAGCCGAAGTGGATGACGATCAAATCAGAGTTCACGCCGCGGGGTGGAATTCGGACGAACGTGAAGGTGGAATACCGCGCGAAGTAAGGAAGATCGCAAACTCGCCTTTTCATTTACTGTCGAAGTGTTTACAACGAACGCATCTGGCTGGAAGGCTGGATGCGTTTTCTGTTTTGGGACTTGATGACTGAAGTTCGCAGCAGACACAAATGGCTGCGACTCAAGGGAGTGAACTGGAATGGATTTCCTGTTGCGGGCTGTGTTGCGTCCGGCGGCTAGCGTATTGGTTATGGGCTTGATGAGCGCGACGGGTGTCGTTGCGGCGGAACCTCCAACTGCACAACAAGCGCTCTTGCTCAAGCCGATTCAGAATGTGGTTATCGATCAGCCCACGGCTTCCGAGATTGCCGAGTGCAAAATCGAAGCAGAGCGGGTTGGAAAAGGATCTGCCTGGGCCGTGTACGGTCCTCAGGGGCAACCTTTACGAAAATTCATTGATTATAATGGCGATGGAAAACTTGATACCTGGAGTTACTTCCATCAGGGATTCGAGGTTTATCGGGATATTGATACGGATGCCAATGATCGTGCCAACGAATCGCGCTGGTTGAACACCGGCGGGAGTCGCTGGGGGATCGATAAGAATGAAGATGGCAAGATCGATGCCTGGAAGATCATCTCGGCTGAGGAAGTTTCCAAGGTCGTGATTGAAGCTCTCATTGCGAATGATATGGATCTGCTGCAGACGGTTTTTCTGACACCTGCCGATTGCCAGAAGCTGACGATTTCCAAGGCCTATTCCGACAAGATCGCTGCGAAGGTTGGCAATCCTGCTGCGAAAGCGAAGCAGCTTCTTGCGACCTCCAAGACAATCACACCCGGTTCGAAATGGGTTCGATTCGATACGTCGATGCCGATGCCGAGTCTGATTCCTGCGGAAGATGGCAAGTCCGGCCAGGATCTGTTGGCCTATGAATACGTGATGGCGATCGTCGAAACTGGCGGTCAGACGAAATTCGTGCAACTGGGTGAGTTCGTCAAAGTGGGCGATGCCTGGAAGATGACTCAATTTCCGATGCCGATGGAAGGGGACACGCTGGAAATGACTGAAGGGGGTATCCTGCTTCAGCCTGCGGTCATGGCAGCGGGGGTGCCCGCACCATCGACGATGGAACCTGCGATTCAGAAGCTGGTCGATGAGCTGCAGGCTCTTGATAAGTCATCGCAAGCTGCGGGTGGGCCGAATGCGGAGTCGACTCGCAAGCGGATCGCGCTGTTGACTCGACTTTCTCGGGAAACGACCGGCGAGAGTAAAAATCAGTGGCAGCAGCAGTTGATCGACGAAATCACTGCGGGCATTCAGACGAGCTCACTCCCCGGCGGGATGGCTCAACTGGTGGCCCTTGAGACTGAGATCAAGGCGAGCGATGCCAATTCGGAGCTTGTTCCGTACATTTTGTATCGTCGTATTTCTGCGGAGTACAACGAGAAACTTCGCGATACGAGCATGACCAACGAACAGCGTCAGGAACTCCAGGAATGGTGGCTGAAGCAGCTGACCGATTTTGCGACCAACTATGGGAAAGTTCCTGATGCGGCTGATGCGATGTATCAGCTGGCGATGACACAGGAATTCATTGGCAAGCAGAAGGAAGCCCAGGTCTGGTACCAGAAGATTCTCATTGACCATAAAGGGACTCCACCGGCTCAGCGCGCGATTGGTTCTCTGCGACGTCTGACAGCAGTGGGTAAGCCGATGAACCTGCCTTATAAGACGCTCAATGGGCAGAACTTTGACATGCGGGCCTATCAGGGACGCGTTGTGCTGGTGATCTTCTGGTCGACCTGGTGTGTGCCCTGTGCGGAAGATCTGCCGCAGCTGAAGGCGATGTATGCGGAATCCAAGGCAGCGGGCTTTGAGATTGTTGGGATTGATCTGGATACGGATCGATCGCTGGTTGAGCCTTATCTGCGCAAGGAGCAGATTCCCTGGGCACAGCTGTATGACGAAGGGGGACTCGATAGCAAGCCAGCGATTGATTACGGCGTGATCTCGTTGCCGACGATGTTCCTGATCGGGAAGGATGGCAATGTGATTTCGAATGCGACTTCGGTGGAGGATCTCAAGGAGAGACTGCCGGCGTTGTTGAAGTAAGAGGGCGGCGGGCTTTGCCTGTCGACTATCTGTTGAATTGTTAGCAAACGAGTGCCTATCGCCCACCCTCATCCGCCCTTCGGGCACCTTCTCCCCTCAAGGGAGAAGGGACGAAATAGAGCTCCTCTCAAGGGAGAAGGGACGTTGATGGGGCTTCAATTGCACATATTGGAGTTGTCATGCCAGGATGGCTGCGTCGGTTTGAGAAGCGTGTTGTTCGTCGGATTAAGACGGCGGTGATTCGTCATCATCAGCGAAGTGGGAAGGTGTTATTTTCGGACACCACGATGCGTGATGGCGAGCAGATGCCGGGCGCGACGCTGGATCCGGATGACAAGCTGGCGATTGCGATCCAGCTGGAGAAGCTAGGTGTTCACTCGCTGGATGCGGGGTTTCCTGCCAGTTCGCCCGCAGACTGCGAAGCGATTCGCAAGATGATTGGCGTGGTCAAGAAGCCGGTGATCACAGGATTGTGTCGGACGGTGGCTTCGGATGTGGATGTGGCTGCGGAGACGCTGGCGGGGTTGCCGCCGCATAAGCGCGGGGTCGGGATGTTTTGTGGAATCAGTCCGCAGCATCGCACGCATAAGCTGGGGAAGTCGAAGAGTGAAGTCCTCTCGATCATTGAGAAGGGGATTGGCTACGCGAGCGAGAAGTTTCATATCGTGGCGTTCGGTGGCGAAGATGGGTCTCGCTGTGAACTTGATTTTATGGTCGAAGCGTTTCGGACCGCGATCAATGCGGGTGCGACGACAGTTGCCTATACAGATACAGTTGGCATTCTGACTCCGACGAAAGTTCAGGAGACGATTCTCGAACTGAAGTCGCGTCTGCCAGAGCTGGAAAAGGCATTGCTGGCGGTGCACTTCCACAACGATCTGGGGCTGGCTGTTGCGAACACGCTGGCTGCGATTGAAGTGGGAGCCAATGTCGTGCAGGGGACGATCAACGGGATCGGCGAACGGGCGGGGAATGCGTCGCTGGAGGAGATCGCGCTGGCGATGGCTTTGAATCCGGATCAATACGGGATGCCGGAGACGATCGAGATTAAATATCTGCTGGAGACTTGCCAGCTGGTCGCGAAGCTGACGGGAGTTGCTGTTCCGCTGATGAAGCCGATCGCTGGGGATAATATCTTCAAGACGGAAGCTGGGATTCACCAGGACGGGATCTTGAAGAACCCGGAGACGTACCTGCCGTTTGAGCCGAGCCTTGTCGGTGCGACGGGGGTCACGTTTGTGATCGGGCGACATAGCGGTCGCAAAGCAGTTGCTCACCAGTTGCAGGTGATGGGACAGACGCCGAGCGAGAGTGAAGTGGTTGCAGTGTTGGATGCGATTAAGGCGTTGCCGAAGGAAATCAAGCTGGATGATGCGATGCTGGTGGATTTGTATCAGAGTGTTTGTCAGCGCCGGAAGTCTGCGTAGGGGCCTATGGTACAACATCCGCGAGACGTATCCGAAGCGTTGCAACGACTGCAAAGAAGTGGCTTTCGATCAGATTTTGAAACATCAGAATCCTTAGCGGGTCATCTCGCGTTCGTCCTCGAATCGGACGGCGAGTTCTCAGAATCTTATTGGAGCCTTGAACACGCTCTCGTGACGCCGATTTATCTTGAAGACGCTAAGCCGTTCGTCGTAGCAGGCATCATCGCTGCAGTGAAAAGCGGTCGATATTCGGATGGAGTTTATATCCGCATCTTAGATTTACTGTTTCTACTTCTTCACCAACAAGGTCATGAGGTTGAAGCAGAAGGAACGAGGGCAGACTATAACACTATCGATGCCGAGTGTCGTGAAATGGCGAGAAGTGAGATCGATTTTCTCTATGACTTGTCTAAAGAGAATCCTCGACTCAGCTTCGTAATACGCGATGTTCTCGAGACGGTTGAGGTGGACTATGCAAGGCTCGTTGCTGCATTCGGTCCTTACCAGAAGCCTGTCATCAGAACTCAAGAGTTATTACCTGCTCAAGTTCAATCGGTCCGAGCAGAGATTGATGAAAGCGAACTCACATTATTTAACTTTATCAAATCGTTGGTAACGGTTCTGTTCTATCATCGGTAGCTAAGAACGGGCTCATAAAAGGTCGGCACGGCTGGCACAGCCGTGGCACACAGAGTGGGTAATTACCGTGGGATGGCGAGTGTGTTGAAGATGCAGCGGTCGATGGGGTGAGGGCGTCCGGTGGGGTCGGAGAGTGGGTCGAACAGGTCGTAGTTGTAGGACGTGAGCAGGCGGGTGGCTTCGTCGAGGTTTTCGTTGGCGACTTCGATGTAGATGGTCGGGCGGATTTCGGTGAGGAGTCTTTGGGCGCCGTTGAGTGCGAGGATCTCGGCCCCTTCGACGTCGATCTTGATGAAGTTGGGGGCAGGGTGGTGGTCGAGGAGCCAGTCGAGGGTGACGGTGATCACGGACTTGCGTTCGACCGTCTCGCCTGCATCGTTGCCTGCGACTTCTGCGAGGTGGTTGCGGGCGTGGCCGCGGGATGAAATCGCGAGTGTGGCGATGCCAGACTGATGAGAGACGGCACAGCTGAGGATGTCGACGGGAGCGGATGTCTTGGGCAGGCGCTTACGAGACTTGAGCAGCAATTCGACGTGACGGGCATCGGGTTCGATGGAGAGGACTCGGCCTTGGGAGCCTGCTTTCGCAGCTGCTGAGAAGCTGAAGAGCCCCAGATTGGCACCGATATCCCAGACGGTGTCTGTTTCACGAACAAAGTGTCTTGCTATCTGAAACAAATCTCCGGCGGCGGGGGTCAGATTCCAGTACAGGAGCCGTATATCGGTGCGGGGCGATACGTAAACCTGAGTGGAACCAAGGTCGCGCGGAAGGCGACGCAGGAAGGCCCGGTCACCGGAGAGTGTTCGCAGGAGTGAGCCACAATGTTGTTGGAGCATGGGGAGATCGTAATTGGTAATTCTGCTGTATTGCGTCCGTCGCAATCGAATGCGACACAGGGTAATTAGCCGGAAGGTCGGAGGACCTGGTCGCTGGCTAACCGTAGAGGATTTCTCCTGTTGGCTGGTCGGCGTCTTTGAGGTTCGGGCGCCAGACGTGGAGGTACTGGGCTGCGAACAGAGAGGCGTACAGCGGGTTGAGATACAGGTATCTTCGCCAGAGACGTTTTGGTTCCTGCACTAAGCGGAACAGCCATTCGAAGCCGTAGTCCTGCATGAGTGGCGGAGCTTGTGGGAGCAGGCCTGCATGGAAGTTGAACGCGGCTCCGACTGCCAGGACGGGCATCGAGAGTCGTTTGCGGAATTCGAAGGCCCAGACTTCCTGTCGAGGACAGCCGATGCCGCACAAAGTGATCGCAGCTCCGGTGGCCTTGATCTCTTCGACGAGTTCATCGCGTTCCTGTTCGTTGAGACGACGGAACTTTGATGCCTTCATACCAGCGATCAGAATGCCGGGAAACTTCTCTTCCAGACGAGTCTTCAGCAGGTTCAGGAGATCCTGAGTTCCGCCGAACAGGAAGATCGGGAGACCTTCCTTGGCAGCACGTTCACAGACTTTGAGTGTCAGTGTCGGGCCATAGACGCGGTCTGGGAGTTTAGCCCCATGGAGAAGGTTGAGTGCCCAGCGGACAGGTTGTCCGTCGGGAACGACCATCTCAAGGTCATTGAGACGATAACGGTGAACGCGATCGAGAACGCCGGTCATGACGCCGTGGACAGCCAGGGCGGAGATGGCAAACGGTTGTTTGTTCTTTGCGGCGTTCGTGACCGCTTCGACGGCGCCTTCATAGTCGACGGCGTCGATCTGAATACCGAGAATGTTTTTACGACCGTTGTTGATCATTGAGCAATCTCCGTCCAGCGTTCGACGCTGGCAGCATGAATTTCTTCGAGGATTTTGCGGACGTCATAGCGGAGATCCCACTCTGGGTAATGCGACTTGAACTTGCTCACGTCGCTGACCCACCAGATGTGATCGCCGATACGGTTGGTTTCTTTGTAGGTCCAGTCGAGCTTGTTGCCGGAGATGCTTTCGCAGATCTCGATGGCTTCGAGCATGGAGCAGTTCGAGAAGCGGCTTCCGCCGATGTTGTAGACTTCGCCGCAGCGTGGTTTACGGAAGAAGGCATCGAAGGCGGCGATGAGGTCTGCGGAGTGAATGTTGTCGCGAACCTGTTTGCCTTTGTAGCCGAAGATGCTGTACGGGATGCCGGTGACGGTGCACTTCATCAGATAGGCGAGGAAGCCGTGGAGCTGGGTACCGGAGTGGTTAGGGCCAGTCAGGCAGCCACCGCGGAAACAGGCGGTCTTCATATCGAAGTAGCGGCCGTATTCTTGAACCATGACGTCCGCTGCGACCTTGGAGGCTCCGAACAGAGAGTGCTTCGTCTGGTCGATCGACATTGACTCGTCGATACCGATTTCGAACTGGTGGCCTGGGGCGATTTCCCAGCGGTTTTCGAGTTCGATCAGCGGGAGGCGGTTGGGTGTATCGCCGTAGACCTTGTTGGTCGAGGTGAAGATGAAGACCGCTTCCGGGCAGTATTGGCGGGTGGCTTCGAGGAGGTTGAGGGTGCCGACGGCGTTGACGCTGAAGTCGGTATGTGGCTCGCGGGCAGCCCAGTCGTGAGAGGGTTGGGCGGCGGTGTGAATGATCAGAGAGACCTGATCGCCGTATTTCTGGAAGAGCTCTTCGACGGCGTGTTGATTGCGGATATCGACATCATAGTGGCGATAATGGCGGCTGTAAGTTTCCAGCAGCTCTTGTTGCATCCACTTCGTCGAGGCTTCCTGTCCGAAGAAGCGGGCACGCATGTCATTATCGACGCCGATGACATCCATTCCCTGGCTGATGAAGTGTCGGACGGCTTCCGAGCCGATGAGGCCAGCAGAGCCAGTGATGATCGCAATGCTCATGAGTGTCTTTCGAGATACAAAGGCAAATGGTTGGGAGGAAACCAGCCGGTGGACAGCCCCAGCGGTGTGAGGACGAAAATGTTTCTTAAACTTAGCTCGCTGAGGGGAGTCGGGCGGGGAACAAGTGGAGAGTTTTCAACAGTTGCATTTGGCCAACGTCGGGTCGGGTGTGTTGTTTGGCGTGGTGGGGTTGGTGGTGAAAAGGCAACGTGAGGGAGAAGTTCTGCGCGGAAGAGGCGTGAGACCTTCGGCGTTGAAGTGTTAAAGGAGTCGACTGTGATCGTTCCACAGCAATGAAAGCACAGGGGGTTGACACCCCCCGCTCGCCTAAGACTGGAGTGTGACGAGGTCGTTTTCGTTGACTTCCGCTGGTTGGACGGGGAGGCCGACGAGGGTGCGGGCTTGTTCGTAGTAGTTGAAGAGGCGGTCGGTGAAGACGGTCTCGGAGTATTCGCGGATGGCTTTGATGCGACCTTTCTGTCCCATGCGGTTGCACAGAGCAGGGCCGTTCCAGAGTTGTCGCAGACGGTGGGCGAGTTCGCCTGAATTGCCTCGCTCGAAGAGGAATCCGGTTTCGCCATCGTCGACGAGTTCGCCCAGACCGCCGGTCTGTGAGGCGATGACTGGCAGGCCCATGGCCATGGCTTCCAGGATGACGAGAGGACACATTTCGAAACAGATGCTGGGCAGGACGAGTGCTCTGGCGTTGCGATAGAAGGCGAGCATCTGCTGGCGGTCGAGGCGACCGCGGAAGATAACGTTCGGCGGGGCGATTGCTTTGAGTTGTTCTTCGATCGGGCCGTTCCCAGCCAGATGGATTTGTGCTTCCGGAACGGACTTGGCGGCAGCAAGAAGAGTTTCGATGCCCTTCTCGGTACTCAGACGACCGGCGAAGGCAATGTAATCACCTTGAGATGGATCGCAGGATGACTCCGGAATATCGACCATGTTTGGCAGGACAACAATTCGATCGTCCGGATAGCCTGCTTTGGCAAGACGCTTCTGGGCGAAGTTGGTCATCGCGAGGAACAGGGTGACATTGTTGCGGAACCAGCCTTGTTGATATGCGAGGCTGCTGCGGGCCGCGTAGCCGATGCTTTCGATGATATTCTCGCGGCAGTTGCGCAGAACGCAGTTGTATTCTTTGCCGCCGAAGCAGCGTTCGCAGACCTTGCCTTTATACAAGTGATCGGACTTGGGGCAGGTCAGGTTCTGGTTGTGGAGGCTCATGACGACGGGGACGTTTCGCTTTTTCGCGGCGACGAGGATCGATGGCGAGAAGAGCGGGTAGACGTTGTGAACATGAAGGACATCCGGTTGGTGGATGTCGATCATCTTGAGCATTTCGTCATGGCTGGCCTGGTCGTAGATGCCCGAGAAGAAGGCTTTCATCTTCCCAGTCAAGCTGTTCTCGATGTTCTGGCTGCTGCGTGTCCACAGGTAGGTTTCGTGTCCATGCTTGCGGAGCAGGGCATCAATCTGCTTGACGACGGCCTCTTCACCATTGAACCGGCTGCGATACTCGTTGAAGACCTGGAGGATGAACATAGGGCTTAGGGCCTAGGGCTTGGGACTTAGGAACTGAATGAAGAGCGAAGAATTACGTTCCGCCTTGAGCGATCTTTCGACCGGTGCGGAAATCGAGGTATTCATGGAATTGTGGCTGAGCACATCGCTTGGGCAGGACGATGGCAGCGGCTTTGCGAAGATAACCTTCCCAGCGCCAGACCATGGCTCTGTAGCCGAGAGACTCGCCGGGTTGATTTGTGATATTGTAGTACAGGCACATCGGGATGTTGACGAGGACGGCTTGGCCAGTGCGTGCAACGGACATCGCTGCCAGTCGCGCCAGTCCGCCGCGTTTGTAATCGGTGACAGCCAGGTGAGCGGCTCCGCTGGAAATGCCTTCCCAGCGCATGTATTCACGAGTGAGTCGGTGCTTCTCGACACGGTGACGAATCTCGGCTTTGGGGTTGTACCAAAGTGAGAAACCCGCATCGCGTGCCCGGTTGACGAAGTCGAAGTCCGAGCCGCCGGTGATCATTGTTTCGCTGAAAAGGCCAATTTTCTCGAAGACCTGTCTGGTGACGATCATGTTACAGGTGCCAGGAAGCTCACTGCCGGAGTAGGGCTGCAGCTTCTTGTAATAATCCTGTTCACGCAGAATGCCACGGCAGATGCGTCCCAGTTTGGCTCGCTCTTCATCGGGAATTGCAAGGAAGACCGGGCCGCCGACGATATCGGCTTTTGACTGGAGGTGCCCCTGGTAAAGTTCGTACAGCCAATGTGCGGGTGCGAACTGGTCATCATCGAAGAAAGCGTAGAAGTCGGAGTCGGAGTTTCGCAGGCCTGTGTTGCGAGTCGGGCCGTCGCCTTTGACCGGATTGAACAGGTAACGCAGCGTGACGGGAGAGGTTTCGATGGCCGCTTCGACGACCTGACGAGTGTGGTCGGGCGAGTTGTTATCGATCACGACGACTTCATAATTGAATGCGCCGTGCGTCTCGAGATTGACGAGGGTCTCGATGGCTTCTTTGAGTTGATCGGCCCGGTTGTACGATGGCACGATCACGCTGATCCTGGGAATCGATGACGCGGGGGCGGTCGCTTGGGAGCTCATTAGACTTCTACCTCGTGGGCTTGTTGAACACAGTGAGAGACGTGCTTGAGCTTCTGCTCATCCAGCCAGTTGAGAACCAGATCGATACGCTCATCGTTCTCGAATTGACTGAGGTGTTGTTGACACAGTGGGCTGGTGTTGGGAATTCCCATGAAGTTTTCCGAGCGATTGCGGATGTTCTTCAGATAGGGGAGCCATTCATACCAGCCCTGGACGCGGGCACGGATCGTGCGGGCATTGTCCCATGGGAAGACGTGGAAACGTCCCCAGCCGAACGGACTGGAATCGGTGTGGATCACGCGAGGTGACGTTGTGAGGGCACAGGTGATGCCGAGGTCCTTGACGATGTCGATCATCTCCCAGGTCACAAACCCGAGTTCGGGAATGCCATACGGGAAGGCAAACGTCGGATTCTCAATCCCAAAGCGGCTTTTCATTTCTCGCAGGTTGAGGATCATGTCTTTCCGGAAGGCGCTGTTTCGATTGCGGAAGTCACGGTGCGTATGCGTGTGAGCTCCGATTTCGAACAACGGGTCTTCGATCATCTGCCGTGTTTGACGATCCGTCATCGGCTGGTACCAGTGAGACGGTACTTTGTCGATATTCTTCATACCGTAGTGATCAAACGGCATCGCCATGTCCTGCCCGATGAAGGCGGTGTTGACGAAGATCGTGGCGGGGATGCCGAGCTTTCGCATGATCGGCACGCCGTAGGTGTAAACGCATTCGAAGGCATCGTCGAACGTGATGACCAGGGTCTTATCAGGAATAGGTTCGTTCTGACGACGGTGTTCGATTGCTTTTGTCAACGGCCAGAATTGAAAACCGGCCTTGAGCAGTCCTTCGAGCTGGGCTTGAAACTGGGCTGGCGCGACGTTGATCGATGGCGCAGTCGCGCCGCGATTATCAGGAGCCAGACGGTGATACATCAGGATGCTGAAGGTATCCTTCTGCAGGCTTCCGAACATGCTGGCTGCGGTCCCCAATGCATTCATCATCGAGAACTGAAGATTGTCTTTGAGTTTGTCTTTGGTCGTCGGCTCACTTTGGACTGCAACGGCGGTCAGCCATTCAGTCATCAGTTCGCGAATCTGCTTGGGAGCTTGACTCATCATCGGAAATTGCTTTCGAGGACAGCGACGGCTGCTCACCATGGACCCGCGTGAGCATTACTTTTACTTTAGGACGAAGAACGAGACCGGTTTTTGAATACTGGTCTTGTTCGTTGAGTTTGGTCGTGGCGATCGGTCAACAAGATGGTTGAAACCGATGTCATCGCTAGAATCGTTATATCCCTCTCTGGACGTTGCTCGCTGGGCGTGCGTGTGTCCGAGGGATTTTCATTTCTACTACACGTTTCGGGGACAGGCGGGGACGCATTGCTGGCTGCCCAAGGAAACGTGCTAACTGGTCGGTGTTGTCAGGGATTTAATCCGACGAACGAGCTTCTGAGCGGTTGGACCGATGGACGACTGACGTACGACTTCCTTCCCCAAGGTCCAGGATTGTTTGACGAAACGGTTGAACGTGCGTCGGTCGACGGTCCCTGTGTAAAGTGGCTGGGAGTTACTGGCCAGTGAAAGTTTGAACTCCTCGCGCCCCAGCCCCAATTCAAATCGCTCGATTCCGAGACGGGCGTTCTGCTCGGCGACCATGGCGAACAGGATGATGCCAGGGGAGTACTTCGAGTAGTCGGGGTCATAGACAGGGATCAGGGAATGAGCCGTGTTGCCGGAGTGAATTCCGAGGTGAATGGCGATGAGGTTTCCATTGACCAGCATCTTCGAGAGGAGCCCTTCGAAGCCATTAGTGTTTCGACGGACGAGAGTGTTCAGGAAGGTCATTGTCCAGGAATTCTCGAAGTAATCGAAGACCTTCATGAACTTGAGCTGGCTGGACTTCATCGCCGCGAGCCAGTCAATGTCTTCCTGCTCGACGGTCTTCGTGATGAGTTCGATCGGGCCGCAGTTCTTTTCGAGCTTGCGTTGATTCTGGCGGATCTGGGTGAAGATCTTTGTTCCAGCGGCGTTGCGAGCGGCGACATAATTGTCATAACCGCCGGTCAGGTCGAGGTAGTGACTCGGTGCATGCGAGAGGGCATAAGGAGACGTATTGGGATCGACGTGATGCAGATGGTCGAAGTTCCAGGCGGAGAGACGGGCGGCTTTGATGACCTGCATGGGGTCGATAAACACGCCGTCTTCGAGAATCATGCCCTGGTAGTCGGTGAAGTTGAGACCGACTGACTGAGCGACATTTGCTTTTGATCGGACGTAAGGAAAATAGCCAACATTGCGACCTTCACTGCGAATGATCGTGACTTCCACATCGGGCAGGATCTCGGACATCATCCGTGTGAATTCCGGATGAAAGAACGGACTACGATACGCCTCGACCGTCTGATGCAATCCCAGCCAGTGGGCATAGGCATCATCAGACAGCTTGCCAGCGGGCATGGTGAGAAAATCAAACGACGTCGGCTTCATGCAGTGATCGCCTCGGGATGAGTCGTGGAGCGAGAGTCAGCAGAATTTGAGAACGTAAATACCAATGACCATAGCAATGTGATCAAGACGAGCGCGGGCAGTGTGGGGGCTGCGAAGGCAGTATCTGTCAGTGAAAAGACCAGGCTGTAAATGAAGACGCCCAACCCAAACAGGTCACCGAGCTGGCCGCGAGTTAAGCTGAGATACAACGACATCGCGACTGCCGTGAACATTGTCCCGAGCAGCATCAACAGCCCGAAGTAGCCCAGGTTGAGCAGGGTCTCGACATAGCCCGAGTGAGCATGGGGAATCTGCCAGCCCTGATTCAAAGAGATTCGCAGTGTTCGCTCCGCTGTCCAGAAGGAGCCATAGCCGTGGCCGAGGACTGGGCGCTGGTTGATGTCTTTGAAGAGTTCTTCCCAGAGGGGAATTCGACCGGTCAGTGTCGAGGTTTCGTCGGAGCGACCGAGAGTGAAGACCTCGAAGACGTCGTCGGCGATATCCATCCCCGCCAGGGCAACGAAACAGAGAAAGCCAGTCAGCGCCGTCGCTGCCAGAAAGCCCGATCCCAAAATCACCTGCCACGGCGTTCGTAACGCCATCAGAACGGCCATCGCGATCAGGCAGCCGAAGAGGACGGTTCGCGATTTTGTCAGGATCATGATGCCAAACGTGAAAACGGCGATCAGGATCAGCCAGTAGTTGACCTTGGGATCGGTCATGACGCGTGACAGACAGGCGAGGATCAGGATGCCGTTCATGACGGCCTGATTGTTCGGGTGGGTCGTGCCTGAGAACCGGTATTCTGACATCCATGGGCGGAACATTCCGACGCTGATCTCTGCGAAGATTCCAAACAGGATGTACGACAGAATGACGACGATCAGGATATCGGTCAGTTGTCGAATCGAATGCCCACGTGCCAGCCCGAGCGCCGCCATCGTCCCGAACATGACGACCATGACACGCTTCATCGCAAAGCCTGCGACATCGGCCCACAGGACACTTGCCGCCGCCAAGCCGATCAATCCCAGCATGAAATACAGGACGGGATTGAGAAACAACTTGTCCCAGCGCGTGACTGAAGTCACTGGAGTTGCCAGCAAAAAGACGCCCCAGATTCCGAGCATCGGGAACGCAATCTTGCGAAGAAGGCTACCTTCGGAGACGGTCTCGTCGAGTTCCTCGTCCTGAAAGTCTGCTGCTCCCAGCGATTGTATGGTGATCGAAATCGCGAAGTCATGCTCAGCGATGTAGAAGACGGAGAAGAGCAGGATCGCGGTGATCGCGCTATTCCAAGTAAACGCGTTCGATGTTGCCTGCGAACGAACTCGCGAGACCGGGAGGGTCAGAGATTCTGGCGAGGTGATCGCGAGACTCATGTCGCCACCTCGCGTTGGTAAACACGGTAGGCGGTGATCGTTCGCAGCAGCACGCCTGCGGTTGTGCCGGCGAGATAGGCGTACGCGGCTCCGACGATTCCAAAGGTTGGAATCAATGCCAGCGACACTGCGACTGTCGAAAGCATCGTCGCAATGTCTGCGGGAACATTGGCCTTCGGACGACGCATGGCACACAGCCCGTTGCCGACGACAATGCTCACGCTGGAGATCAGGACGTTCAAGGCGATGATGAAGCTAACTTGGCCGTAGCCTGCGAACTCATCACCGAAGACTGTCCGCATCAGCCAGTCACTGTAAAAGAAGACGACCACACAAAATGGGATCAGAAACGCCAGGTACATGCCCAATGTCATCATCAACACACGCAACAACGCGGGGAGGCCGCCGTGAGTGAAGGCATGTGAGGCCTTGGCCTTGAGCATGTTAGCGATGCCGATGACGAACATGTAGGACAGCCCCATCAGCGTCGAGCAGGCCGAGTAAATCCCGATCATGTGCTCCGACACATAGGCCACCAGAACCCAGGGCATCAGAAACGGTGTTGTGTTCCCAAGCAGGTACGTGACAACCGACCAGCGGGAATACGAGAAGTTTTCCGTCAGATGATCGCGGTATCCGGTCAGGTCGAACGTCAGCATGTCGCGGTGCAGCACCAGCCAGACCGTCATCGCGGTGGTGGCTGCGGCGGCGATCACAATGAGCGTACGCGTCAGGTCCAATTGGCCGGAGAAGAAGAGGTACGCGAGGGCTGCCAGTTGAATGCCGCAGATCAGCAGGTCGATGGCGACCGCGCGGTAGAGTTCCAGT
The DNA here is from genome assembly GCF_052161635.1 of Lacunimicrobium album. Classification (GTDB taxonomy): domain Bacteria; phylum Planctomycetota; class Planctomycetia; order Planctomycetales; family Planctomycetaceae; genus SXPC01. The sequence goes on from NZ_CP197413.1 coordinate 1,999,025, forward strand.
CGAGCGAACGAGAACTGACGCAGAAACTCTTTCGTCATGATCATCGGCCCTGCCCAAAGCAGGATCAGTAGAATCCCCTGCAAGCGGGCCGTGTTGGGCTGCATCGAGAAGTAACCAAGCAACCCGGCGATGATGCAAGCTGCGATGGCGAGGATGAACCCTTGAAACAGCAGTGTCTGGCCTGCGTAGCGTTTGTAGGTCTCGCCTGTGTATTTGTGACAAAAGACCGCATAAGGGGTCGACACAAACTCCGACTGGATCCCGATCGCGATCTGAAACACCGACATGATCAGGGCATAGATTCCTAGATCGTCTGGCGAACAGGCTCGTCCGATCATGACGCCGGTCAGAAAGTTCGTGGCGGAAACGGCGGCTTGATCGAAGATCGATGTCAGCGCACGCACTGCGGACGAATCGCGCAGCTTCTCCAGCAAACGCGGCTGAGCGTCTTGTGCGTCGATCGGTATTGTCAATTCCGCAGTCGTCATTGTGTTCTCTGTCCCTTCTCCCTTGAGGTGGAACCAAATTGCCCGCTCGCCGTGAAGGCGAGATGAAGGGCAATGCGGTAGTCTTTTCAGGAAAAGGTGCCCGAAGGGCGGATGAGGGTGGGCGATAGGCTGGTGTTCGCTTTCGAAGTCTCTATTCGCAGCAGGATTTGATTCCAGCCTCTAGCTCACTTCCTGCAACTGTCGTGGCCGATCAATCACTCCCTGTTCATCGAAGAACGATTTTGTCTCCAACGATCCGAGTACCTGCTCGTAAACGCTTTTCCAGCGCTGAGCCTGCACTTCGAAGTCGTAGTCTTTGGCGCGGACTTGAGCACCGCGGGAGAGTTTCAATCGCAGTGCGTCGTCCTCGTAGATCGTCTTCAATGCGACCGACAGATCATGTGCGACCTGTTTAGGGGAAGTCACCGGGACTTTGATGCCACAGGTTTCATTGACGACGTCGGCTGCTCCCTGGTGGTCGAGCGTGACAATCGGAAGTCCGGCTTGCAGGGCTTCGAGCATCACCGTGCCGGTCGTATCACGCAGACTCGTAAACGCGAAGACATCGGCCCAGCCGAGTTGTGCGACCGCTTTATCGCGTGGCATCCAGCCGAGCCATTCGATGTGCTGATCAACGCCGAGTTGTTTGGCCTGCTTTTCCCAGCGTTTGCGGAGTGAGCCATCGCCAAGGACACGGATTTTGTAGGGGACGGACGCGGGGAGTTGCTTGACGGCTTTGAACAGCAGCGGCAGCGACTTGCGTGTCATGAAAGTCGCGGACCAGAGGATGCGCAGGCCGTCTTCTTTCAAAGACTCGCGTGACGTCAATGGCAGCGTCTTCGAGGGCAGGCTGATGTCTGAGATGACGCTGATCGGCTTGTCGGTCAGCGTTTGGAGGTCGCACTTGTTGGCGTTGGCGGCGACGACCAGGTGAGCAGCTTTGCGGGCGGCGTGTTTGACCTTCGAGCTGTAGTGCAGCTGAATGCTATTAGTGACGCTGCGCATCCCTTCGATGAAACCACCCGCGATTCCCGCTTCCGAGAGAAAACGATACGGGAAGTTCTGTGTTCCGCCAATCGGTCCCCAGATGAAAGGGATGCCGAGTTTATGCATGTAACTGGGCTCACGGAAGCCCATGATATTGATCATGTGAGCGGCGTCGAAATGAATCTTCGCATGAAGTTCTTCGATGACCTTATAGGCTCGCTGCTGCCACCAGTTGTACGAGACGTACCCCAGGCCTGGAATCTGCCACATCGTGTGTGCCCAGAATTTCTCGGGCACGAAGATGAAATTGAGTCCGGGAACAGGACCATTTTCAGCGATGTATTTTTCTATCGAGGCTTTGAACTTACGTTCTTCGACGATCACCCAGATGTCTGCGTATTTGGCGATCTGCGTGACAAGATTCCAGCCGACGCCGGGCTCTGACCCTTCATACGGGCTGCAGCAGTAGGCAATCGCAATGATCTTTTTACGACGAGGAGTTGTCACCGGAGCAATCATGTTTTGAAACCCTAAGCATTTAGCCACAGAGGTCACAGAGAACACAGAGGGGCGGAGGCGTTTTCAAAGGTGGTTTTCAAGAATCCCCTCTGCGCACTCTGTGATCTCTGTGGCAACATTTCTTTCTTACTTCGCGCCACGTCGCAGCAGGACTGCAGGGATCGTGGCGAAGATCAGTTTCAGATCTTCCAGGAAGGTCGTCTTTTTGATGTAGCGGATATCCATGCGCATCCACTCTGCGAACGAGACGCGAGAGCGTCCTTCGACTTGCCAGATGCAGGTCATGCCTGGCAGAACATCGAGACGACGTTGCTGCCAGAGGTCGCAGGCTTTGGCTTCGTCGACGGGCAGAGGGCGGGGACCGACCAGCGACATATCCCCATTGAGGATGTTAATCAGCTGCGGAAGCTCATCAATGCTTGACTTGCGAAGGAAGCGACCGATCCAGGTGACACGAGGATCGTTGGTCATCTTAAACGCGGCTCCGTCCTGCTCACTGAACTGTTTCAGATAGGCTTTCTGGGCTTCGGCGTTCGTTGTCATGGTACGCAGCTTATAGATCTTGAATGGCTTACCACCCAGTCCTGATCGCGTCTGCAGAAAGAAGATCGGACCACCGTCCTGCCACTTAATCGCAGCAGCGGCGATGAGCAGGAAGGGGGAAGCAATCAGCAATCCGATGCACGCGCCGATGATATCGATCGCACGCTTCATCTTGCTCGGCTTGTCGTTGAACAGATCTTCCATGGGGATCATCTTGATCCGGAGTGATTCGTCAACCGCCTTTTTCACATCACCTGGCTCGACAGCGAAGGAGTTATCAACGATTGTCGACTTGGGTGATCCTGGAGTGGAATGGCGGTCATCGTCATTCTTATTCTTCGAAGGGGTCTCGATGCGTGTCGGGTAGGCATACACCTTGACATCAATCGTCCGACGCAGGCTGTCAGAGTTCAGAACGCTCGTGACAAAGCGTTTCGAGCCATCTTCATGAGCATCCCACAATAGAACCCCATACTGCAAAGGCCCGACCATCCCCGAGTGATCGGTTGCACGCAGACGGGTCCGCAGTTGCTCGGAGAACTCGCGAATTGCTTTTGAACTGTCAACGCCGCCGGGCAGCGTGAAGACAACGAGCGAAATCGGGATCTGCATCCGGTCGGCACGCAGGCGGTCAATTTCCAGAATGGTCTGAAAGTCATCCGTCATCCGCAGCATACGCGGCAGAATTTCAGAGGCAGAGTCCTTGGTGGCAGGCGTGTTCTTGGCGAAGAGTGTTTGGATCATATTGATCATCGGCTCCGTAACGGAACGTCAGTGAAAGGAAGGAGGAGTATCAGTGGATTCAAACGGCAGGCTGAGGCTTGAGAACGTAAGACTGAGCCACCTTGGCGTACTTCGGAATCAGGTCTTTGCCAATCGCGACAAGGATGGCGAATCCTCCCGCGAAGACCATCGCCAGCATCAGGATGACCTTGCGACTGGCGGAGACTGATTTATCGCTGTACGACGGCGGCTGGATCACATTGATGTTCGTAATACGTTCTGTTTCGAGGGCCATATCAATGCGGGCCTGCTCGCGTTTCTTAGAGTAGTCTAGAAGGCTTTCCTGGAGAACATCGTACTGCTGCTGGAGCTCGGTCAGTTCGCCATGACCTTCATTCAGGCGATTCAGTTTCGACTGCACGTCCGACATCTGGGAATTGATCGCTGACAGCTTGCTTTCCAGAGAGACAGCTTCTGCTTCCTGCTCGGCACGACGTTGTGAAATCTGCTGATAGACAGGATTCATCCCGCGCGTCGCCTGATAGCGGGCATCCCCGCCAGCGGCGAGCAACTGCTCGGCTTTCTCTTTTTCCTGTTTAAGCGAAATGATGATCGGGTTGTTTTCCGAGTACTTCGTTCTCATCTGCTGCAGTTGTAATTCGACCGCAAACAGGCGGGTTTCGGTCGTTCCGAGTCCGTCATTCGGAAAGCCAGTGACGGCTCCGGTCTCGATATCCTTGGGAATTGTATTCAGCTGTGAATCGAGCCCCTCGACGCGTGCTTTGACTTCCGCCAGTGACGAATAAGTGTTGTGGTACTGGAGTTCCAGTTCGCTGTGCAGCTTCTGAAGATTACGCTGACGCTCGTCGAGAGAGGCGACGCCGAGTTCCGACTTCTTCTTGCTCAAACGACCAGCCATCACGTTGAATTTCTTCTCGAGCAGCGTGTATTGCTCGTCAAAAAAGTCGAACGATCCCGTCGTGCGGTTACTTGTGATATGGGCCTGGATGGCTTCATCAATAAAGGACTGCAAAAGCAGTTGGGCCAGTTCTGGAGATTTCGCCTTGCAGGAGGCATTGATGATGCTGGCCCGTTTGACGGCGTCCAGTGACAGGTCTTCCTGAAGTTTGCGGACAGCTTCGCGGTGGCTGCTGTTGTGTGTAATCTCATCTGTCAAAACGATGCGCTTAGCGGGGATCGAAGCAACGGCGAGGTCTTCTTCAGGCAGTTGGTCTTTAAGAATCGCATCAGCACCGACACGAGCCACGACGGCATCATAGATATTCTCGCTGCTGAGAATCTCGAGCACCGAGTTGATCTCGTTCTCACGACTCTCCGTAATCGACATCGTCTGTCCCATGGTCGCGGTCGGATCGAGGGTGACGCTTTCACGCCCGACCTTGATGTAAAGCTTCGCGTAAGACAGGTACGTCTTCGGCAAAAACATGAGCAGGACAACCACGCTCGCGACGATCACGACAAAGACGAACGCAGCTAGTGCAGCATTGCGGCGCAAAGCCTGAACACAATCCGTCAGCACCACTTGGGGCGTGAGGACGGGACTCGAAATGTTTGTGGAATCGTTCATGAGTTTTCAATCAGGCTGTAGAATCCAGGCAAGCGCGCGAATTTGCGCGTTCTGGTAACTCACCTGACTGAACCGTAGCATGCAGAATCTGGGTGTGAGGGAGCGATCATACCGGTGAGACCAGAAAAACCCGATTTTCCCAATCAGCGTGGGGATGCGGGCGTTATGTGGGTCTTCCCGCGTTGAGGTCCTGCATCGAAAATGCGGAGCGTGTCGACACGTTGCTGCTTTGCAACACGCAGACGGCTTCAGAAAACGCGGCTCATCCCGGAATCATTGGCAAGCAATTGAATTTGACCGATTCAATGTTTCGCTCCCACTGCAGTCCATAAAACAGAACACGATATAACGATGAGGGCGGCTTTGTGTCCTGTTTTGGCAATATGCGTTGAATTGGATAAACTGGACGAGACGGTGATTTTTGGAAACATTGAATTCTTTGAAAAAGTTTCTTCAAGCCTTGAACGGTGTCTGGCGGGCTGCCAACATTAGGTCATGTTAAACATCGCGAAAGATACCCTACCACAGTCATTTCTGAGCTATTTCGCCTTCCGCGTCTCCTTCATGGACACGCTCGAGCGAATGGTGATGGCTCGTCAGTTCGGCCAATACCCGGAACGCAGCTTCGGGTTTTTGACGGAAGTGCCGTATCTGCGGAATGTCTCGCCGCAAATCCAGCTTGAGCTCCTGCTCAAGACATGGACAAAGCACGTCTCATTGCGCCCTCAGCCAGCGACCCTGGTCGATGAAAGCGTCGTCTATGCAGTTTGTGAACACGCTGCCAACATGGTCGACGAAGAGAAGGTTCTCGTCAGACGTTATCTGCAAAAAGGGCCGATGCCGGTTTCGATCTCGCTCGATCCGAACCTCGCAGCTGAACTGCGTCAGCTGCACCTGTCGCTGTCCAACGAGGGGGACTTCCTGTTGATCAGCCAGTTCGAAGACCTTGCGCCCGAAGAGTCATTGCGTCTGAAAACAAAATTCGGCGTCGATGTCATGGGCGCTGACGAAATGCTCGAACCGCTCGGCCGCTGGCATGTCTGCAATGACATCGAGAAATACTGCGAACTGCTGCTCAACGAACAGGAAATCAAACGCCTGCAACAAGCGCTGGAACCAGTTCCACGCGTTACATAATGCAATCAGTTGAAGAAAAGACTGGAACGCAGAGAGAACAGAGTGGAGCAGAGATCGTAGAGTTCTGAAGTCTTTTTTCTGAGCTTTCGATTGGCTATAGCTTTCTCGAACAACCGTTACGCCGTCTTGCCTTATCATGATATCTGGAAGTCTTCTCTGCGGCCTCTGCTTCACTCCGCGAACTCTGCGTTCCAGTCTCTATGAGAACGCAGCCAGATCAAACATCCGTATCCATCACAATGACTTCTGACCGCTGCAGCTGCTCACGCTTGAGGACAGCTGCCTTTGTTTGCCACTCGCCATCCTGCAGGCGGGCATATTTGACAAACAGACTCTGAGCGTTGTTGTGCCGAGCCAGAATCGCTGTGACATCGTCAGGATTTGTGACCGCTTCGCCGGCAATTTCCAGCAGGATATCGCAGGGAGCGAGCATGGACTGTGCGTTGGAAACATCGAGAACGACGCAGCCTCTGCCTGCACCTGTCCAGCTCAATTGCTTGATCAGATCTCCATCAAGGGCATGCAATGAGAAGCTCGATGGCTCAACGGCTTTGCTTGGGGAAATGCGGTTCTGTTGGCCTGGAAGCTGATAAGCCGGGGCTTCTGCGCGTGATTCCAGTTCAGATCGATCCGCCAGGAGGACGGCGATATTAATACGTCGCCCCGCACGGAACACGGTCAGCTTGATTTCCGAACTCACCGGTGTCAGGCTGACGAGGTTGATCAGATGGTTCTCGTCTTTGATTTCGGTGTTGTTGAACGCGAGGACGACATCATCGACCGCCAGATTGCTGCGGGAGGCGGGGGTATTGGCATAAATTTCCATGACTCGGGCACCGCGAACACGATCCAGCCGCAGACGACGGGCGGTCTCCATCGTGAAGTTTGGATCAAGTTTCACGCCCAGATATGCGCGATCAACTTTCCCATTTTCGATCAGTTGCCCGACGACGAACTGAGCCAGATTGGAAGGGATCGAGAACCCGATGCCTTCATTACCGCCGCTCGATGACGCGATCGCGGTATTGATTCCGACCACATTGCCAGCCAGATCAATCAGTGGACCGCCGCTGTTGCCAGGATTAATCGCGGCGTCGGTCTGGAGGAAGTCCTGATTGATAACAGCAGAGGTCTGTCCGAGTTTCAACGAGCGACGACCTTTGGCGCTGATGATCCCGAAGGTGACCGACTGGCTGAGCCCAAACGGACTCCCCATCGCCAGGACCATGTGGCCGATGTTGACGGTATCGCTTTCACCCCAGCTGGCTGGAGTGACGTCGTTAATGGGCAGACGCAGGACAGCCAGGTCGCTTTTCTCATCAGTCAGGACGGAAACCGGGTTGATCGTTCGGCTGTCTGACAAAATGAGCTGAATTTTATTGAGTTCCGCCCCTTGAATGACGTGGCGATTGGTGACGACGAAATAACCAGCGGCTTTCGGATGTGACATCACGACGCCCGAGCCGGTTTCTTCAATCAGTCCGCCGCGTTGTCCGGGTCGTTCACATTGAATGTGGACCACGCTGGGCATCGATTTCTCAGCGATCCGGGAGAGAACGTCACTTCCCAGATGCAGGACCGAGTTGCCCGACTTCATCTGCTCGTCGATGGCCGTCAAGTGAGACGCCATCAGGCTCTGCTGGGCGCTTGCCGTATTCGGACCAAGCAGCGACGCTGCGCCTGCTAACGCAAGAGCCCACGTCTTCCAGGAAGCTGGCGCGTTGAAGAGACACGACATGGTTGCCATTTCCTGCGGCATCGGCCTGCGATTCTGACTGCCCATCGCTGTCCTTGTATGACGTTAGACCAGTATGACGTAAGACCGGTTGTAGTTTCTGTGGTTCGTGGGGCGCAGTGGCAACCCGGTATTCATCCTCCCTGATGATCTTCAAGCTCAGTCCGAGCCCGGCGACGAAGACTCTGTGGCGGGCGCTGCCACGAGTCGATACCGCTTCTCGCCGGTATGATGTCACATCCTAGACATCGTCATGGTCACAAGAAGTCTTGTAAGGTCAATGGCGCCTCGAATTCATTCTGTGTTGAATTTAAGGACCGCGTCACCAACTCTGTTACAACTGTCGCTGCCGCAAAGACCGTCAGGACTAAGCGCCAGAAGAACAGTCACTATCAATCAGCACTGTCATCATGACAGGGAGATTCGTCAGAATCAATAACTCTTAAGGATTGAACCATCGGGACAGGGTCAGCGTTTCGGTCCGCGCGTAAAAAAACGCACGGTTGGAAATCCGTGCGCGGTGAAATATCTCAGTTGAGACCTCGTCCCAATTTTGATCAACCTTCTGCCAGAGGGGTCTTCTTCTCGGTAATGACACTGTGAGTCGGGGCATTGTCAGCATTCATCTGGATATATTCTTTCCACTCGTCGGGCACGTTGTCTTCATGGAAGATGGCTTCGACGGGGCATTCAGGAACGCAGGCTTCGCAGTCGATGCACTCGTCCGGATGGATGTAGAGCATCTTGTCGCCTTCGTAGAAGCACTCGACAGGACAAACGACGACGCAGTCCGTGTATTTGCAGTTAAAACATGGTTGCGTTACGACGTGTGGCATCTGGTCTTCTCCTGGTAGATCTTTCGCGGACTTCCACGGAAACATCGTCCGTGTTCAAGCCGATTTTTTGTGTGTTGTCGATCTTGCTCGATCTGGGTTCGATAAGGTCTCACGATTCAAGTCGCCCTTACGTGACACATTATCGTCAAATCCGTTCGGCGTCTGTCCTGATTTTGCACCAACTGATGCGGACATTCACGACGGGTTGTGGAAATTTATAGCGATTTTACGGAAGTCAACAACTCACAGGATTTCAGATTCGGTCGATCCGGGGATTTTGCGAATCTACTCCTCAAGTCCGGGTTTGGAGATTTAATAGTCTTGTGACACGGAGGGTGCGCTGTCCCGGTGAGAACCTGACGCATCAGCCAAAAGTCATCTTGCCGGTGGACTCGCGCGGGTCTAAACTTTGAGAAAAGTGCAAATCTGTACGTTGTGTGGGCCATCACCTCTGGTTGAACGATATCAAACGCCTCGCGGTTGCTCCAGGAGAAGCCAGCAACGCCCAGGGTCAGAGGCAATTCACATCCTTGATTGAGCGGAACGGAAGCCCACCCAGGAGCCTAAGATGGCCTTAACCAGTATTGACCGTGATCTTCTGCAACGCTGCCTGTCTCATGATCGACATGGCTGGAAAGATTTCGTCGACCGATTCATCGGTCTGTTTATCCATGTCGTTCATCACACGGCCCAGTCCCGGAGTGTTGACCTTCATGCTGAGGATGTCGATGACTACTGCAGCGAAATTCTGATGGCGCTGCTGAAAGATGACGCTGCTGTCCTTCGCAAATTCCGTGGCGAATCGTCTCTGGCGACTTACCTGACGGTCATTTCTCGACGGGTCGTCGTTCACCAGATGGTTTCCCGACGTCAAGCAGCTGCCATGGGCCACATTTCGTTAAACTCGAATTCGATTCCCGAGGAAATCACCGGCTTTCACGCAGACGACCTCGAGAAACTGGAAGACCGCGAGCAGATCCAGCAACTGGTCGCCACTCTTCCGCCCCAAGAAGGGAATATCCTGCGATTGTTCTACCTGGAAGGAAAATCCTACCAGCAGATCAGCAAGATCCTCGGCGTTCCGGTGAACTCAATTGGTCCGACGTTGACCAAAGCCCGCGCCCATCTAAAGCAAAACGCTCCAGCGGTTTGAACTCGGTCTCTTCTCCATCAGAGAGAAGACTGGAACGCAGAGGTAACGGAGTTGGGCAGAGCACGCAGAGTTGCCCGGTCGTTATCGTTTGCGTCTCAAATATGTGCCTACTTAGCAGCTTTGCGTTGGATCTGTATGTTTTCTCTGCGAACTCTGTTACCTCTGCGTTCCAGTCTTCTTCCGCTCGAAATTTGCGATTCGCTGCTTAGACGAATCCCCTTCTGCTTGTCACTTGCCACGTTCGGCGCGTATTCTTAGGCATTGCAAATGCCCCTTCGATACGAAGTTGACCTCCCGACGTGGATGACTGATGAGCCTGTTCCCGCAATTCTTCTACCCGCCCGATATGTCCGATGCCGTCATGCGGCGGTGGGCGGAATCGAATTGTCCGATGGACCTCCTCCCTGGCCCTTTTACGCTATCCCATCTGCTGAACACGATGTACCAGGCCAGCCTCATGCACGAGGAAGGTGAGCCGGTTCGCTGTCGTCTGATCCTGGCCAAACCACAGGATTTTCCACGGGAGGGAGTCATCGGCGTCGATCAGGTCGCCGTGATGACCTTTGAGAATACAACCGAACTGACACCTCACGAACTCCGTAAATTCTCGGTCGCAGCGGGTTATCATCGCGCGATGCTTGCTGTCGATATTGTCGAAGATGGCAGTGTTCATATCTGGGGCATGGTTCTGACGGGGACGCGGTGGGTGCACCGTATCGAAGGGGGCAGGCTGCATGGAATCCCGCTTCCTCCGAATCTGTGTCTGCAAATCATGGGGCCTGGCAACCTGATTGTCGCGAGTGGGTATGAGCGTGTTGTTGAACTCTCGAGTGGGGAATTCCTCTCGGATGGGTTCGACCCGTTCCACTCCGAATGGCTGCCAGAGCGGTTCGCGTCCTTCCGCTCTGCCATCAATCAGGAAGTTGCCAGCCAGCACCCTACGTCTCCTAAGACACGCATCTGCGATTCCTTCGTTAAGAGTGCTGCCCAGAGTGTCATTCGTCGCACATTGAGCCTTGTGCGAACCCGTCGTCACGGTGGGATGCTTGTCTACCTTCCCGAAACGGCGACCGACCCTGCCATTCTCAGACAGTGGATCCGCTTTCGCGCCACCTTCGAGCGGTCCGCTGCCAACATGCACTATCGCCAGTTGATTACTCACCTGCTGCGACGTCTGTTGGTTGTTGGCGAATCTCTTGGACTGACGACGGTTCGTTGGGAAGACTATCAGAGGATCCAGGACTCGATCCTTGCGGATCTGGACGATGCGTTGATCGATTTTGCTCACCTGATGGCCGACATGATGACGACCGATGGCGCGCTGGTTTTAGACCGTCGGTTTAACATTCTCGGATTTGGGGGCGAAATCCTGGGGGACTCTCACGTCAGCCTGATCCACCGTGCCCTGGACCTCGAAGCGAACAATACCTGTCTCGAACCTGCTGATTCCTCTGGAACACGGCATCGTTCCGCTTATCGTCTCGTCACTGGTCTGCCGGATGTCATCACAGTCGTTGTCTCTCAGGATGGAGGTGTCCGGTTTGTGGCACAGATGCATGGAAAGCTGATTTACTGGCCTTATTTGCCGTAAATTTACGATACCTCGCCTTTCAGTTTTGACGGGAGGGATCGCAATTGAGATCTCAGCAGCGTAAACTGAATCACGCACGACATTGATTTCGCATCAACAAGAGGTTCTCCGTGGATTCAGTTGCCTTCCCCACACTTTCCGATAGTCAGATTGCCTGTATTGGCAAGATTGGCGAACGCATTCAAGCTCCGACTGGAACGAAGCTCATTGAGTTCGGCGATGAGAAGTACCCGTTTTATGTCGTCGTCAAAGGCGAAGTCTCGATTGTCGAATCATCGAATGACTTTCCGAGAGAAATCGTTGTTCATCACGCTGGCTCGTTTACTGGCGACATTGATGTTCTCACTGGACGTCCTGCGCTGATTGATGCGATCGCGAAGACGGACTGCGAGGTCATCAAGATCACGCATTGTCGAATGCGGAAAGTTCTCAGCGAAGTCAGCGGACTGAGTGATCTGCTTCTCGAAGCATTTCAAAAGCGGCGCGAACTGTTAGAAAAATCTGGATTCTCTGGTATCCGCATCATCGGACGGGCTCGCTCGAAGAGCACCCTTGGCATTCGTGAGTTCTTCTACAAGAACCACGTTCACCACACGTTTTATGATGCTGACGATTCGGATGGCATCCAACTGCTCGAAAAATTCGGAAAGACGAACGAAGACCTGCCTGTCGTTGCCTGCAACCAATACATCAATTCCAATCCCGAGCTGAGTGAAATTGCTTCCTGTCTGGGAATCACGCGCGAAGTGGATGACAAGTTGTATGATCTCATCGTCGTGGGGGCTGGTCCTGCAGGACTCGCGGCGACGGTGTATGCGGCGTCGGAAGGTTTGCAGACAGTCATGATCGACAAGGTCGGCCCCGGCGGGCAGGCTGGCAGCAGTTCGAAGATCGAGAACTTTATCGGCTTCCCTTCTGGGATCAGCGGCGTTCAACTGGCTAACCGTGCTTATCTTCAAGCGCTCAAGTTTGGTGCTCATTTCACGGCACCCGTGTCTGTCGAATCACTCAGCCTTGTCGGCGATCGTGAACATCATATCGAACTGTGCACCGGCCAGATCGTAAGGACTCGCTCGATTCTCATCTCGACCGGCGTCAGCTATCGACAACTTGAAATCCCCGGCTGCGAACAATTCGAAGGGGCAGGGGTCTATTACGCGGCGACCTCTGTTGAAGCCCGTGTCTGCCAGAAATCACGAGCTGTCGTCATCGGTGGCGGGAACTCCGCAGGTCAGGCAGCGATGTACCTTGCAGAATCTGCAGACGAAGTTCTGATCGTCATTCGCGGTGATGATCTCACCAAGAGCATGTCGTCTTATCTGTGTTCACGGATTGCCAAGAATTCAAAGATCCGGGTGGTCACTTACACAGAACTTGATGGCGTCGAAGGCGATGACTGCGTCAAATGCATTCGCCTTCGCAATAACCGAACTGGCGAAGTCCAAACGGTCGATTGCTCTGCACTCTTCATCTTCATCGGCGCCAGACCTCACACCGAATGGCTTCCCGAATCGATCCGCCTGGACCACAACGGCTTTGTGCTCACCGGGTCCAACCTCCAGCACGATAACCTGTGGACACTCGAACGCCCTCCCTGCGACCTTGAAACCACGATGCCCGGCGTCATGGCTGCGGGCGACGTTCGCTCTGGAACGACCAAACGCTGTGGTTTCGCGGTCGGCGATGGCTCTCTCGCTGTAGCCTGCATTCACCGGTATCTGAGCGGCATTTAGGCCATGTCGACGATGCGATCCAGCGACACAGACATTCCTGTCTGTCCGTTTTTCACTTCTGCTTGAAGAACTCAAGAAAGTAGTTTGTCGAGGAAGGTGCTTTGACGCTGGGATCGCCGGTGTAGGCGACGATAACGTCGTCTCGATCCTTGAACTTCTCTTTCAGAATGAACCCCAGGCCGACGGAGTGGGTGGGATCGGTCTGCTTGGTCCCTTTCTCGTACATGTCTTTCTGGCTGTAAAACAGATACAGCGGAGGATCATCGGCGCTGGCGTGATTGAGGGGGGAGTACTCGTTGATCTGGGCCAGATGTTTTTCACGCTCATCGTAGAACTGCTGAAACTTCTCTGCCTTGTCTTTATCCTGGGCGCTGCGACCATGCACGCCAAAGGCATGTCCGCCGTAGACGCTGTTGGGAATCCATTCTCGCAGGATCTGTGGATCGAGGGTGGTCTGAGCGCCTGACACATAGGCACAACTCAGACGCGTACTCTGACGGGCAATTGGATCGTCCGACTTCGGGTCCGCCAGATCATCATGCATTGCCAGCCACAGCGACGTACACGCCCCGGCCGATCCGCCCGATGCTCCGATTTTCTCGGGATCGAGGTTCCATTCTTTTGCTTTCGAGCGCACGGTCTGCAGCGCACGAGCGGCGTCGTACAACGGCCACTTCACCGGAGGATAGACGTTCGCCTCAGCGGCTTGTCCCACGTAACGATAGTTGGTCGAGACGACGGAAATCCCTGCCTCATTCAGTTTGGGAATGTTCAGCGACTTCACAGACGACTTATCCCCGGCCACCCACCCGCCACCATGAATGAAGAACACCACCGGCGTCGGCTTGTCTGACTTCGCCAGGTAAACATCAAACACCTGACGTGGATGGTCCCCGTAGGCATAGTTTGCATATGTCGGCTCGATCAGTTCCTGAGCAGTTTTCTTTGGTTCTTTGGGCTTCTCATTCTGGGCATGAACAACGCTGTTGATACTCAGTGCCGTTAACATCAGGACCAAGTGAATGGAGAACTTTCGGAACATCGTGGTTTCCTTTTGTTTGTTCGTTGGCAGGAGAGGAGGGCGGGATGATTGGCAAGGGTAGAAGTCAACAATTGTTAACGACGCAGGGCGTCAATTCCCTGCGGCTGTTCCCGCTGGGAGCGCGACCTGCTGAGGGTGCATCAGATAGGCGAACAAATCTCGGACTTGCTCTTCCGTCAGAGTCTTGATCAACCCATCGGGCATTGGTGACTGTGTTGTTGTCGAGATCTCGGCGATCTCTTCCACCGGGAGGGTCATCTTGTCGGTCTGAGTCTGGATCGTCACGGTTTGTTCATTTTTGTTGGTGATCAATCCGTTGATCACGCGCCCGTCTTCCATGGCGATGATCGAGGCGTAATAGTTCTTGCTGACGACTGCGGAGGGATCGACAATGTTCTCCAGCAGGTAGTCGATGTTGCTGCGATTTGAACCTGTCAGATCAGGTCCAATCATCTGTCCCTGGCCGTAAAGCTTGTGGCATTTGACACAGGACTGTTCGAAGAGCGCCCGTCCTTTTGACAAGTCGGCTTTGGCGAGCACTTCAGCGGTGAGCTTGGCTTTGATTTCTTCCATCTGAGCTTTCTTCTCAGCGGAGGATTCCTGCACTTCGCCCCACATCTGACGCACCTGGCCCGCGAGTTCTTCATCTCCCAGGGAAAGGATCTGTCGAATATCAAATGCGGTGACATCGTCCGGCGCGATCTTCTTCTGGCTGACTGCTTCCAGCAGCATCTTTGCATACTCCTTGCGACTGGTCAGCATCGCGATCACCTGTGGGCGGTTATAACCCTGGATTCTGTTGTAGTTCTTGACGATCGTCTCGCCGGCTTTGGGATCGCCTGTCGAGGCCAGTCCTTTTGCTGCGACGACATTCAGGTTGCGTACTCCCAAAATCGGGGTGCAGATCTCGATCAATCGTGGCGACTTGGCTTCGATCAGCGTCTCGATCGCATTGGCGCGCGTCGTATGGTCGACATCATTATTGAGCGCGATCTTCTCGACTTCTTCGAGTGCTTCGCCATCGCCGAAGACGACGCTCAATTGTGTCACCAGGGTCTTGGATGGCTCATCGCCCACAGCAGCGACTTTTTCGACGAGCTTCGACCAGTTCACAGGCTGGATCGTCTTTCGTCGACCTTTCAGCCCTTGAGAAAAGCCGTACAGCAGATCACGAGTGAAGTCGATAGTTGGACTTGCGATCATTGCTGTCACGAGTTCGATGGTCACTTCTGGATGCTTCTCATTATCCTGAATCAAGCGACGTGCGATCAGTCGTCGGGTTGTGGGCCACTGACAATTCATCGCGACCGTGACCAGTTCCTGTGGATGCGAAACGGCGACGGGAATCAAACCATACCACGTCATCAGTGGGAGATTCTGATCCGCTGCATACTCAGCATGCGACACCAAAGGACGAGCCAGTTGAGCCCGCAGGTCGACGGGGAGTCGCTGCAGCGTCGATGCGAGTGTCAGCAGGACCAGCCCGGAAGTCTCTTTCTGAGCCCGTTCCAAGAGCAGGGGCATCACTTTCTCGGCGCGAGCATGAACGTCAGCGGTTTGTCGAATCGCAATCGGACCACGACAATCATCGAGCGGCATGAAATCGGTCAGCAGACGAATCGCCCACACGCGGATATGCTCGTTCTCATCGCGCGTTAAAGTCGTCAGTTGGGAATCACTCAGCGACTTCATTCCATACAACGTCAGCATCGCGCGCAGTCGATGGACAGGATTCGGCGCCTGAGTCAACAGCATTGTCAGATGCTCTGTCCCGAGGATGCACTTCTCACCTTTGGCGATTCGATCAGCCAGAATCAGCCGAGACTGTCGGACGAGCCATTCATTGGAAGACGTCTGCTGGACTGCCAGTTCCATATCCGAGAGCATCTTCAGGCTTCGATAGTCAACTGGCGGGTACTTCTCTTTGAAGCCTTTGGGGCGGGGTGCGTCGTACGTCAGCTTATAAATACGCCCACTTTCACGGTGCACGCCGGTGTTTTCGTGACACTCGCCGGTATCGGACCAGTCGAGAATCATGGCCTGACCATCGGGACTTGCGGAGATCTCGAGTCCGCGAAACCAGGCATCTCCGACGACAAACATATCTGGCAGATGCGAGGCGATGTATCCGCTGCCAACTCGCTTCAGTTGTTCCTGATTGATGCGTCGACCATGGAAGTTGAGTGTCAGGAGGCGGCCGTTGTAGTCAGTGGGCCAATGGCCTCCCTGGTAGATGTAACACCCGCTGTGAGCATGGCCACCGCCGAGTGAGTTGGCTTTTCCGTCGCGCGATGCCATCCAGCCTTGGCCGGTATCAAAGTGCCAGTGATCGGCGTGCATATCGATGGGCTCGAACGCATAGGGATTCGGGTCGATTGTATGAGGGCGGACAAAGTGCGCTCCGGGGATACCATGCCATAAGTGGCCGTTGACGGTATTGACGTAAAACAGCTCGTAGAATTCATCCCAGTCATGGCCCCAGGGATTAGTTGTGCCCGCAGTCAGGACTTCAACAACCTTCTTTTCAGGATGATAACGGAAGATCCCGCCCTCCATCGCGACGCGATCTTTTTCAGGCGTTCCGGGTATACCAATCTTACCTGGTGATGAGGCACCGCATCGTCCATACAGCCAGCCATCCGGCCCCATTTTCAAGCCGTTGGCGTAATTGTGGTAGTTCTGCTCCGGGACTTCGAAGCCATCAATCACGTGTTCGGCGGGGCCATCGGGAATGTCATTGTGGTCGCGGTCAGGAATGAACAAGACATTCGGCGGACACATCACATAGACGCCATCCGGGACAACTTCGAGACTGGTGAGCATCTGGATGTCATCCAGGAAGACCTTCCGAGAGTCGGCTTTGCCATCGTTGTTGTCATCACTGAAGATGAGAATGCGATCTTTCAGGCTCAGGTCGAAACGCTGCTCGCGTTCTGCGTAGGTGAAGTTCTCAGCGACCCACATGCGGCCGAAGGCATCCCATGAGCAAGCGATTGGATTCTGCACCTGAGGTTCTGCTGCGAACACCGTCACGCGAAATCCTTTCGGGACTTCGATCGACGCGAGCGCTTTCTCCGGCGTCATGAAGGGAGCAGTTGGGCTCTTTTCGGTATTTGGGAGGGCAGGAAATTCCTGAGCATGAACTTGCCCAGACTGCCAGAAGCTGTTTCCGAGGACATAGATCGCAGTGCATACCAGCAGTCGTAATTGCATGCAGCATTTTCCTAACTAAAGAGCTCGTAAAGACATCAAGAACCGTTCATGTTAGAGTTGTTTGATGTTTTTTCAAAACCGAATACGGCTCACTCTGCAAAAGCACACAAATTTCTCAGTAATACCGGTTAACCAGCCTGCCAGACTTGTGTCTGTTTGACCCGGTAAGTTAATTGAAAACGTCACAATCACGCCATTGCATTCCTGACTCCTACAGCCGCATAATACCCATTCGGGCCAACAGATATCGCGGATATCATCACACCAACGTTTGCACACCTCCCTCTACTGGCCGAGATCCGATATGACGATACCTGCGATCGATTCGGAAGCAGAAACAAATTTCCCCCTCGAGATGGATCTCCGAGATTCGGAGATCATGCGTCTGTCCGACATTGTCTACATGCGTCTTTTGCGCATGATCCTGTCTGGTGATCTGAAGCCCGGACAGCAGGTGAGTGAACTCGAACTCACACGTTATCTCAAGGTCAGTCGTACGCCCGTGCATGAAGCCATGGGGCAGTTGATCAAGGATGGCCTCGTCATCCAGCGTCCCAACCGGCGCCCCGTCATCGCTGACTTTTCGAGCGATGATGTGTACGACATTTACGAAATGCGCTGCATCCTCGAAAGCGAAGCAGCTGCCAAAGCGGCTTCACGCATCGACCGCGTCACCATTGCTCGCCTGCATCAGATGGCGGATGAACTGAAATCGATCCTCGATCTGCCACATGCGTTTGATCAGTGGGTCCGTTTCGACGATGAATTCCATGCTGCGATCGCCAAAGCCAGTGGCAGCAAACGTCTCGAAGAAGACATCACGCGCTATCGCCGACTCAACGGCGTCATCAACAAGCTTCATCGAGATATCTCAGTCCTCGAGCCTGCTCTTGAAGAGCATCTGGACATCTTGAAGTCTCTCGAAGACCGCGATGTCGAAGGCTCACGCCAGAAGATGCGTCGGCACCTGGAGGAATGGCAACGCTTCTTTGTGCAACACCTGGTTAAGAAGTAAAACGTCCGCACTTCACTGAATCGGCGTGTCTGGTCTTTTGAAAGAGCAATATCAGCGGCTTATTCTTTTTCGAAATACCTGTTCAGCCCGCGAAATCTTTGCACGAGATTTGCCATAATGACTCCGGTCGTCAGCACAAAGATGCTGACGAAAAAATTCGCGATTTCATCTGGTTGAACCCAGATCAAGACCATGATCGACAGCAGGCACGAAGCCGTCGTCGTTGCCACGATGACTTCGTTAATCCATAGTCCCGAAGCTGCAATCAGCAACGGAAATCCTGTAAACAAAGAGCCCCTCGGCGGATCACCAATCCAGATCATCAAAGCCAGAAGCATGGGATCAGCGATCGACCACAGAATCCGACCCAGCCATCGCGTGTCTGGACGATTGAGCATGAGTTGCAGAAATACCGACAACAACGCCCACCCTAAAAACGTCAGCTGCAGTTCGATGAAGTGGAGATATGGCCCGACGATTATCTGCTGAATCAATATGAAAGCAGAGCAAACGAGAATCGGGATCAAATGCGCAAATAACGCCGGGTATGTTCTCGCAAGACGAACCCATTGTTGAGGCAAAGTCGCAGGCCTGGTCAGAATCGGTTCGCCCTGCACAAATCGACGAAGTTCCGCAGCAAGCTCATCAGCCGATTGAAATCTCTTCGCAGCGTCTTTTTCCAGACACTTCATACAAATCAGGTCCAGCTCGACGGGGACCTTTTTATTCAGAGTTCGGGCAGGTACGGCTTGCTCTTCGAGCACACGCATGATCGTATCGAACGATGTTGCCTCCACGAACGGCGGCTTTCCGGTCAGCATCGTGTAGAGAATTGCGCCGAGGCTATACACGTCTGACCGCTCATCGACATCGCGTGAATGCCCGCGCGCCTGCTCGGGAGACATATAGGTCGGCGTTCCGAGGATTTGACCGGTTGCTGTGCGCGCGAGGTCATCGTCAGTCGATATCTTCACCAGACCGAAGTCCGAAACCCTCGGCTGTCCATCCTTATCAAAGAGAATGTTTCCCGGCTTCAGATCGCGATGGACGATTCCCTGCTGATGCAGGTAAGAGGTGGCGAGCGTAATCGTGTGCATTAACCTGCCTGCACGATGAGGGTCCATTGCCCCTTGTCGAAGCATATCGCTTAATGTCCCGCCGGACAGGTAGTCCATCGTGAAAAAGTTTTGACCATCGACGAAGCCCGCCTCGTGGATCGAGACGATTCCTGCATGCTGCAGCCGTGCTGCGGAGCGCGCCTCTCGGTGAAAACGTTCGACTTCATCCGGCGATGCGAGCGTTCCTGATAATAAGACCTTCAATGCAACTCGGCGATTCAAGGCGCCATGGACTGCCTCAAAGACGATTCCCATACCGCCGCGGCCGAGTTGACGGACAATCTGATAATCCCCGAACTTCGCACCGTCGACAAGATTCAACGACGAAGACGATTGGGGGCGGCCGTGCATCTTGCCGATGACTGTCTCAGCCATCGCGTGACGCGGCCCCAGCGATTTTTCCAGGGCACCGCGGGAGGCTTCGACAGGTTCTGCCAGGCCATGCAAGTGTTTGAGCATCTCGAACGTATCGGCGTGACTCGGATGCTGTAAGGCCAGCTGCTCGACGACATTAACTTCCCCGTTCTCCAGCGCATTGACATACGCTTCTAGAACGTCAGCCTCGTCCCAACTCTGTGCAGACTCTTCATCCCCAGACACAGGCATCAGACCTTTCCGACAATTTTGTCTTCTAACCCGCGATACTTCGCCGACAACTCCTTGACTGCCCGTGCCCACAACATCTGGGCGGCTCCCCGGGAACATTCCATCTGCTCTGCGACCTCTTCGAACGGTAGTCTTTGCAAGCTTCTTAAGATGATGACCGTCTGATAGTTTTCCGGCAGATTTGCGATCGCCTGTGCGAGCAGGACTTCTGCTTCTTCGCGCATCATCTTCTGACTGGGTGTCGAATAGAAATCGGCGAGGATTGCGCCAGGGGATGTCGATCCGCGTTCTTCTGCCAGCGGCACTTCTCTGGTGACCTGCCTTTTGTCGGCTTGCTGGTAACGTCGCGCGAAATCGATGGCGTTGTGATTGAGCAGCTGTCGCAGCCAGGCGAGCAGTTCTCCCGGGCCCTGTCCGCGAAAGTTCTCCCACTGCCGGTAGGCATCGAGCATCGTCTGCTGGACCAGGTCCGACGAATCGACTTTGCTTTGCAACTTCGCATTCAGCTGACTTTTCGCCATCAACCTTAAATAGGGTCGACACTGCTCGAACAGCCGATCGACTTGTGCCCGCTCTCCCTGCCGGGCCTGAGAGAACGCAATGCTCAGCGATCCCGCTTCCGACGATGCTTTCGATTCGCTCATGCCCCGCCTGTCGTTGTCGTAACCAGCTCGAAATCAACGTGACTTGCCCGTCTGACTGATCATACGCCACGCGGACCTCATTTCAAAAGTCCACAAAATCACACATTTTATTTTTTCCGTGTGATATCCACTTCAGCGTAACGCCTACGCATTCGTGGGTGGCCCAGCCGTTCATGGCTGGGTGACGAAGTCACAAGATACATCGCCATACGCTATCAAACGAAGCTCACCGCTCTAATTCGAATGGAATGCGGATGGCGCTGGCGTCTTGTTCGCGTTGCTCACCCAGCCATGAACGGCTGGGCCACCCAGAGGAAGCTTCCTACTCACTAACCAGAGAGCCCTAATATGTCCGACATACCTGATACCCCCGAAGCTCCCGAATCGTCGCCGCGTCCCAGGATCACCCCACTCGGGCGCATGGCGCAGGCTTTTCTGGACCCGCGCAGTATCCAATGGATGATGACGATTGGCGGGTGCCTGTTTGTCGTCGGGATGCTCGTCTACCTGATCAGCTGGGGGATCTTCGAAAACAAATATATTCTCGCAACGACACTGACAGCCAGCTCCCTGGCGATCTGGGGCTCTGGAGTCGCGACGACCATGAGAACTCGCTTCAACCTTGCTGGCCGCGCTCTCACGTTCCTGGGCTGCGTCGTTCTCCCGTTGAACCTCTGGTTCTATCACGCGCAAGATATCCTGAGAATCGACCAGGGTCTCTGGGGACCTGCTGTGATTTGCTCGGCCATCTTCGGGATCACTGCATGGTGGCTCAAGGATGCGCTCTTCGTCTTTGCGGTCCAGGCGGGTATCACATTGACGTCATTACTTGTCATGGGAGACTACGCCCCTGCGGCGAGTGCTCTCCACGTCGGCATCCTTCTCCAGATACTCGCGACACTTTCCATTCACCTCGAACGGGCCTTTAATCCTGTCGACGAAGTTTTCTCTCGCCAGCGCTTTGGCGGCGCCACGTTCTGGTCAGGTCATCTTCAACTCATCTCAGGACTTGGGATCGTCGGCGCGTATCAACTTGCGAACACGGCAACGATTCCTGTGCTCGAACCGCGTGAGCTCTTCGCCTGGATCAATGTCCTCCGCGAATCGAACACCATTCCCACCACGCTCGTCTTCGCTTGTCTGTGGTTGTGGGGGACGTATCTGTATCTTTACTCAAGACTCGTTGTCTCGAAACAGACGGTGTTCATCGTCATGACCGGCCTGACACTTGTTGCTGCTGAAGTGACCATCATTGGACGACGTCTCTCTGTCGAGACTCACCTGACGATCGCAGCCTCTCTGGGAACACTGTTGCTTGCCGTTGGACGAGGGAATCGCGAACTCTCGATCACAAAGATCGGACACATTCTCGCCATCTTCGCCTTCACGTCGACATTCATCAAAGGGAGCTTCGAAACCGCCCTTGGCAACGCCGACTGGTTCGACACTGGACGCTTCGCCCTGCTGACGATCCTCAGCATTGCCGCCACGGTTATCACTCGTCGCGACGGCGTCTCCCGCTTTTATACCGCCAGTACCTTCTTCCTGGGAGCCATCACCATCGTCGCCGGTTATCGATTGCTCGCCCTCAGTCAGGCTCAGATTTTCGAGATCGCCATCGTCACCATCGGTACGCTGCTGACGATCCTCGGCTGCGTTAAACGCTTCGATGACCAGCAGGAGATAGACATCCGCGAATGGTCAGGCCAGATGTGGATCGCCTCCCTGATGGTCACGATCCCTCTTATGTGTGCAGCCTACTCGTACCGGTTTGCTGGCGGTGTCTCTCTGCCAGACGACATGATCCTTGCCACCTTCTCCCTGCTGCTCCTGCTGACCGGTATTGCCTGGCGAATCAAAGCTTCGAGTATCATCGGCTGCTTCAGCCTGGCTCTTCAGCTGATCGTCGTCACCGGTTCGCTGGTCTATCGTCCCGATGTCGAGATGGGAGTTTACCTCGCGATCGGAGGTGGCGTCATCTTCCTGGCTGGCCTGGCTCTGAGCATTTACCGCGACCGACTCCAATCGCTGTCTCACCAGTTCACCCGCCACGAAGGAATTTTCCAGGTACTCGACTGGCGGTAATTCCGCTCGAGAAAAAAACAGACCGAGGTCGGGCAAATGTCCTGACCTCGGTCTCGTTTTTTAATGGCTTGTCGTCTCGATCAGTGCTTCCCCGACGGCGTAGTCGGAAGGCGAGGTCGAGAACTTGGTCATCGACTCTTTGGTCGCGAACAGATAGAGGCGACCTTGATACCAGACAGCAAAGTCGAGCATCCCTTCTTCGATCGTGCCAGAGTCTTTGAAGACAACGACATCACGTCCGCTGGAGGCGGGCAGGTAATGTTCGGGGTCGATTTCAAAGCGTCGTTTCGATTCGTCAGATGAGAAGTAGTAGAGCTTCTCCTGGTAGAGGACCTGGAACTCAGGGTCAGTATCAAGAAGTTCGCGTCGGTCTCGCAACGCGACCGGGCAGAAGCCTTTGAAGCCACGGACGTTCTTGCGTGAGCTGATCAGCTCGTACTTCTGCTGAGGGGTCATGGTGGGCTTCGTCATGACGACGGGCTCAGCGACGATTGGTTTCTCGACGGGAGTTGGCATCACGATTGGGACGTCGGCCTGCTTGACGATCGCGGTCTTCACTTCGATCGAGGGCGGCATCGGGATGTCATCGAACTTCACGATCGGTTGATCGTCGGAAGAATCATTGGATGACTTCGCAGTCGCTTCGTCCGCAGTTCCTGGAAGTGGCGGGATGACGAAAGCATCGGTCGGCATCTCGGCTTCCGAGTTGGCCGGTTGAGGTTCATCCTGCTCGCGATTCGCTTTGGCGGCGGCTTCAGCGAGGGCCATTGCAGAGAAGGCAGGATCACCTTCGATGACGAGATCGGAGTCTATCGACTCTTTCTTGTTTTCCACCTTGGGCAGTGCTTCTGAAGGAGCAGCTTCGGCGACCTTGTCCTGGACCTTTGGTGCCGGGACAGTCATCTGAGTCTTGGTTTCCGGGACTGGCTGTTCTTCAGAGGGCTCGTCATCCGGGAAGGTGGGAGCCGGCGGCAGGACCATCGGGATCGGAGCGGGCTGGCTTTCGGTTGCCTTAGGCTTGGGGGCCTCTGGAATGAAGGCTGGTGTTGCATCAGCAGTCTTGATTTCGACAGCTGGTTTCGCTTCGACTTTCGGAGCCCGGGTGAGGGCTTCGTCCGCGTCTTTCAGGCCGCCGTCCGGGAATTTGAAGGGGTTATCAGCGCTGGCCATTGAAGAAGACTGAGCATCATTGGCCGCGACGAACGGGGAGTCCTGATTCTTTGGTGCTGCCTTCGGGGTCTCAACTTTGACTGGCTGAGCCGCGAGGGTTTGTGGCTTCGGAGTTTCGACCTGAGCTGTCTCTGGGCGATAAGGTGCCGTCGAGGAATCGACTGGTTGCTTCGGAGCGGGAACGGTCGCGACGGAGGCGGGCTTCGCGACGAGGTCATTGCCAAGGTCGAGATCTTCTTCGTCACTCTCCGTGTCGATGACGAAGAAATGATCTTCGTCCATCTTCGGAGCAGCTTTGGATGTTGATTTGCTGACGTTGATCGCTGGCGTCGCAACTGGCTCTTCATTGCCGGGGAACTTGCCGACGGCTCCCAGTGAGGGTGCAAGTTTGGCGTTCGAACTGACATTCGCTGAGCTGTTTGCTTTGGGCGACGTCGCAGGGGCTGGTGTTTTTGAAGTCGTCACGTAACTGACAGGGTCCGGAAACATGCCCGTTGACGGTGGTGAGACGACGACCTTATTAGCTGTCGCTGCGGGAGCAACATCAAGGAGAGGATGCTGTGGCGATGGTTTGGCGACAGGAGCCGGTTTGACATCCGCTGGCTTTGTCGAGGCTATGTGATCGGGGAACATGCCAACGGGACCGGCAGGCGGCAGAGGGGGCGTCGATTTGGGCGTGGCAGCGGGAGATGGGTTCGCCCAGGCCATCGAGTCCTCCGCGGGAGCAGTGATGACCGGGTCTCTCTTCACGACCTTCGGTGTTGGTGTCGCTTTAACTTCTGGAGCAGCAGGGGGAACGAACGCCGGTCCGGGAGCGACAGGCAGAGACGCTTTCACGTCAGCTGCTGTGACGCGAGTTTCGGGCAGGATGGCGGGAAGCTCTTTGTCGACGAGCTTGGGTGTCTCGATTGGCTTGTCCATGCCCGGAATGTAGGCGCGGGCCTTGTTCAGCGGGTTGTCAGAGAGCTCAGAAGGACGGACGGTCGACTTCTGGTCCATCTTCCTGACCTGCTGAGCGGTCTCCGTGTGAGAGTCACGCAGGGCTCCCATGTCGGGCATCGTGCGGCCGTCGGCTTTGTAGAGCTCTTCAAGTTGCTTCATGACCTCGTTTGTCTGGGTTCCGGTCATCTGCGAATTGAGCTTGTTCGGCTCGGTTGGCTTGGTGGGCACGGATGCAACATTGTTGGGTCGCATGGGGTTGTTACGCGTGACCTGGGAGGGGGCCGCTTGTGTCGTTGAAGTTTGTTTGGGAGTGGGCTGTTGTGGGGCGGGTTTGCTGGCGGTGAAGGACGGATTCGCGCCATTCGTCATTGGGGGAGCAGAACGCTCTTGCTGCTCGGACTTGTTGGAATCCGACTTGAAGGCCCCTTTCATTTTGTTGCCGACGCCTTTGAAGAAGGAGCCGACGCCACCGGTCTGTTGGGTTCCTTTGTCTTCGACGATGGTGGTAGGAATAGGCTGGGCCGAACGTTTCACCTGGCTTGGCTTTGGGCTGCTGGGTGGGGCAGCGAAGATGCCGTTGACCATGATGGTCCCGGAACTGGCAAAAAGAGAAAGGCACAGCAGAGAGGTTCCGAGTCTTTTGGCGGTTTTGCGCGTGATCTTCATGGTCGACTTCCTTGTCTTTGCAGTGAGTTTGCAGACGGCGTTTGTGAACCTGCTCAACGAAGCGGGTCCGTGACCAGAACTGTCAATCACTGCGACTTGAACCAAAGTGGGGCGTGAGGCACAAAATTCCCGTACGCCGCTTGGTTCAGAGGCACACTCAAGTTATCGACGTGCCGGGTGGTCCCTTTTGATTGGCGTTAAAGCTGGTAGAATAATTTCAACCGTTGTGACGCGAAGAACCGGTGCGATACTCACAACCAAAAAATTCTACCCAGATTGCCTACTCTTCTTTCCACGCGACCGATACGAGAAAACAGGGCTCTGGACTGACAACGTCACGGAATCCTAGTTAAGAATCTCAAGCCTCGCTTCCGCCTCTCGTTGGAGTTCAATTGTTCTCCGACCAACTGACATCAAGGAATATCAATGCCTTCTGACGAATCGAATCAACCAGCATCTGAGAATATTGGCAAATACAAAGCCGTTTACAGTTCCGCCCGTGATGCTCAAGGGGGCATTCCCCAGATTGTCATCCAACAGCCTGCCAATAGCAGCGGCTGGTCATGGATCATGACGAGGGTGCTGGGGGCGGTTCTGGTCTTCTCACTCATTCTCAACATGTCGCTGGTGACTCAGCAATCGGCGCTCATGGGGGACATCTCGGGACCCATCGAGAAGTTCCACAATGGCGACAAGTCTGCCACCAATAAGATCGCGATCATTCGTATCGAAGCCACGATCATGCCTCCTTACACGGAGAAGGTCTTCGACGTCATCAAGAAAATCGACGAAGATGACTCGGTGAAGGGGGTTATTTTGGCGATCGATAGTCCGGGCGGTCTGGTCGCGGACAGCCATGAGATTTATCACAAGCTGCAGGCGCTGGCTCAGAAGAAGCCGATGTACGTTTCGATGCGACGACTGGCGGCTTCGGGAGGTTATTACGTGGCGATGGGAATTGGCGAGAAGGGGAAGATTTATGCGGAGCCAACAACCTGGACGGGCTCCATCGGCGTCATTATTCCACGTTACGACGTTTCTGAACTGGCGAAGAACTGGGGCGTCAAAGCAGATCCGCTGACAACGGGACCGTTCAAAGATGCGCTGAGTCCGTTCAAGCCGTTAAGTGAAGCAGAACGCGAAGTCTGGAGTGGGATCATGGATGAGTCGTATCAGCGGTTCGTCGATATCATTGATGCCAACCGACCGAACATGAATCGCGAGCAGGTTTTGGAAGTCGCGACGGGACGGATCTTTACCTCGCAGCAGGCGGTCGATAAGGGACTCGTCGACAAAATTGGGTTTCTGGATGACGCCATCGATGCCATGAAGACAGACCACAACCTGGGCGAGATCAAAGTGGTCAAGTATGAGTTCACACCGACACTCTCATCACTCATCTTTGGAGAAGCAAAACTCGAAGCAACGCCGAACGTGATGGAGACGCTGATGAATCAGTCCGTGCCAAGGGCGATGTACCTGTTTAGCTGGCAGACTTCGGAGAGGTAATTGTTTGGTTTAATCGTTAAAGGGTGGTTGGGGTCAGGTTTGGTAGCTGACCCCAGAATGTGCTTCCAATTGCGAATGAACTGGGGTCAGCTAGAAAGCCTGACCCCAGCCACCCGGTGTGCTATTCTGAAGCGAGGAACTCGTATGGTTTGGCGGCTGTAAAGCCCTTGGTCTGGTCGCCGGCGATGTCGGGATGGCCGACGAGGGTCAGTTTGCGGACGCCGGACTCTTTGGCGAAATCGAGTTCTTTCATTTTGACCCAGACGACGGCTGGGCTGTTGGTATTCTCGAAGAAGTAGACGAGATTCTTCTGGTCGGCAGCCGAACGCCAGAGAGTGGAGGCGATGTTGGGTTGGTCTTTGGTACTGATTCCGCGTGGGACACTGGCGTTTCGCATGACGCTCATGACCGAGGCGACTGCTTCCCGTTGATCAGAAGATTGATTACAGGCATTGATATAAAAGGACGCGCGAGCGAAGCGGTCTGCAGCACGGTTCGTCCCAGGCAGCATGATCGTCCCGCCAATTTGCTTCCAGTAGGCATTGAGGGCAAGTTGCTGGTCGTAAACCGGTGAGTTGGTCATGACCTGATACTGACGGCCATGGTGGATCACCAGTTTACCGGCAACGTATTCGAAGATGGCGGAGTCGCCTGTGGGATCAGAAATGGCGAGGTGGACTGTCCCTTCAGCACCATTGGGGGCCTTCACGGGCGAGATGCGAAACTCTTCTTTCCTATGATGAGCGACGGCTTCTTCGACTGTTGCGAACTGGTCGAGAACATATTGAGCCCATGCGGCGATGGAAACGGCAGGGCGAGGGTCAGTCGCAGGTGGATACTCTGACTCCGCAAGATAGAGCATGTTGGCGACGAGGCCTTTTTCGTTCATTCCATCAGCTGAGGCAGCTTCGTAGACGGAGGCGACGATGCTTCCGTATTTGCTCGTCCAGGTGAGAGCGGTCTTGCCGTGAACCCCTTTGCGTTCCATGCCTCGCGGAAAGAACCAGAGGTTGCTGGCCATGTCTTCCGCCCAGTCCATGGTTCGCCCGGTGACGATCATGCCGTCCGGTCCAAGGTAAACGGCACGAGTACAAGCCAAAGCCAGAGAACAGGAACAGGTGACTGCCAATGCAGACAGAACAAGGCGAGCGCGGCTGAGCATGAGAGATCTCCTCTTGAGAAGCGGGTACGTACTTTAAGTCAGTAGAACGTACGGCGAGGAGGTGTGCAATGTGTGGTTGCGACCAGCTGAGGGAAAGCAGAGAAATGCCTATCGTCGATTAGGCAATGTCGGCGAATCAGTGCCTATGCCCCACCCTCAAAGGAGAAGAGACGAAAGTTACTTCTCAACATAGAAGTGACGTCATTGGGAGCGAGACACACTCGACTACGGTGCCAGCTGCTGGAGCATTCGTTGGCCGGTCAGTGTTCGGTTCGGGCCTAGCATGCCTACAAAGGAGGACAACCACATGCGGAGATCGGGATTGTCGGTTGTGCGGTAAACATCTCGCAGGGCAGTGACCTGGGCTGCGTCGAGAAGAAGGCCGAATTCTCGGACGTGCTGGCACATCAGTTCGGCAGCGAGAATGCGATTGGCTGGCTCTGCTGAATCGAGAACGACCAGATCAGCAAGGGCTTGCTGGACGTTGGCGGTGGGAATGCGAGCCAGTGTCTCGAGGATGAGAGGTTGTTTATCGCTGTTATAGAGCTGACCTTCGAGAGCAACTTCGGCCTGCGTGAGATCGAAGACAGTGTTCGGGCTAATGGCGAGCTTATGGAGTAGGTCAAGGGACTTCGACTGGCGAGTCGTCATCTCTTGTGGAGTCAGCGGGGTTAATTCAAATCGTGTAATGTTGTCCGCCAGTTGAGCCCGGAAGTCTTGAACCGACTCGGTCTCGATCAGGAACGAGACGCCGTTGAACTGGTCGACTAAGTACTTGGTGTTGGCTTCCACGCTTTGTGGTCCAACGATGATGATAGGCAGGTAGGCCGTGCGGGCATCGGCTTTGAAGTTGGCGATGGTCGCACTGAGAGGCCAGTCGATCACGCCAGCATGGATTAAAACGAAGGCGAAGTCGCCACGAGTTGCCGCTTCTTCAAACCCTGATTTACCGTTCGTCTTGAGGGTTGCGCTCCAGGCGAGTTGAGACAGAAGACCTGCCATCGTCTGGCCGCGTTCGACATTCGGATCGATCACCAGTGCCGTTCCGGCTGGCGAGGCTGTCGCGGCCTGACTGAGAATCTGCATGACGCGGTTGGAATTCGCAAACGGCTGACGTGGACGCAGCTGAATGATACTGTCAGCGGCAGCGAACTGAACGCGTGGCGACGGGCTGTTCAGGGACTTTTGAAGTGACGTATTACCACTTGGTGCGAGCATCGTGGAATTGCCGATGCGTTTCAGCGTTTCGATCGCCACGACGGCGGCACCGTATTGTTGGCATTGAAGGCTGAGATCGAGTGATTTCGAAATCACTTCCGTGCCGCTGATCAGGCCGAGGTGAGCGGTTTCGTTGGTCGGATCGATCCCACGGTAATCTTGTTCGCGAGATTCGATGGCGAATTCGATTCCCAGCAGTAAAGCCTGGACATCGAGAGAATCGGGCAGGATGGCGAGTGCACGTCTGGCATTGAGTTCCGCGATTTGCAGGGCTGCTCGCTTGGGAACCAGAGAGACTGTGCCGATCGTCTGAGCCTGGGCATTCCACAGCCACAGTGTCGTATTGCCATCGTTGCCAACGGGCATTTTCACGTCTGCACAGTAGTATTCTTCTGCGCGACGCAGCAGGTACGCACCGATCAACGCCGGGTCAACTTTTTCCTGACCACTCAAGGTGGATTGAGACTGGAAGGAGTCGAGGCGTTCCCAGGCCATTTGAGCCGTCTTGGTAACCCCAATTTGTTCAATGGGACTGACCAGGAAGTAACCAATGTCGGCACGGGCTTGTTGTGCATTGAGCCAGCCGAGGACAGTCAGCGAAAGACTCTTAACAGCGGGGTCTGGCGATTGAAGGGCGGCGGTCATCCCCGGGATGATGGTCGGGCCCATTTGAATGAGGGCGTATGCAATCGTATCACGTTGAGTTTCGTCTTGTGTTTCCTGATACCGTTGCAGGATCCTGGGCACTGCATTCAGGCTGAGAGCTTTGAGCTGTTGAACTGCAACGTCACGCTCGCTGGGCGTGCCGAAGAGCTGATCGATGATGCCGTCGATGTATTGCGGGTTGCCAGCCTGGCGGGTCAGAGCAGCATTGAGCAGGTCGAGGAACTGACCAGCTTGTGGCTGGAGTTCGCGTGAGTTGCCAATACGGAGCAGGGCAGCAGTGCCGTACTGCTGATGAATTTCAATGAGCTGTTCGTCGGTCGGATTGGCATCGACGAGCTGGCCGAGGTATTCCTTGGCGATCGTCGGCTGACCGTAATCGATCATCAGGTTGGCGGCGCGGACCATCTCCATCGGCGTTTCGGGAGCCTTGAGGAGAACCTTGCGCGGATCGTCGGCGTTGTCTGCCTGGAGGACCGGCTTTGCCTGCGCCTTCGCAAACCAACCTGTCAGCAGAGTGGCGGCGATAAACCCGAGGCACCATAATCCCATGGGACCGCGGAGCTTACGGATGGGCGAAGGATCCTGCGGAGTACTATATGGCATGAGTCTGACCGTAAGACTGCGAACTCAGATGGGTGAAGGCCAATGCGGCTGACGCAAGTCTTCCCAAAATACCCAGAACTCCAGGGCGACGCAAAGATTCTTACGGTCGATCTGGTGATTTCCAACGATTCCGACGTGAGGCATCCTTGCCATCCGACGGTCGTAGTCTGGTGTTACGCGTTCTATCGAGTCAGCCCGTAAGCGGTCTTGAGTGCGGACGCCTGAGCAGGCGTCGTTACGACACATTGATTCCCGAAAACCCGAGCATTCCGGACAACCGTCACATTGTGACAGGGTGCAGACGGGCGGGATGGGCAGACTCATTCAGCGAACGCGTGGCAGGGTGGAGATTCAGACGAGAAATCGAACGTCTGCAAATGTAACTTCGCAGACTTCCCTCATCCGACCTCGAAGACTCGGCCACCTTCTCCCCGGGGGAGAAGGATCGACGGAGGAGACTTCGAATGGCATCAGTCGCCCATGATCCGCTTGGCCATGCGGTTGAGGGCGTCGTTTTCGATTTGACGGACTCGTTCCCGTGTCAGGCCGAGGAGGATGCCAATTTCTTTCAGCGTCTTGGGCTCATCGCCATCCAAGCCGAAGCGAAGGCGGATGATGGACGATTCACGTTCGTCCATGTGCTCAAGCATTTCATAGACATGCTTAAGGCTGTCGCCTTCGATGAGGTCGTTGTCAGGACCTTTGTCACGCTCGTCTGGAATCAGATCCCCCATGGACCAGCCGTCTTCATCGTCGGAAGACTGCGGGGTGCTGTTATAAAGCTCGATCGCCTTTTTGACGATTCGCAGCTTCTTTTTCGGGAGATCGAGTTCCTTGGCGACTTCATCTGCCGTCGGGACGCGATTCATCTCGTCCTGCAGTTTGGCGGTCGCCTTACGCCACTTCGAGAGAAGTTCGACCATATAAGCAGGAATACGAATCGTCTTCGAAGAGTTGACCAAAGCCCGCTTGATGGATTGCTTGATCCAGTAGCTGGCGTAGGTCGAGAAGCGGGTATTCATGTCTGGGTCAAAACCCTCGACAGCCCGCAGAAGGCCGAGATTGCCTTCTTCAATCAGGTCCTGCAGCGGCAGTCCTTTGGTGCTGTAGCCACGAGCAATATTGACGACCAGACGCAGATTCGCCCGGACCATCTGATCGCGTGCCTGCATGTCGCCTTCAGCGATCCGGTAGGCCAGCTCTTTTTCTTCAGCAGCATTCAGGAGAGGAGTTTCATTGATCTCTCTTAAGTACGTTTCCAGGGGGCTTTGAACATTAGAAGACAGACGACGACGGACAGTTTTTCTGGTCGTGGTGTGCACGTTGGGTGTACTTTCTGGAATAATGGTCAGTCATTTTCGGCCGTCCAACTGGCCATCTTCCGAAAGAAACGCCTTCGGAAATCACATCCAGGTACATCGCTGAACCACTAGTCATATCGACGGACTTCTCCGTCAAACTGTAATGTGACGACTGCAAAAGAGGCGGTCTCTGGTCAAACCAGCAAAACGGTTCGGGTTATGCCATCTGGGCAAACTGCGTCTGGTTTGTCGAACAGAGAAGCTTGGGAGTCGTTGTAACCGCTTCCTGCGGTCAAGTCAGACTGTTGAAGAGCACTTGGGGCTGCAACAGCGGCGTATTGTATGTGTCAAAGCGCATGACGAGGGCGGGATCTTTTCATGAGAGAAGAATTCCGATGACGTCTTTGTGAATGAATCGGCCTCTTTTAGATAATCGTTATTTCTTGCGCGGTTTGCCTGGTTGATTGTCGACCGTGTTGCAATGCGACAACAGGCCGTTGAGGAGTATCTGCAACAGCGTGGCGATTTGAAATCAGACTCAACATGGACGATGATCGAGGAACAGACATCCTCTTTCTGAAAGTCACGGGCCTATTATGCCTTTGGGCGATCTTCAACCAACTTTGATTTTCTCAGGTGCTTCGACGGACGACGTTGGCAAGGACGCGGGGAATGGACCGCCGGCGAAATCCCGCATTGGGCTGGAGAGTTCCGGTTCGACGAGGGGCGCAACGACACAGTTCGGAGAAACGACCCGCCGATTACTGCGACAGAGGCTGATCATTGCGTCATCGGTGTTTCTGATAGCGATGCTGATTGCGACGGTCGTGTTTTCATTTGTGGGCAAGATTCCAACGTCGACGATGATCAGCCGGATCCTGGCAGCGATTGTCCTTGGGAGCATTCTCGTCTTTCTCAAGAAGCATCCCGTTGTGAAGCTGCAGCATTTGAGAATTCTGGAGATTGTCATCATCTGTGTGCCAATGGCGGAGATACTTTACATCCTCTATACGCGTAGCAACGCGATGGCAGATGCGGGACTGGCGGAGCGAGTTCCTGCGCTGCGATCGCAGATCGCGGGAGTGGCATCGCTGGTGATCACTGTCTATGGAATTTTCATCCCAAATACCTGGAAGCGAACGGCGATCGTCTCGCTGGGAATCATTGGTGTGACAGTATCTGCGATGGCGCTCCAGCACCATTACTCACCACCTCTTCATCATAACGACGCCCATGATATTGAGATCCACGCGATGATCGTGATGATGCTCTGCTTCTTCGGCGCGGTCGCGACGGTCGGGTCGCATGTGGTGCATGGGATTCGTCGACAGGTCGAGAAGCTGCGGGAATACGGGCAGTATCGACTGCTCGATGAAATTGGACGCGGGTCGATGGGAGTCGTGCATAAAGCCGAGCATCGCATGCTCAAACGCCCCGCTGCGATCAAGCTGATCAACGCGGACTCAGCAGCCGACAAGACAGCGATCGCGAGATTTGAGGATGAAGTCCAAATCTCCGCCACGCTGTCCCATTGGAATACGGTGCAGATCTACGACTACGGGCAGACCGACAACGGCGACTTTTATTACGTGATGGAGTATCTCGACGGGGAACCATTGAGTTCGCGTCTGAAAAGGCAAGGCGCGCTCTCCGTTGATGAGACGATCCGGATCATGACACAGTTATGCGATGGACTCGTCGAGGCACATGCAATCGGGATGATTCACCGCGATCTCAAACCCGCGAATATCTTTCTTGCCACCGTCGGCGGCGAGAAGGATGTGGTCAAGATACTCGACTTTGGACTCGCAACCCTGACAGTCGAAACCGCGACCGCCTGCGGCGTTTGTGGAACGCCCTCCTATATGTCACCAGAGCAGATTCGTGGCGAAGCAGTCGACGGGCGAAGTGATATCTATGCGTTGGGCTGCATCTTCTATGAATGCCTGACAGGGAAGCTGGCGTACCCAGGGGAGACGGTTTCCAAGATTCTGTTTAATCACCTGGAGGGGGTGCTGCCGGAGCATGCGAAGTTGATGACAGATGCAGGAGCGATGTGGGACGTGATTGCAAAATGTTTGGATGTCGAGAAAGAGAAGCGGTTTGGAACCGTAGCGGAGTTGAAGGAGCGGCTGGTGGGAGAAGGTTTGATGGCTGTCGGTTGATGAGGATTCCATCAAGTCCGACCGAGTCTCTTCTCATTCGGTGTTCGATGAAATTATGATGAGCGTGTGCCTCTCCCCCTCCCTCCATCGTTGAAGGCGTGTCATGGATTTTCACGATTGTCATAGCTTTAGCCGACGCGCATTTCTTCGAAACGGGGCATTGTTCTTAACGGCCGCCGCTTCGACACGATGGGGTTACGCTGGATTGAATCACCAGGAACCCTTGCGAATTGGATTAGTTACCGATCTGCATTATGCGGATAAAGCTCCTGCGGGAACGCGGCATTATCGCGAGACACTTTCGAAGTTGGCAGATGCGGCGAAGACGTTTGCGGAAGCCAAGCCTGCGTTTGTCGTGGAGTTGGGTGATCTGATCGATGCGGCAGATTCAGTTGAGGTGGAGCTGGCGTATCTGAAGACAATCAATGACCAGTTCTCGCAGTTGAGCGAAGACCGGCATTGTGTGCTGGGGAATCATTGCGTCGACACGTTGACGAAGGAAGAGTTTCTGGGTGGTGTCGGGCAGGAAAAGTCTTATTACTCGTTTGACCGCGGAGGCGTGCACTTCGTTCTTCTTGATGCCTGCTTTCGAAGTGATGGGCAGCCGTATGGCCGGAAGAAATCGCATTGGACGGATGCGAATATCCCGGACGTCGAACTGGAATGGTTGAAACAGGATTTGACACAGACTGACAAACCGGTGATCGTCTTTGCTCATCAGCGCCTGGATGAGAGTCCGAAGCATAGTGTGAAGAATGCTGCCCGCGTTCGTGAAGTTCTGGAGCAGTCGAAGAAGGTGATGGCAGTCTTCCAGGGGCACAGCCATCAGAATGACTATCAGGAAATCAACGACATTCATTACTGCACGCTGGTCGCCATGGTCGAGGGGTCTGGAGTGGAGAGTAACGGGTATTCGGTGCTGGAAGTCAAGCCGATGGAGAGGATGCTGGTGGTGAGCGGGTTTCGGATGCAGAAGAGTTATGAGTGGGTACGGTGAGGGGACGTCTGACGACTATTTGTCGTGTAAGGATTGACGGGCGTCGGCGACACCCGTGAGGATTGAGACTGCTAACTCTTAAAGAAACGGAATACGACAATGGACCTGCAACTCAACGGACAGACGGCATTAGTGACGGCTTCTTCGGGTGGGATCGGGCTGGAGATCGCCGTCTCGCTGGCTCGGGAAGGGGCGGAGGTGATTGTTAACGGGCGGAGCGAAAGCAGCGTTGCCAAGGGGATTGAGGCGATCCGGAATGTGGTGGCGGATGCGAAATTGAAGGGGCTGGCAGCGGATAATGGGACGGTCGAAGGAGCGGAGAAGACGATCAGGGAGATCCCCTCGGTCGATATTCTGGTCAATAACCTGGGGATCTACGAGGCGTCCGACTTTTTCCAGACGAGCGATGCCCAGTGGCAGAAGCTGTTTGATGTCAACATCATGAGTGGCGTGCGTTTGAGTCGGCATTACCTGAAGGGGATGCTGGAGAGGAATCGCGGGCGGGTCATCTTTATTTCGAGTGAGTCGGGGATCAATCCTGCTCCCGAGATGGCGCATTACAGTGCTACGAAGACGATGCAGCTGGCGATCTCACGCGCCCTTGCGGAAATGACCAAGGGGACGAAGGTCACGGTCAATTCGGTACTGCCGGGCTCGACCAAGACGGAGGGAGTTGAAGAATTCATCGGCCAAGTCTTCCCTGGGCTCAAAGGGGAAGAAGCGGAGAAGAAGTTCGTCGCGGAAAACCGTCCGACATCGCTGATCGCGCGTCTGATCAATCCAAAGGAGATCGGGGACGTGGTTGCGTTTGTAAGCAGTCCGTTAGCGTCGGCGATCAATGGGGCAGCGGTGCGGGTTGATGGGGGGATTGTGAGGAATATCTATTGATCGTCAAGACTTTTCGTTAGACTCGCAAGTGCGAACAAAGAGGATCGTGTTTTTCGTTGCGAGGAGAATCGGAATTGAAAACGTTGCATTGGCTGATGGCGGGGGGTGGTTGTATTGTAGGCAGCGTCGTGATCGGCGTCTGCATGATGCTGTTCTGGCTGGGACAGATTCGCTCGCTCGGTCCGGGATCGGACCCGTTTGCCGCTTTCGGAATCGTGATCGTGTGCGCGGCGCTCGCGAATCTGCTGCTTTTTGGCGGAATCGTGTTGCTGGTGATTGGGTTTATTCAGATGGCGAAGGAGCCGAGGAGAGGGAGCGACGGCCAAACAATAAGAGCGCGCTTAAGTCCAAAGACTTTTTCAACACAAAGAAAATAATACGGGAAACAAACTACCACTTTACGATAATCAAAGTCCAATAACCCTGTTCCAGTCCGATATGTACATGTAGATTCTCTGAAACTCGGACGGAAGCAACATACGATTATGCGCAATAAAGTTGCGAGACTTTTCCAATTCATCCATTCTTTGCTTTAGCCAGTGTTGAGAGGGAATAACAATCTGAAAGTGCACCCATTTGTCAATTATAATTGTGGTCAACATCCCAAAGTCGATAAAACCAAGAATATCACTTTTCTCGCCCTCTAGCCAAGTGTCACCAAACGCTGTTTTTTGACGTCCCTCTGCAAACTTTCTTGCTGCAGTAGGCAACGTGTCTGCCCAATTCAGTCCCTCTTTCTCTTCAAGTGTTTCCCGAATGAAACCCCTGATTTCATTCTCAAAACAGTGAAGGACTGCATACAATCGCGCCATCTCAAGCGCTTGATTGCGACGAGATACACTAAATGGAGCTAGGGCTTCTGTTAATAAAGCCTCTTCTGTCGCAGTTGCGTTTGCACCTACTTGGATACCAGCGCTTTGGAATATTTTCGCTTCAGATTCAAACATGAGGCCCCTGAAGAGAAAGTCTCGAATATCTTTAGATCTCAATTAAATGGTCTTTCAGTGATTTAAAGATTGCATTGTAAACTTCAACATCTTTAGTAGCTGGTAAATGGATTTGTATATTGTAATGGAGACCAGGTGCATGCAGTATTGGCTTACGTTGCTCGAAAGCGCCTCCATTACTTTGACCATCATCTTCGACTGGATGCTCTTTCTTTTTTGTTTTCAGTGATTCGGAACCGATCACGAAACTCTCGTTGCCATCTTTGCTGAGTTCAGCTAATGCAAGCAGTGCGAAGAATGTTTTCGACATTAATGCGGCTACATTGTCGCTAACGTTATGGTAGCTTTTGAACTTCCCCTGGATAGCCTGTTTATCTGCCTCAGTTGGGTGCTCCTTAATCAGGAATAAGTCACTATAACTCTGACGAAGCGCCTTACCCATCACGCTCTTTGAGCGTGAGTGATCACGATAGTCGTGGTAGAGTGACGTCGGCATACCATCCGGAGACAAAAAACCCAGCGCTTTCAAAAGTGGAATGAAGGCGCGATCATTGGATGAAGAAAATCCCCAGTCCTTCAACAACTGCTGCGAAAACTGATCTGGAGCTTGACCATCCCTTATTTTCGCAAAAAGGTCAGGAATACGACTTACTGCAACGGAATATGCGTTTATAAGTCCCATCGATTTTCTTCAGTTCACTAATAACCACAGTCCAAGAACATTTGTATCGAGTCTGACAAAATAACATTTACGAGTCAACCAATGTGAACATTCCGAACACAGCTCACTCTACGCGTCAAAACAACTTTCGATCGGTTTGTTCTGCAATACCAAGCAGGCTTGTCGTGAAAAGTCTCACCTGTCCCACTCATGTGACCACGTCGCTACCTTCAATTCTCCGGCTTCATCAACGGAAAATAAATCACATCCCGAATCGTCTTGCTGTTCGTCAGTAGCATGACTAGACGGTCAATCCCGATCCCCAATCCCCCCGCCGGTGGCATGCCGACTTTCAGGGCGTAGACGAATTCGTGGTCCATCTTCGCCATGGAGTCTTCTTCGGCCTGGCCGTCCAGTTGGGTTTTGAAGAGTTGTTCCTGGAGTCTGGGGTCGTTGAGTTCGGTGTAGGCGTTGGCGAGTTCCATGCCTTTGACGTAGAGTTCGAAGCGTTCGGCGATCGTTGGGTCGTTCTGCTTACGCTTGGTGAGGGGGCAGATGGAGGCGGGGTAGTCGATGACGAAGACGGGGCCTTCGAGGGAGTCTTCGACCAGTTCTTCGAAGAGCTTATTGACGATGACGTCGATGTGGACGTTGTCTGTCTGGATGTGCTTGGTCTTGGCGAGTTCGATGACCTTCTCGTGGTCAGCCATCGGGAAGCCCGCGGCGGCTTCGAAGAGGTCAGCGTATTTTTTGCGCGGCCACGGGGAGGTGAAGTCGATGGTTTCGTCGCCCCATGGGAGAATTAATCGCTCGGGGGCGTCTGGCGTAGATGAAGACACAGGGGACTGACGTCCCCCGCTCGCCTTTAGGACGGCGCGGACGGCGTCGGTGACGATGGCTTCGGTGAGGTCCATCATTGTTTCGTAGTTGCCGTAGGACTGGTAGATTTCGATCATCGTGAATTCGGGATTGTGGGTCGCGTCGATGCCTTCGTTACGGAAGACGCGGCCGATTTCATAGACGCGTTCGACGCCGCCGACCATGAGCCGTTTGAGGTGCAGCTCAAGGGCAATCCGCATGTAAAGCTGGATGTCGAGGGCGTTGTGATGCGTGATGAAGGGACGAGCAGCGGCGCCGCCGGCGATGGCATGGAGGACCGGGGTTTCGACTTCGACGAACCTGTTGCCACGCAGCGTCTGTCGGACGGAATCGATGATCGATGATCGCAGCAGCATGCGGTCGAGAACGCCATCGCTGTAGATCAAATCGAGGTAGCGGTGACGCAGCAGGGTCTCGACGTCATCGACGCCGTGATACTTCTCCGGCGGCGGGGCGATCGACTTGGTCAAAATGGTCAGCTTCTTGACGTAGACGGAAATCTCGCCCGTCTTCGTCTTACGCAGGAGACCATCGACGCCGACGATATCCGCCAGATCGAGCGTCTTGACGAGGGCCCATTGCTCGTCGCCGAGTTCGTTCTTGGAGATCATGAGCTGGATGTTTCCAGTCATGTCTTTGATGTTGACGAACCAGAGCTTGCCGGTGTCCCGCTTGAGCATAATGCGCCCTGCGACGCGGACCTCTTCACCATCGATGCCGTTTTCTTCTGGACAGAGCGGGCGGACTTCTGCGATCGGGCGATGACCATCGAAACGCTGGCCGTAAGGATCGTGGCCCAGATCGATGATGCTCTGAAGTTTTTCGACGCGGAAGGTTTCGAGACGGTTTTGTTCGGACATTTGCTCAGACTTTAGCCACAGAGATGACACAGGAAGATAAAGAGGGATGTTAACGCAAAGAAACGAAGGCGCAAAGGATGACAGGGGATCGGGTTTGATGTTCGCGCCGATGGAAATGAGTGAACCGATTGAGGTTGGTTGTGTCTGAGGGACGAGATACAGTGATGTGAAATGAAGTTCAGGCGTTGGCCAGTCGGGGGGAGGAAAGATGTTGTTGACGATCAGCGCGGTGCATGAGCGGGCGGGGGAGTTGGGGTTTTTGCTGCATAAGCACCCGGGGAAGGTGCAGGAGTTTGAGCTGTCGTTTGGGAAGGCGCATGTCTTTTACCCGGAGGCGAGTGATGCGCGGGCTTCGGCGTGTCTGATGCTTGACGTTGATCCGGTCGCGATGATGCGAGAGAAGCGTCGGGATCAGGTGTTTGGGCTGGATCAGTACGTCAACGATCGGCCGTATGTGGCGTCGTCTTTGATGAGCGTGGCGATTTCTCAGGTCTATGGATCTGCGATGAATGGGCGATGCAAGGATCGTCCGGAACTCGTGACGATGGAATGGCCGCTGTCGGCGAGGATTGACGTCCTGGGGGTTCGGGGCGGGCTTGAGTGGCTGGAGAAA
The DNA here is from genome assembly GCF_052161635.1 of Lacunimicrobium album. GTDB lineage: Bacteria > Planctomycetota > Planctomycetia > Planctomycetales > Planctomycetaceae > SXPC01. Next base: position 2,039,028 of record NZ_CP197413.1, read on the forward strand.
GTCTTTCTGCCGCTGGGGTATGAGTTGGCGGTGGAGCGACGTGTGCTGGATGAGCAATTTCCGGAGTGGGGGGAGAGTCCGTACTTCTCAGTGACGCTGTCCAAGGTGACGACGCTGTCAATGCTGCTGACGCATCTGTATGTCCTCATTCCGATCTTCGACAATCAGAAGCATTATTATGTCGGGGAAGATGAAATCGACAAGCTGCTTGCGAAAGGGGCAGGGTGGTTGTCGACACATCCGGAGAAGGAGTTCATCACGCGTCGTTATCTGAAGTACCGCGCGTCGTTGTACACGGAGGCGCTGGCACGACTGGTGCCGGAAGTGAGCGAGGAAGCTGTCGTCGAAGAGGAGACTGTCACGCAGGTCGCTGAAGTGACTCTGGAGACGCCCCTGAGTTTGAACGATCAGCGCCATGGTGCGGTGCTGGCGGCTCTCAAGGGGACGGGCGGGACTCGTGTGCTGGACCTGGGATGCGGCGAGGGAAAGCTGCTGCGTGAGCTGATGAAGGAGAAGCAGTTTGAGGAGATCATCGGGATGGACGTTTCGATCCGGACTCTCGAGATCGCTTCACGGCGTCTGAAGCTCGACAAGCTGACCGATCGACAGGCTTCACGCATCAAGCTGTTGCATGGGTCGCTGATCTATCGTGATCGGCGACTGGAAGGCTTCGATGCGGCTGCTCTGGTCGAAGTGATCGAGCACCTCGACCCGGCTCGTCTGGCGGCATTGGAACGAGTTGTCTTTGAGTTTGCCCGCCCGGGAACGGTCGTCGTGACGACGCCGAATCGGGAGTACAACGTCATGTGGGAAACGCTGCCGGCGGGTCAGTTTCGACACTCCGATCACCGCTTCGAATGGACGCGGGCCGAGTTTGAGGAGTGGGCGTTGCGGGTGGCGGAGAAGACGGGGTATCGCGTGCGGTTTGCGGAGATCGGACCGGTGGAGGAAGGGATTGGGTCGCCGACGCAGATGGGGATATTCGAGAAGGGATGAAGTAGGAAGGATGAAGGATGAGAGGAGACCTAATGAAGATTGAGATTCCGAAGTTGTCGTTGGTAGTACTCGTCGGTTGTAGCGGGGCGGGGAAGAGTACGTTTGCGCGCCGGCATTTTTTGCAGACGGAAGTTGTTTCGTCTGATTTCTGTCGTGGGCTGGTGAGTGATGATGAGAATGATCAGACGGCTTCGAAGGATGCGTTTGAGATTTTGCATGCCATCGCCGGGAAGCGTCTGGAACGAGGGCGACTGACGGTCATTGATGCGACGAACGTGCAGCCGGAGGCGCGTCGTCCTCTGGTGCAGCTGGCACGGGAGCATGACTGCCTGCCAGTTGCGATCGTGCTGAACCTGCCGGAGGATGTCTGTCATGAGCGAAACAAAGAGCGTCCGGATCGTCAGTTCGGGCCTCATGTGATCCGTCAGCAGCATTCTCAACTGCGGCGTTCATTGCGCGGCCTGAAAGAGGAGGGGTTTCGACACGTCTTCACGCTGCGTAGTCTGGAGCAGATTGACGCTGCAGTCATTGAACGGGTTCCGCTCTGGAATGACCGACGGGATGAGCATGGGCCGTTCGATATCATCGGCGACGTGCATGGGTGTTGTGATGAACTGGAAGAACTGCTGGGACAGCTTGGTTACGTCCAAGAGACTCGCGAAACAGTTGATCCGCTGTGGGGCGATGTTACGTACCGACATCCAGCAGGGCGCAAGGCGGTCTTCGTCGGTGATCTCGTTGATCGTGGTCCTCGCAGTCTAGATGTCGTCCGAATTGCCCGGAACATGATTCAGGATGGAACGGCTCTGTGTGTCCCGGGGAATCATGACATCAAGTTCATGCGCAAGCTGCAGGGACGCAATGTCCAGATGACGCATGGCCTGGCGAATACGATGGCGGGGGTCGATGCGCTGGAACCTTCGGTGAAAGAGCCGTTCTGTAAGGCGATGGCGAAGTTCATTGACGGGCTGGTGAGTCATTACGTTCTGGATAATGGTCGCCTCGTCGTCGCGCATGCGGGGATGAAGGAGAAGTACCAAGGACGTGGCTCTGGCCGGGTGCGGGAGTTTGCGCTGTATGGCGAGACGACAGGAGAGACCGATGAGTTTGGACTGCCTGTGCGGTTCAACTGGGCGACGGAATATCGTGGGGACGCGATGGTCGTCTATGGCCACACACCGGTCCCGGAAGCGGAGTGGCTCAACGGGACGGTCGATATCGATACCGGCTGCGTCTTTGGTGGCAAGCTGACGGCGCTGCGTTACCCCGAGCGAGAGTTTATCTCGGTCAAAGCGAAGGAAACGTACTGTCAACCCGCGAAGCCATTTCTGCCTGGGAGTGAACCGGGTCCGCTCTCGGCTCAGCACGTCCATGATGATCTACTTGATCTCGACGATGTTCGTGGGAAGCGGATCATCTCGACGCGTCTGATGGCGAATTTGACCGTCCGCGAAGAGAACGCGACGGCCGCGCTGGAGGTCATGAGTCGATTCGCGGCGAACCCGAAGTGGCTGATTTACCTGCCGCCGACGATGTCGCCGACAGAGACGTCGTCGCTGGAAGGACTGCTGGAGCATCCAAGCGAAGCGTTTACGTACTTCCGCAATCAGGGGGTGCCGCGTGTCATCTGTGAAGAGAAGCACATGGGATCTCGCGCGGTGGTGGTGCTGTGTCGTGATGCACTGGCGGCTCGTCAGCGGTTTGGGGTGATGGAAGGTGAGCGCGGCATCGTTTATACACGAACCGGGCGACGCTTCTTCCATGATCCCATTCTGGAGGCAGCCTTTCTCGATCGCCTAGGAACCGCCTGCGACCGTGCCGGCTTCTGGGATCGCTTTGAAACGACCTGGGGGTGTTTTGATTGCGAGCTGATGCCCTGGTCTGCGAAGGCTCAGGAGCTGTTGAAGACGCAGTACGCCGCCGTCGGGTCCGCCGGGACTTTGGCTCTGGATGCTGCGATGACTTCGCTTCTGCAGGGGGGATCACGCCTGGAGGGTGACGCACGCGAGAAGATTGATGCACTGGCGAACCGCTTTGGACAACGTCAGCAATCGCTCGGCAAGTTTGTCGACGCTTACCGTCGTTACTGCTGGTCTGTCGAGTCACTCGATGATTTGAAGCTGGCCCCGTTTCACTTGTTGGCGACGGAAGGAAAGGTTCACACGCACCAATCTCATGTGTGGCATCTGGAGATGCTGGCAGAGATCTGTCGGCATGATGAGTCGATGCTGCTGGCGACAAAGTCGCTGGTCGTTGACGTGACGGATTTGGAGAGTCTGGAGTCTGGGATCACCTGGTGGAACGAGTTGACCTCTCGCGGTGGGGAAGGGATGGTTGTCAAGCCGATTGACTGGATTCAACGCGGGAAGAAGGGGCTCGTTCAGCCTGCCGTGAAGTGTCGCGGAAAGGAATATCTTCGCATTATCTACAGCCCTGATTATGACTCGGCGGAGAATCTGCCTCGACTGCGGTCACGCGGGCTGGGGCACAAGCGGTCGCTGGCTTTGCGGGAGTTTGCGCTCGGGATTGAAGGGCTGGAGCGGTTTGCTCGCAGGGAGCCGTTGCGCCGGGTGCATGAATGTGTGTTTGGGGTCTTGGCACTGGAGAGTGAGCCAGTGGATCCGCGGTTGTAAAGGAGATTACTTCTTTTTTCTACGGAGGCGATGGTGATTCATCTCACTGCCGCCTTTTTTTATTGGCGGTGTTTCGACTTTCACATTATTTAGATTGACTTCAACAAAACAGAAGTTAAATAATACTCAAATGAGCTTTCACTTTCTTGAACATGGTTCATCAACTCACAATGATAGCCCCAGCCTGCCGACCTGGGTCAACGTATTGGAAGAAGAAGACTGGAATTTCCTCAAACGCCTCTTGCTTGCCTCCGGATCGCTGAAGGAAGTTGCGAGCCAGTATGGCGTTTCTTATCCCACAGTCCGCATCCGCCTCGATCGTCTGATTGCGAAAGTGAAAGCGGTCGAAGCACAACCGCATGGTGATCGCTTCAGCCAGTATGTTGCTTCGCTATTGGGTGAAGGAACGATTTCTAAATCGACCGCCAAGCGTCTTCTGTCTGAACACCGAAAATCACTACCGAAAGAAACAAACGATGATTGATCCCTGGTTTGATCCGATTCAGTATTCTTATCTTCCCGGTACGATCTTCGGAACGACAATCGGACTCTGGGGAGCGTTTATGGGATGTCTCTGCGGATATCGAACATTGTTTGCATGGCTGTTTATTTCGGGATGCCTGTTGCTGGCAGCTTCCATCGTTCTGCTGATTCTCGGCATCATTGCACTGACAACGGGACAGCCTTATGGCATCTGGTATGCCCTTTTATTGCCGGGAATACAGGGATCACTCATGCTGCCGTTTTTCCTTTGGATGCTGCGTTCGCGACGGCAACATATTGAACTGTATGCGATGATGGCTGAGGATCTGCGAGACGTTTCGAGATAGCGGATGAAAATTATCAAGCCTTTTGTTTGAGACAGCAATCTAGCGTCGTCTTCCCGTAGCTGGTCTACGTTCTATCAGTTGATTTTGAAGAATGTCTGTGCAGTCGAGCTTCCTGTAAAAAGCTTGCGAGATCGAAGTCCTCAAACTCGGATTCGCTTGCCTCAAGACTTGGCTGCAACTGCTCAAAAAGGTTCTGCCAGCGTCGCTGTTCTTCAGCTTCGTCATCAGTCGAGCGCATCAAAAAAGCCCTCACCCCATTCGCTTCTACCGCTCCTGCGCCGACTGCTTCAACATCGGCCCCAGCTCCTCAACGAAGTCATTGACGTCTTTGAACTCCCGATACACCGACGCAAATCGCACAAACGCCACTTGATCAAGTTTCTTCAACGCGTTGAAAACAGCTTCGCCAATATAAACCGACGGGACTTCGCGTTCGAAGTTTTCATACAGGTCGGCTTCGACCTGGGCGACGATGCGGTCGATCTGTTCTTCGGAGATCGGGCGTTTGTAGCAAGCCTTTTCCAGGCCGTAGCGGATTTTCTCTCGGTCGAAGGGAACGCGAGAACCGTCTTTCTTGACGACTCGGAGTGGCGATTCTTCGATCTTCTCGCGCGTCGTGAAGCGTCGCTCGCAGCTGAGGCATTCCCGACGACGGCGGATCTCGTAGGGTTGACTGACACGCGAGTCAATCACCTTGGTCTCGCCGGTCTGACAGAATGGACACATCATCTGGGGGATCACTCCGAGGTCGACAACGCCTGATTGTGGAAATTAAAAACGACACCGTCCATCAGATGGAGGTGTCGTTAGTGTACGTTGGGGCCGGAAGTTTGGCTAGACCGGGAGCAAAAGGATCACTCTGAGACAGCTTTACTTATGGTAGCCGAGCTTCGAGATGACGCTGTGAAGTTCAGCATAGGTAATGAATCGACGTCGGTTCTGCAGCTTGTACTGGTCGATGGCTTCGGCCATTTCGCGGATGTCAGGGTGAGACGATTCGTGTGAATCGCGGAACTGGCGTCGTTCTGGACCACCATACTCATCACCACGAGCGCGACGATCGACGAAAGCTGCATTTGAACCGATGAGTTGAGACATGATTGGCTCCGAAGGATAGTAGGCCCGAGTCGATCGTCTTGATCAATCAGTTGCACAGATTCGGCTGAAGAAGATGACAGGACCGAATGGCAACCACTGCAAACCTAGGTCACAAATGCCTGCTGTCAAATAGAAATCCCCGGCGTTTTCCGGGCTGATCGTGAGGAATATGCAGGGACGTGGCGAATCCTCATGATCCAGACGACGATAGGGTTGGCAAACAGGTGATGATTCGTGATGATCGTGGTCGTTCCCGTTGGTTGAGTCTGTTTGTTACGTAAAAAAGGTCTGAGTGGATGGCGACGAAAGTAGCGATTTTGGGTGGTGGCGCGATGGCGACAGCGATCTCAGCGGTCCTGGCTGAGAAGCCGGACGTCGATATCTCGCTGTGGACCCGCAGCCCGGAAGTCGCCCGCGAGATGACCGACCTGCGAGAAAACAAACGCCTGCTGCCGGGGATACGCATTCCGTCGCGCGTCGAGATTTCTGCGGATTTCGAGAAGGTCGTCGCCGGTTCGGAACTGCTGGTCGTCGCGATTCCGTCCGCCTTTCTGCGATCAACGTTAGATGAATATAAGAATGTTCTGACGGAAGATCGCCCGGTTGTCAGTGTCGTCAAGGGCCTGGAAAACGGAACCTTCTTGCGACCGAGCGAAATCATCTCCGATGTTCTGGGACAACGGGCCATCGTCTCGTTGAGCGGCCCATCGCATGCCGAGGAGGTCGCGAGAAGACTTCCCGCAAGCGTCGTCGCAGGCTGTGGCGACCTGACACTCGCCAAACGCGTGCAGTCACTGTTTTCGACGGATCGGTTCCGCGTTTATACGAACCTGGATCTGATCGGCGTCGAGCTTGGGGGCGCGTTGAAGAACGTCATCGCCATCGCTGCGGGGATCTGCGATGGGTTTCAATACGGCGACAACGCCAAATCCGCCCTCATCACGCGCGGTCAGGTCGAAATGACACGTTTTGGAGTCGCCTTCGGAGCAGAGTTCAAAACCTTCTACGGTCTGTCCGGCATGGGCGATCTGATGACGACCTGTTTCAGCAAATTCAGTCGCAATCGCATGGTCGGTCATCTGCTGGGGGAAGGCAAATCGCTCGAAGCGATTCTGACCAACATGAAAGGCGTTGCAGAAGGAGTCACCTCGGCAAGAGCTGTCTCAGAAGTCGCTGACAAGCAGGGAATCGACATGCCGATCACCCGGGAAGTCTACAACGTCCTCTTCCACGGCAAAACACCGGAAGCAGCGACCGACTCGCTGATGTCTCGCCCGATTCAGTCGGAAGATTGATGACTTAATCCGCTCAATGCCCGCGTCGACTTCGTTCCTGATACTCCTGGAAACTCTGATAGCCGAAGATCGCGATGTAGACCGCGAAGATCGGCTGACCTACGTAAACCAGCAAAGCCAGAATCGGAACGGCCAGCAGGAACGATGACATCGAAGCCCACAGCGCGCCACGTACCGGACTGAAGTACATGAACATCGCTTGAACGGCCTGTCCTCCATCAAGAGGAAACACGGGCAGCAGATTCAGGATGTTCCAGACAAGCGTAATCAAAGACAGCCACCAGATTCCAAAGCCAAGCAGCGGATGAACCGCGACTTGCTGCGATTCAAGTGTCTTGCTGATCAGCCAGAGTAATCCCAATAGTAAAAATCCGAATCCAGGACCAGCCAGGACGACCACCAGACGCTTGAGCGGAGCCATATGCGAAGTCGTCGCAAAACCGCCGAGGTAATACAGAACGACCTGGGACGTATAGCCATAACGCAGATTCGCCAGGGCATGGCCGAATTCGTGAACGAGCAGTGAGATAAAGACAGCAATCATTCCCATGATCAAGTAAGACATGTCACTTCCCGAAACCTGCCAGGTGACAAAGGCCGCAAGAATCCAGAATGTTCCATTGACGTGGACTGGGACATTGAGAAGTGTGAATTGGAAGTCGACAGGCGTACGTGGAAGGCTGAACATCAAAAATCACCGGAAAATAACAGAAAATCCTGGACATGAAAGGACGTCGAGTTCTTGAAGAATTCGAGAAGACATCGTATTACGCCATCGACTTGCGGGCGAGTCACTGTTGACAGAAATGTGCAGATGCCATGAAATACGGGCTCAGAGAAATACAGGGCTTATGGGTGGCCTAAGCGTACTTACCGCAAGGTAAGGCTGTGGGGATACCCCACGGCAGACACGTTGTTCGCATTTCAGAAGTGAATGAGCTCGCGGTAGGCTTTCAACCGTTCGCTCATTCGCGACAGGACTGGTTACGCGACCCATAAGCCCGTTTTGCATCCTCATGAGATTGGAAGACGCCTGAAGGGATGACTGATTGTTAACGCGACTGCTGAAATGGTTATTTGGGTGGAACAGCTCACCCGCCGAGAGCAGCGCGCCAGATTCGACGCAGGCGTCGACTGTCCCACAGCGACCATCCCTTCCGCCCGACGAGCCAATACGACGAGAGAAGACACGTCGCGTTTTCAGACGCTACAAACTCAGCCGGTTGAGACATCAAAGCGGAGCGGTGCGAACATCGCCGTCCGACGAAGTGATCAAGACCAAGATCTCGCCGTACCCATTCGCCCGCTTGAGTGTCGATGGCAAAAGCTTCCTCGACCTGTCTCGAGACGGCCACGACGAGTCACTCGCCAATCTCCATCTCCCAGTCTTTCATCATCCTGGCGAACTGGCGAGCTGGTTGAAGCTTCCTGTTGGTAAGATTGCCTGGCTGACAGAGCGATTCACTGTCGCGAATCGTCCATTGTCTGTGAATACGGCCCATTATCACTTCACCTGGCTGAAAAAACGCTCGGGTGGATACCGACTCATCGAGTCTCCGAAGCAATTCCTTCGCGCTGTCCAGGACAAAATCCTCGCCGAGATTCTGGAAAACGTCGGCGTACACGACGCCGCCCACGGCTTCATCCCGGGTCGAAGTATCCTGACAAACGCCCTGCCTCACGTGAATAAGGCCGTCGTGGTCAAAGTCGATCTGGAAAGCTTCTATCGACGCATTCGATTCTCGAGAATCGTCGCCATCTTCCGCGCCCTCGGCTATTCTCGAGAAATGGGCATCTGGCTGGGACGCCTGACAACTTCAGCCGCCCCGTCCGATCTGAATTCCCCCTCCGACGACGCCCGCGCGAACTGGGAGTATCTGCCCAGACACTTACCCCAAGGTGCTCCCACATCGCCTTACCTGGCCAATCTCTGCGCCTATAGCCTGGACGTCCGCCTGTCTGGTTTAGCAAAACGTTTTGGCGCCACTTACACACGCTACGCCGACGACTTAACCTTCTCAGGCGACGAAGAATTCCAGAAGTCCCTGTCGATCTTCTTTCAACTCATGCGCACCATCATCAAAGAAGAACGCTTCCGTCTGAACAGCAAGAAATCGCGCGTCCTGCGCATTTCGGATCGCCAGACGGTCACCGGAGTCGTCGTCAACGAAGCGACCAACCCCTCTCGCAAAGAGTTCGATCGCCTCAAAGCGATTCTCCACAACTGCAAAAAACTCGGCCCGACCAGTCAGAACAAAGACAACCACGAGAACTTCGCCGCCCACCTGCGAGGCCGGATCTCCCACATGAACTGGCTGAACCCGATCAAAGGCAAGAAACTGCTGGCGATCTACAACACGATCGACTGGTCGAAGTAGCCTCTTGATCCTTCTCCCGCGAGGAGATCCTATTCTTTTCCTTCTCCCCCGGGGAGAAGGTGGCGGCGCTTCGCCGACGGATGAGGGATCCCTGCGAAGTCCATACCAACGTGTTTTGCTCACCTCTGAGTAACTCTGGTTGTCCCACACCGGGTCGTGCCGTCAAGCCACGAATAGAATCACGGAATAGACGTCCAATATGCAGTCAGTCGTGCCTCTGCCTCTTCACCATCGAAGTTGTGACACACCCCGCGCCCCGGCCACTGAGATTCCTATCTTCAAAACTACTGGACGGTCGATTAGACTGAATGCGGGGATTCACGTGATCCTGACGTCGCCAGAGGACGTTCTGATGAGAGGACTCTAACCGGCCTTTCGGCCATTCAAGGATCTGTTTTCGTGTATCGGCTGTTGATTCCATTTCTGAAGCCGCTGGGACGATTGTTCCTGGGACTGCTGGCGATTCCGATATTTCGGTTCGTCATGCGACGGCTCCTGCGTGTTCAGGAAATCGACGAAGAGCTGGAGAAGGACCTCGAGCAATGGTTCAAGGCTTCGCTGGTCCTGCTGGCTGCCACTGCGAACATGGAAGATACCCTATTCGGGTGGATTCTGCCGACACAGGACGTCGGTCAGATACTGGCGACAACACAGAATTCCTGGTGGGAAGCATGGCTTGTTGGTATGCGGCTCTTACTGGTGATCGGCGTGATCGAAGCAATGCCGGATCAGGCTTTGTTTTCTGTCATTCATCCAGGACCACCCAAACTGTATTTTGATCGCAAGAAAGGCCTACTCTGTTGTGCAAAAGAACAATGGTTCCCGTACTGCAAAGGCTTTCTCTGTCAGCACATCAGCCGGTCTTCGCCTGTTTTCGCGATCCTGTCCGCGATTCTGCATGACGGTGCAGGCTGGTTCTGTTACGTCATGGCGATCGTTCAATACCTGATCATCGGCCTTGTGACCTCACGCGATCGCGCTCTCGATGTCTTGTCAGAATTCGACAAGCAGATCGAAATGCGTCGTCAGGAGATCATCAAAGAATTCGACGTCAAAGACAAACGTAAGGAAGAGAAGAAGAGAAAGAAGTCGCCGACTCCCGAACCTCATCTGCCGGACGATGTGGGTCTTCCGTTTCCTCTCGCAGAAGGGACCGCGTGTACGGCACAAGTCGCGCCAGCAGGCGATGCGGCGAAACGAGTCGTGTAACGGAGTCGCATTGGTTGTTGCTGATCGAAGTCGGTTTGAGTATGCTCAACGGAGTTGTTGCATCCTGATGTTTGCTCCGTTTTGCGCGATGAAAAGATCGCGCCCGTCATAATAGAAAAGAAAGTCGCTCATGGCTTCGTTGAAGGGTCATATCAAACATTCTCTGGCCGAATGGTGCTTTTGTGGAGCTGGCGAACAATGGCCGTTCGAACGCCTGCTCAAAGCCGCGGTCGAACTCGGCGTTCCGTCCATCGAGCTCTGCGACGAAGCCAACTGGCCGGCCCTCAAAGACCACGGCTTGACCAACGCCCTCGTACTCCCCGGCATGCCCGGCGCGCAGTTCATGACCGGCTTCAACAATATGCGTTACCGCGATCAGTTGATGGAAGTCACGACTGCGACCATCAAGAAATGTGAGAAGTTCGGCTTCCCGAACGTCCTGGCGTTCACCGGTTACAAATACAAAGATGCTCACGATCCCAACAGCGGCGAAATCTCGAAAGAGGAATGTGCCAAGCTGACGATCGATGGCCTCAAGAAGATTGCCCCCATCGCCGAAGCTCACGGCGTCACGATGTGCTTAGAGCACCTCAACACCCGCGACGATACCCACCCGATGAAAGGCCACCCCGGTTATCAAGGCGACGACCTCGACTTCATGTCGATGATCGTCCGCGAAGTCAATTCGCCCAATGTCAAACTGCTGTTTGATATCTATCACGTCCAGGTCATGCACGGCGATGTCATCCGTCGTCTGCGTAAAGAGTTCGACATCATCGGCCACATCCACACCGCAGGCTGCCCCGGTCGAAACGAACTCAACGACAAGCAGGAAATCAACTTCCCTGCCATCATGAACGTCATCGTCGAACTCGGCTACAAAGGCTACGTCGGCCACGAATTCATCCCAACGGGCGATACGCTAGCCGGCATCAAGCAAGCCGTTACTCTCTGCGACGTGTAAATAAGACGTCGGGCATTAGGCACCAGACGATGGGAAAAATTTCCCAACGTCTGGGCTTTACCGGGAGGGCGAGGCTCCGTCCGAGCCGCTGTCCCGCGTTGCAACTGCCCATCAGCGAATCGACAACAATTGGTGTGCATGAAGCTGGAGATTGTCGAGGCTATCACAGTCCAATGCACAGCTAACGTATCGCAATGCAAAGTAGCGGCTCGGACGGAGCCTCGCCCTCCCGGTTTCTTCACCTCACCATTCCAATTGCAGGAGTACGCTATGCAACGTCGCTCGTTTCTAAAGACTTCTGCCTTAGGAGCCGCCGCGCTTTCCGGTCTCAATACCGCGGGCCTTTCCTCTTCGCTGTACGCAGCCGGACAGGAGAAGACTTACCGCGTCGGTCTGATCGGGGCAGGGTGGTATGGCAAAAATGATCTGTTTCGCTTGCTTCAAGTTGCCAATGTCGAAGTCGCAGGGATTTGCGATGTCGATAGTGTCATGCTGGAACGTGCCATCGACATGACCGCCGTTCGACAGAAGTCCGGAGCCAAGCCGAAAGGCTATGGCGATTTCCGTGAGATGCTTAAAGCAGAGCCTTTCGACATCGTCCTCGTCGGCACGCCGGATCACTGGCATGCACTCGCGATGATCGAAGCCGTCAAATCTGGTGCAGACGTCTACGTTCAAAAGCCCGTCGGCGTCGACTTCGTCGAAGGGGAAGCCATGGTCGCCGCTGCTCGCAAGCATGATCGAATTGTTCAAGTCGGCACTCAGCGCCGCAGCACACCTCACCTGCTCGATGCCAAAAAGCAGATCATCGATGAAGGTCTCCTCGGCAAGATCAGCCATGTGGATGTCGTCTGTTTCTATCACATGCGTGCCCGACAAAAGCCAACCACAGCAACACCACCCGCCAATCTCAATTACGAGATGTGGGCCGGTCCCGCTCCGATGATTCCCTATCAGCCAATCATCCATCCACGCAGCTGGCGGGCCTTCAAAGAATACGGCAACGGCATCATGGGGGACATGTGCGTCCACTTCCTCGACTTCGTCCGCTACCTGCTTGGACTGGGCTGGCCGAAGCAGGTTTCCGCCACGGGCGGGATCTACGTCGATAAAGCCAGCGTTGCCAACATTCCCGATACCCAGTCGGCCCTCTTCACCTACGATGACCTCACGATTAACTGGACGATGCGCAGCTGGGGAGCAGCCGCTGACAAAGACTACCCCTGGGGCGCGATCATCTATGGTGACAAAGGAACGCTCAAAATGAGTGTCAACTCCTGGGACTTCATCCCCGTCGGCGGAAACGGGAAGCCGATGCGAGGAACCGCTGTCATCGAGGAGTTGACCGAGCACGAGAAGACGGAACCCGATCTGGAAAAACCAGTCACCGTCGCGACGCGCGCCCACCATCGCAACTTCGTCCAATCAGTCCAGTCACGCCAACTCCCCGTCGCCGATATCCTGCAGGGTCATATCTCGTCGGCTACCTGCATCCTCGGCAATCTCGCCATGGATCTGGGACGCACGCTGACGCTCGACCCCCAAACCGGCCGCCCCATCGGCGACGAAGAAGCCACCAAACTCCTGATGCGCCCCTACCGCGACCCCTGGGTCCACCCCACCGCCGAAAAGTTCTAACGGCCTGTGTGTGTCCCTTCTCGCTTGAGCGGAGAAGGTGGCAGCACAACACCTCAGGTGTTTACAGAACACAGTGCTGACGGATGAGGGTGGTCGCTAGGCAAGCGTACGCCCTCATTCGCAACTCGAACCACAGGCGATGGTCTTCCTTCTCAGCCACCCTTGAACAAGCCCACCCAAGAAAATTTTTGCCTTCCTGAATCTCTCATCGTACGATAACGGCGTTATTCCCCCCGCCATTTGTCTTCCCGTGTGTGCCACCACACCGCAAGTCTTCCTAAAGGACTGCCGATGATCCGTGTCTGCCTGCTCGCTCTCCTTCTCTGCACCAACAGTCTCTACGCCTCCGAACCCGAGCGAACGACGCACGTTTACGCCACCACCCCCGAAGGTCAACAGCTCAAGCTTGACCTCTACCGCCCAGCCGAGCAGACACGCCCGCTGATCGTCTGGATGCACGGCGGCGGGTGGATGAAAGGGAACCGCTCCTCCTGTCCCATCAAGCCACTGCTGGACTGCGGCTACCCGATCGCCAGCGTCGAATACCGCCTGACCGACGTTGCCAAGTTTCCCGCACAGATTCATGACGTCAAAGCCGCCATCCGCTATCTGCGAAGTGAATCCGAGACGCTCAAACTCAAGTCAGACGTCGTCATCGCCGGCGGCACCTCCGCTGGTGGTCACCTGGCTGCCCTGCTGGGAACGACGAATGGTCATCAGGAACTCGAAGGCAAGCTCGGCGATCATCTGGAAGCTTCTTCGAATGTCGACGCCGTCATTGATTACTTCGGCCCGACGAATCTGAACTCCATCGTTCCCGAAAAGCTCACCATCCGGGTGGAAGCGCTGGAACTGCTGCTCGGTGGCATGCCCAAAGAGCAGGAAGAACTCGCCCGACTTGCCAGCCCTGTCGCTCATGCCGATGCCAGCGATGTTCCCATCCTCATGATCCACGGCGGCTTCGATACGACTGTCCCGCTCGCTCAATCGAAGGAACTTAAGAAGGCTTACGATGACAACGGCCTGACCAGCGAGTTGATCATCATCCCGTTCGGACGCCACGGCGGCCGTGAGTTTTTCGATACTCAAAAAATGCAGCAGATCGACGAATTCCTCAAGCGAACAGTCCAGTAGGAGATATAGCGAAGTAGAAATTCGCAGACTTCCCTCATCCGACCTCGAAGACTCGGCCACCTTCTCCCCGAGGGAGAAGGAACAAAGTTAAAAGAGACGCGTCGGGGGCGTTTGACGCATAACGCATGCGTTCCCGAGCCGTTGGGAAGACGCCCCCGACGCGTTGGATTGGTTACGCCAATAATTCCTTCACGACATTCCCGTGAACATCCGTGAGACGATAATCGCGTCCCTGGAATCGGTAAGTCAGCTTGGTGTGATCGAAGCCGAGTAGATGCAGGATCGTCGCATGCAGGTCATGGACATGGACTTCGCCTGACGTCACGTTGAAGCCCAGCTCATCTGTCTCGCCGTGTGTGTAACCCGCTTTAATCCCGCCACCAGCCATCCAGATCGAGAAACAGTTCGGGTGGTGATCCCGTCCATCGCTGCCCCCTTGCACCATCGGCGTGCGTCCGAACTCGCCACCCCAGATGACGAGCGTCTCATCGAGCAACCCACGCTGCTTCAAATCTTTCACCAGGGCGGCACTGGCTTGATCCGACGCTTTGCAGTTGGCAGCGATTCCACTTTTGAGCCCGCCATGCTGGTCCCAGGATTCATGGAACAGCTGGACGAAACGAACCCCACGTTCCACGAGACGACGGGCCATCAGCGCATTCTTCGCAAACGAAGACTTCTCCGGCTCGACCCCGTACATCTCAAGCGTCTCTTTGGTCTCACCAGATAGATCAATTGCTTCCGGTGCGCTGGCCTGCATGCGGTAGGCCATTTCATACGAGTTAATACGGGTCGCGACTTCCGGATCGCCGAGCATTTCCAGACGACGTCGATTGAGCTTATTGATGGCATCAATCTGTTGCTGCTGGCCTGCAGGCGTGATCCCCGGCGGGTTCGATAGATACAAGACAGGATCGCCCGTCGAACGGAACTCGACTCCCGAGTAGACTGTCGGCAAAAACCCAGATCCCCAGTTGGAAATGCCCGCGCTCGGACCTTTCCCGCCCGAGTTAAAGACAACATACGCCGGCAGGTCTTTCGATTCACTCCCCAGCCCGTACGTCGTCCAGGCCCCCATACTTGGACGTCCAAACTGCTGCGAGCCAGTCGACATCATCAACTGAGCAGGAGCATGGTTGAAGGCATCGGTCTTGAGTGATTTCACGATGCAGATGTCGTCAGCAATCTTGGCCAGCTCCGGCAACGTCTCCGACAGTTCCGCACCGCTTTGACCATGGCGGGCAAACTTGAACTTCGGTCCGAGAAGCTTCGAATTCGGATTGATGAAGGCAGCACGATAGTCTTTCAACAGATCAGCCGGTGGCAGCGAGCCATCGAGTTCGCCGAGCTTGGGCTTATAGTCAAACAGCTCATGCTGACTGGGACCGCCCCCCATGAACAGCAAAATGACGTTTTTGACCTTCGGTGCAAAGTGAGGCTGACGTGGGTCGAGCGGATTCGCTGGCGCTGCTTGCGTTCGATCCGCCATCAGACTCGTCAGCGCAATCGAACCCAGCCCGTACCCACACTCGCCAAGAAACCAGCGGCGCGAACGCATGTGATTGAAATAGGAGGTATTGAAGTTCATCATCATTACCAGTCGTTACGTCCATTTTTCCCGTGAGGGGAGCTATACTCTGTCCCTTCTCCCTTGAGGGGAGAAGGTGCCCGAAGGGCGGATGAGGGTGGCGCATAGGCACTAACCGGCCCTCATTTTGTCTTGGTCGTTAGGAAACGATCTTCTGTGTTTGGTTTCAACTTTTACATGCGTATATCGATTAACGGTCCGCACAGCGGACCCTACTTAGAGAGGCTCTCATCCAGGTTGAGTAACGTCCGAGTCATCGTGATCCAGGCGGCATGCTCTACTATCGAGATAGTCGATCCCGAAAGGTTGCATTTCTCTTCTGCCTCACGCGGAACCGAATGTTTGACGAGATCCTCTGCCGCCTGAGGCGTCTTGGTGTAGTAATCACGCTGAGTCTTGAGCAGGTCGGTCAAGACAGACATCTCATCGGGCTCGGGAGTTCTTGAGGTACATATTCGAAAAGCATACGCCAGACGAGCTTCATCATTGGCCGTTGGATCAATCTTGAGAACACGAGCCGCGAGTGCATGGGAGGCTCGCAGGAACGAGATTTCGTTGAGAGTCGTCAGCGCCTGCATCGGGGTATTCGAGCGAGGACGCTTCACACAGGCAACATCCGCTTTCGGTGCATCAAAGACCTGCAGGACCGGGTGATTGACGCTGCGAAACCAGAAGGTATACATGCTGCGTCGATACTGCTGACCGGGCAGATGAGAATCCCATTGCTTATTCGAATAACTCGCAGGCTTCTGAAACAAAAACGCCGGTGCATCCGGAAAGACGCTCGGTCCCCCCATCGTCAGGTCGAGCAGCCCGGCATTGTAGAGTGCAGAATCGCGAATCATCTCTGCGGGTAGACGAAACGAGGGCCCGCGACTGACCAGCCTGTTCGCAGGATCTCGTTCCAGCTTCTCAGGAGAAACATAAGCCGACTGACGATAGGCCGAAGACGCCACAATCAGACGATGCAGATGCTTGAGGCTCCACCCGTTCTCCATCAGTTCGCAGGCCAGCCAGTCGAGCAATTCAGGATGCGAAGGGGGATCACTCTGGGTTCCCAGATCCTCCGGTGTCGAGACAAAACCTGTCCCAAAATACGCCTGCCAGATACGATTGACGATCACCCGAGCCGTCGTCGGCGAATCCTTCGAAGCCATCCAGCGGGCAAATCGCAAACGATCAGGCTCGGCAGTTTGAGGCATCGCATTGAGAAAACTGGGGACTCCCGGATTCACCGCCGCCGTCGGCTTGAGGAAGTCACCTCGCGAGAGGATATGGGACTGTCGCGGATGCGGACGCTCCTGCACGACCAGTTGAGTCGTCGGCTCCGGAAATTGCTTCAGAGCATCAGCGATCTGCTGATTGAGCGGATCTAGATCCGCCTGCAGTGTTCGCCAGTATTCAAACACCGTCTGCCAGTTCTCAGCCGTCCAGCGAACACGTTCCGTATGTAACAGATCGTCAACGGCCCAGGGGAGAAGCTGATCCTTCTGAGTGAGCAACAGCGGATCATCACTGATGGAAACTCGGAAGCGGCCGATGATGTTGTTCTCTTTGTTGTCCGAATCATCGCCGCCATGTTTTTGCCGCAGCGTGACAATCAATCGGCTCCCCTCGGGCATGAGCACCCGGTCTTTCAGCTTCAACACCGCATGACGTGACTGATTGCGATCCGCAGGCCCGGAGTCGGTCGACCAGCCAGTCTTGATGTCGTTATCAATCGCAAATTGAGCCGGCCCGCTGGTGCGTGGCTTGTCTTTATCCTGCGACGGAATGTAGTGCAGCCCATCGACCGTCTTCGTGGCAGGGTTCACATCCGCAACAATGCTCTCCCAGGCCAGTTCAGTCGCCTTCCCATCTTGATCAAGCAGATAAAGATCAAGTTCAGAAAGAGAATTAGTCCCGTTGAGGGCACGCCCCGGACCACTGCTGGGAAGCTGTGGATGAGTCAACAGCTCCAGCCGAACCCATTGAAAAGACGTTCCTGCGGGGAGATCTCCATAGAATTCGTCATCGGAGAATGTCGGCGCGTAGCTTTCCGAAATGACCGACTTGTCATCGAGAAACCGAAATTTCTGCCCGTCATAAGAACGACGTTCCAGCTGCACACGATGCCAACTCGGCAGCTGCGTGCGTTGTTGCTCCACCCAGGCGAAGAGCTTTTCACTCCAGTCGGGTCGCTGAGCCTTTGCCTGCTGTTCGAGTTGATGAACTTGAGCCTGGATCGCCTTGATCTGTTCGCGCTGAGCGGGGGAGTGATAGACGACATCTGCTTCATAAACATTGTTCAGGAAGGCAAACATCTGGTAGTACTCCGCGTGCGTCAGCGGATCGTACTTGTGTGTATGGCATTGGGCACACTGCGTCGTCACACCGAGGATCGCTTTGCCAATGGCGTCCATCCGGTCAAACATCCCCTCGATACGGAACTGTTCCGCATCCGCTCCCCCTTCTTCATTCACCATCGAATTGCGAAGAAACCCGGTCGCGATCTTCTGTTCGATGGTCGCATTCGGAAGCAGGTCACCGGCAATCTGCTGGGTCACGAACTCGTTGTAAGGCATATCCGCATTCATCGCGTTCACGACCCAGTCGCGATACAACCACGAGATCCGCGGCGAATCTTTCTCATACCCATCGGAATCCGAATAACGCGCCGCATCCAGCCACTCGCGCCCCCAACGCTCGCCATACCGCGGCGAGGCCAGAAGCTGATCGACCAGCTGTTGGTACTTCTCACGATTCTCGCTTTCGAGATAAGCATCAAGTTCTTCAAGAGTCGGTGGCAGCCCCGTGAGGTCGAGGTAAACGCGACGAATCAACGAGGCTTCCTCAGCAGGAGGATTCGGAGCGAGTTGGTTCGACGCCAGCTTCTGCAGAATGAACTGATCGATCGGACTCGCAGTCCACTCACTCGTCGCTGCACTCGGCACTTCAGGACGAACGGGAGCAGTGAATGCCCAATGCGTCGCCCAGGGAGCGCCCTGGCTGATCCACTGTTTGAGAAGCTCGACTTGAGCAGGAGTCAATGACTTCCCATGCTCCGGCGGTGGCATCTGGATCGAGGCGTCCGTCGAGAGAATGCGATTCAGGACTTCGCTGTGTTCCAGGTCGCCCGGCTTGATCGGAGCAACGCCGTCAATCTCGCGTTTGGCTGTCTGCTCCAGATCCAGTCGTAAGTCCGCTTGTCGGGTCGATTCATCCGGACCATGACACAGGAAACATTTATCAGACAGGATCGTTCGAATCTGACGATTGAAATCGATCGGCGCAGCAGGTCCCTCGGCAGCCTGCATGCGCGACGAAGTCGACGCAAAGCTGATCACCAGAAAGACCGCAAGACAGACGATACGTGGGAGAGTCGTGGACATCGTGTTTTGACAGGACGTCACGGCCAACTGAAAGCACTTTATACCGACTTTTGAGACAGCGATATTGAATCGAACCGTCTCAGAGTTGGAATGCATCGCTTCGGGCTGTGACAACCAGATGCAAAGAAGGCCAACGAGATGGTGCAGATTCAAGTAGAATCGGTCCGCCTGAGTTCAAGCTCTACCAGGCAGTAGCAACCGGACGATTACTTATATATGCTCAGTTGCTGATAAGTTCAAGGCGAATCTGCCATGCTCGGATATTTTTACGCCTGGCCAGAAAAGACACATCGCAATTTTCGCAATCGGCTAAAATTGCCAACGCCACCCCGGCAGCCACGAAACTTACGAAGGACGACCTCATGACCACCGCCAAGACATCTCTCTGGGCAGGACTCTGTCTGCTTCTCAGCATCGCAACGCCCCTGCACGCAGAACTTCCCACCATCGAACTCATGACTGCCAAAGACGGCCTGGTCGAGCCCTTCGACGTCGACATGGATCCCGAAGGGAATCTCTACGTCATCGACTACAAAGGTCACCAACTCTGGAAGATCGGCGTCGATGGCAAAAAGACACTGCTGGCAGGCACGGGCAAGGCAGGGTATTCCGGTGATGGCGGCCCCGCTCTCGATGCCACCTTCAAAATGCCGCACGTGATCGAAGTCACAAAGACTGGCGAGATCTACATCGCCGAC
Source organism: Lacunimicrobium album (assembly GCF_052161635.1). Taxonomy (GTDB): domain Bacteria; phylum Planctomycetota; class Planctomycetia; order Planctomycetales; family Planctomycetaceae; genus SXPC01. The sequence goes on from NZ_CP197413.1 coordinate 2,058,860, forward strand.
ACCATGAACTCTGCCGTCCGGCTTTACGATCCTAAGACGAAGAACGTGACCGCGTTTGCAGGCAATGGCACTCCCGGGTTTTCCGGCGACGGCGGGCCTGCCTCCGCTGCGATCTTCAACGAAGCGTATCACCTGTGTCTGAATAAAGAGGAATCCCGCCTGCTCATCACGGACCTCAAAAACAAACGACTGCGAGAAGTCGATCTCAAAACCGGGATCATAGACACCATCGCGGGAACAGGTAAAAGCGGGTTCTCCGATGAGGGAGCCGACGTCAAATCGAATCCACTCAACGATCCCCGCGCTGCAGTGTATGGTTGGGACAAGGAGATCTATCTGATCGATCGAGGTGGGCACCTGCTTCAGAAAATTGACTCTGATGGCAAACTGACGACCCTTGCTGGTCACCGTGGGACCAAGGGAAATCGTAGCGGCGAGGGCACGTCCGCTCACATGAACGGCCCCAAAGATCTGTGCATAGCTGGTCAGCAGACGATCTATGTCTGCGACACGGAGAATCATGTCATCCGTACCTACGATTTGAAAACTCGACGCATGAATACACTCGCTATCAGCGGTTTGAAACGCCCTCATGGTGTGTACTATCGCGACGGAAAGCTTTACATTGCAGACAGCGAACGCGGTCGTTTACTGCAAGTTGAGGTTGAGGCTCATTGATGACGGTCAGGAACAAACTGGTCAGTGCCGCGCTATGCATCGTCATCGCGCAAACGGCGCTGGCTGGTCATCCGCAATTCGAGCGACGTGATTTCAAGCTCCCTCAGGAAATCTCCTCTGTTGTTGCGATCGATCTGAATCTCGATAACCAGCTCGACTTCGTCGCTGTCGGGACAACGCAAGTTTACGGCCTCATCTCACCCGACTGGAAAACAAAACTCCTCGGCGACTACCCGGGCGGACGCTTCAGTCATGCGATCGTCATCGACTGCGATCAAGACGGCGACGATGACCTCGCGGTTGCAAGAACGACGTCCGACTGGGTCCGCTACCGTCAGGCTCTTATCAAAGGCGAAAAACCGCCGCGGCCAACCGGTGTCGACTTCTCCATCGGCTGGCTCGAAGTCGACGGCTCGATCGAAAACCCGCTTCGTTTCCGCACGATCGACACACAATTCGATCACGTCTTCGGCATGACGTCGGGCGATATCGACCAGGACGGCATGCCCGACCTCGTCGCTGGCAGCTACGCAGGCCCTTTTGAAAACAGCATCGCGTTCTACCCCGGTCATCAAAGACAAGTCGGCAACACCCGCTCCATTGTTTCGCGTGGACTCGTCAAAGGGCGACTCCATCATCTCAACGTCGCCGATCTGATCAGTGGCGACGAACTCGAAGTCATCGCCGCTGCGTCCGCGGCAGGGACCATTCACTTTTGGAAACGCGATGACAAAAGCGGCCTGTGGGATTCCCATCTGATCGCAGCGAACCTGCCCGGCGCCACTCATCCCGTGACCGGCGATATCGATGGGGACGGCCAACTTGATATCGCCATCAGCTGCGGCCACGGCCAAGGAGTCTACTGGTTCCGCGGCCCGGACTGGGAACGGCGAACAATTGACGAATCTATCAAACAGGGCCACGCCTTCAGCGGTCGCGACATGGATAACGACGGCGACCTCGACTTCGTCCTCGGCTCCAGCGAAACCGGCACACTCGTCTGGTACGAAAACAACGGAAACGAACAGTTCTCGCGACGCGAAATCGATACGGACACCAATCAGCCGTACGAAGATCTGAAACTAATCGACATCAACAATGACGGCAAAATGGACATCCTCATCGCCGGCGGTACGAAAAAGAATCTAGTCTGGTACCAACAGCAAGATCGTAACAAATAGCGCCTCGGTAAAAATTCACGTGTGCCACGGCTGTGTCAGCCGTGCGATCGCGCATTGAACGTCCATCTTCACGGCTGACACAGCCGTGGCACACACGCAGCCTGGCTTCTCGACCCAAACTTCTACTGAGCCGTCCAACCACCATCGACCATCAGCATCGAACCAGTCGTATAACTGGACGCCGGGCTGGCCAGATAAATCGCCGCCCCTTGAATCTCTTCCAGACGCGCCCAGCGTTTCAATGCAGTCGCTCCAACGACAAACTTCTGACCATCGTCTGTGTGCGCGATGGATTCATTCATATCCGTCAGAAACGGCCCAGGGCAAATCGCATTGACAGTGATGTTGTCCGCAGCCGTCTCTAATGCCAGGGTCCGCGTCAACTGTGTAATCGCCCCTTTGCTCGACGCGTAAGGTGTTCGCCCCGCCAGCCCCACAACCCCCAGCGCACTCGCCAAGTTGACAATCCGTCCCCAACCGCGTTGCTTCATCACCGGGACCACCGCGCGACAGCACAGCCATGTCCCCGTGACGTTGATCGTCATCACCTCATTGAACTCATCCAGCGTAAGTTCATTGATCGGGCGACGAATATTGATCCCCGCACTGTTGATGAGAATATCAACACCACCAAACCTCGCCACGACTTTCTCTACCATCGCCGCGACATGCTCCTCCGAAGCCACATCAGCAGAAAGGCCCATCGCCTGAACGCCAAACTGGTCAGCGATGGCCTGGGCCTTCTGTTGAGCTTCCTCAGCATTTCGACTGACGAGGACGACATTTGCGCCCGCAGAGGCGAGTCCCTGGGCCATGGAAAAACCAAGGCCCTTGGAACCACCTGTAACGATCGCGGTCTTACCCGTCAGATCGAAAAGCTTCAGACCGATTGTCATAACTAAGCATACTCGCGATCGATGACAATCCCTGGCGATGGAACCGGGTACTTGCCATTCTCGTTCATCTGCAGCGGAGCAGGGCCGTCAGCCGTCAGATTCGCGATGTTCGGTGCGAACTCATGATCATGCTTCATGAATTTCTCCAGCGTGATTTCCTGACCGGTGTGAGCAGCCATGCGTCCCATGGACGTCACAGCAGATGCCATCACTCCGCGTTCCACTTCGTTGTACGCCGCGTTGTCGCGGATCGCGGTAATGAAGTGATCCCACTCGAGTTGATAAGGGTTCGGCTCTGGTTGTGGGAACGCCCAGGTCTTGGTCGCGTCGGTGATTGACTGACCTTTGTGAATCGCACAGTGAGCAGGCCAGTGACCGGCTGTCGAGATCACGCCAACACCCTTGGTCCCGTGAGCAAAGCTGGCGAACTCGTTCTGGCAGCCTGGAATCGTACGACCATCCACGAACAACTTGGCACCGTCATCGAAGGTATATTCCATCGAATAGGTATCGAAGTTTTGATCGATATAGTCGCCACGATAATGACGTCCGCCCAGAGCAGTTGCACTGACAGGCCATTTGCCCTTCATCCAGCAGGCTTCGTCGATGTTGTGAATCAGGAAGTCACTGACCGCACCGCCGCTCAGCCACAGGAAGCTGTGGAAGTTCTTGATCTGGTACTCCAGTTCGGTGTACTTATTCCCGCGTTGAGGGCGAGTGTGAGCAGAAGCCGTCAGACCAGCCATGCGATAAGCACGCAGCATGGTGATTTCGCCGATTTCCCCATCATTGATTCGCTTGAGAAGCTCCTTACGAGCATCGCAGTGACGGCACATCAGACCGACAGCCACTTTGAGATTCTTTTCGACGGCCTTCTTGTTGATCTCCAGAAAACGAACCGACGTCGGAGCGTCGATCGTGACTGGTTTCTCCATGAAAACGTTCAGGCCTTTTTCGATCGCATAGGTATAGTGAACCCAGCGGAATCCCGGAGGAGTCGCAAGAATGACAATGTCACCTGGCTTGAGGCAATCCATGCAGCTCTTGTAGGCATCGAAACCGACGAAGCGACGCTCGTCGGGCACATCGATCATCTCAGCGACTTCTTTTTTGCCTTTAAGAGCGTTGTGTGCGCTGTCGATGTTGTTCGGGAAAACATCGCCCATCGCCACCAGCTTGAGATTTCCATTCTTAACCGACAGCGAGTTAAGAGCAGCCCCCGTCCCACGGCCACCGCAACCAACGAGCGCTACCTGAATTGTGTTATCTTCGCCAGCATAGACAGAAGCAGACAGGTTGCTGGCAGCCATGAGGGCACCAGCAGTCACACCTGTCGTGGCTAGAAACTGTCGTCGCGACGTCGAGAACGTGTTATCTACGGACATGATCTTATCCTTCTGAGTCTCATCAGAGATACTGGTCGCAGGTGCCGGGACATGCCACCTTCGCGTGTGAAATTTTGATAGATTCCACGTTAGCTAACGAACCGCCCCCTGTCCAATCATCTTCACCGTTCTGCGCCCGAAAATGTATTCAGCTAACATTTTGCAGTATGGACGCATGAGGCATGCCGACGCTGAAGAGATGCCCCTGAAAAGAAAATTTTTCTGCGTTTGAGAGAGAAAAGAGTCACGCCCGATCGCTACCATCGCGATGTCGAATTCGGACAAACTTTCATCATTTGGAGTCATGACTGGAATGCTGGATCCACAGACGGGTTGGCTGGTCAGTGTCGTTTTTAGTCTGGTCATCGGATTAGGATTCGCTTTCTGGAAGGGAGCGGAGACCGGCCTTGGAATCGCCGTGGTCGCCAGTTGCCTCTTTCCAGACTGGCTGGAATATCCACTCGCAGGCCTGCCGTTCACCGTTCGCACGGCAGTCTCCGCCATCGCCATTGGTACCTATGCACTTCGTTATCCCTGGCGAATCAAATCACCGATCATACCGCTCGATTTCGCCGTGGCGGGCCTGGTCGTCGCTCATACCATCACTGACTATTACTACGGAGTCGGCTGGCTGGCTGGACTTCGCGGCTACGGCGAATGGGCTCTACCTTACGTCTGCGGACGTTACGCGTTGCGCAGAAATGAAAATCCCGTCATCCTCGGCTGGGCCGTTTGTACGCTCCTGGTTTTGCTCAGCATCGGAGCGATCATTGAAGTAGCGACGAAAACAAATGTCTGGGAAGTCGTGTTTGGAAACCGCAGCGGTCAGTTCCCTCGCGATGCAATGCGCTATGGTCTCAAGCGAGCCTACGGAAACACCATCCACCCGATCTTTTATGCCATGCAGCTGGTCGTCCTGCTTCCCTGGCCAATTTACCTCTGGCGAGCCACCGAGAACGTATCTGCCCGAACAATTGCAGGGACTGTCCTCTTGATTGCGTTCCTCGGCAGCATTTCAACAGTCTCACGTTCACCCATACTGGCATTCATCGCGGTTCCGGTTTTTGCCCTGGCCGTAAAATTTGTCTGGGCACGCTGGCTGGCTGGACTGGCCGCGATCGCAGTCCTCGTTCTCATGTTTCAGTCACCTGTCGACTTCACCAAAGATGCAGCTGCTGCCGCTGGTGATGAATTCAAACAGGTCTACATCGGAGACGAAAAAGTCCCCATCAGTAGCCTGATGACCCGATTCTGGCTGTACCGCGTCTATTGGCCGGCCCTCCAGGACGGCGGATTGCTCGGATACGGCACGCAAGCGACCTCAGAATTTCCAGTCGACGTTCCTAAACGCCCAAAAAATGCGGATACGTTGTATATGTTCCGCTGGATCGACAATGCATACATCCTCCTTGGCCTGCGTTTCGGTCTGATTGGTCTCATCGCTTACGTCATCTTTCTCCTGACCGCGATCGGTACTGGCTTGAGCTTGCGACGGGATCGCTACTGGTCAACGATGGCGATCAGTTTCGCCTCCACTTACCTGACTTTGGCGATGATGCTCTTGAGTGTATGGATGTCCTACGACTTCGGCTTCGAATCGCTTTGGATGGCTGGCGTGATCGGGGGAATTCGCTCAGAACAATAATGGCGAGTTGTCTCTGCACGAAAGGCAGTTCCGATTTCAACACATTTTGATATATAGGGTTGCGTCAATCGCTAATGTTGGAATAAATCACTTGTCTTGCGCATTTTGAATTGACTCGCGTCGTGACACCTTTTTAGGATCAGTGGCGGTCACGATGACTCAAAGGCAAAATGCTTATGGCTTCCGACGGTACTTCTTTCTCGCCTCCTCTTGTTAGTCCTGCTTCTGCCTCCAAGACGGCAAAAGTGGCTGCCAATGATGTTTTGATGATTGTCTGGGCACGCCAGCAACGTCGAGCATCGAACATGTGCGAGACTCTTGGATTTCAACTCCGTTTCGTCAACGGAATTCAGTTCAAAAGTAGTCATCGCATCCTCAATCTAGCCGCAAAAGTCTTCGAGTACTTTTGCAAGTTCTTTGAAACAATCGGGGTGATCATTCTTCGACGTCCCGTCGTTTGCATTGCCCAAAATCCTCCTTTTCTAACAATCATTGCATCTTATCTGGGGATGCTTCTGTGCTTACGCCGCCCTCGCATCATTGCCGATTGCCACAATGTTGTGTTCAGGGAACCATGGCTCGATGCACCAGGCGCGAAGGCATCCTTAAAACTCGTTGATAACTTTCTGGTACATAATCACGACATCTACGCACAACTGGAAGGACTCGCGTTTCCAATTCCTAAGGCGATTGTCCTGGAAACTCGCCCCACAGTTGTCAAGCCCACAATCTCGCCAGAATTTCATTCCCCAGTTCTCAAAGAATCACTCTCGTCCGGTCGCCTTTCTCTGTTAGTTCCTTTGGCCTGGAAGCCAGATGAACCACTGGAAGAAATTGTCGCCATGGGGACGTTGCTGCCAGAGTTTGACATTCTCCTAACTGGCGAAAAAGGATCTCGTTCACCTCTCCGTTCAACAGCCCCCTCCAACGTGAAGTTCACGGGATTTCTAAGTAAGCAGGATTACGACAACGTCCTTCAACATGCCACAATTATTGTCGGACTGACAACTGTTGAAGGCATTCAAATGAGTGTGGCCAATGAGGCCGTCGGGGCAGGACGTCCAATGGTTCTGTCCGGTACAAACACAACCCGTCGCTTATTTCATAAGGGTGCAGTCTACGTCGAATCACATACCGCTGCAGGTATTTCAGCGGCAGTACAGGCTGCCTCTCCCATACGGGATCAGCTAAGAAAAGAAAGTCTCGAACTGCGACAAGAGCGTTTCCAGCGCTGGAGTGAACAAGCACAAGCGTTTCAAATGAAATGTGGAATTGCAGGGACCTCCAATGTCGATTGATACAACGTCGCCTGCAGCAAGGATGACAAGCAGAGTTACTCGTCTCGTTTTCAGCAATAAAGCGATCAGCATGCTGCTGACGCTGACTGGAGCCGCGTCCGTTGTGCTCGCGACCATTCTTGCGCGCCGAAGTTATTCTCCGGAAGATTTAGGCCTATTTGCAGCCGTCATTACAATCATACAAATGGTGTGGTCGTTTGGCTGCATGGGATTCAATCAAGGCATTTTAAGGCTGATTGACACTCGATCGAAGCGTCTGGAGATTCCCGATGATCTGGCAACCATCAGCAACATGGGAGTTCTTCTTTCAACACTTCCTATCGCATGGGGAATGTCATCATACTTTCTCCCTGAACATTTCTGGCTGCTGATTCCGCTGGTTCTCTCAATTCAGCTTTCAATGATGGCTTCATCATATTTGAGAGCGTGGGAGTATTTTGTTGCCTCCCAGACAATCATGCAGCTCTGGCGTTATTGCACACTGGCATACGTTCTTTTTTCGATGCTGCCAGTGAATGCAACGCCTGAATCACAGACTTTTACACTGAGCATTCCCTGGCTGGTTATGTTTTTGACTCTTCCCAGCCTCGTGGGCTCGATCGTTCTCTTTCTCTTGTACCGCCAATCAACGACACCCATCTCCGAGCGGAAAATGTCAACGGCAAGCTTCTTGTCACTGACCGGTGGCTTTTTTGGTTCTTTATTTGCCATCGCTCTCATGCGCAATTTCGATCGAATCGCTGCAATCGCCTACTTCGATCTCGAAACCGTCGGAAATCTGTTTTTTGTTGCTTCACTCGTGTGCTACCCGTTTTTTCTGATTGCAGGTCAAGTAACATTCTTTCGCATGCCTCATTATCGTCGTCATCTCACAAAAGCAGCACTCCTGAAAGATCTTTACCGATGTGCTGCCTGTTCCATCGCCGGGGTCGTCCTGATCGTGCTTGCGACAATGGCTTCGAATCATTTCCTGCAGACCTATCATCCGAAGTTTGTTTTGCCAATCAACCTGGTGCTCATTTACGGCCTCGTTGGTGGGCTCAGCTTACTCTACTCAATTTACTCGTCTGCCTTTGGAGCAATTGGATCAGCAAACGCCATCTGGAGAGCAAATGTTATCAATCTATCCCTGGTGGGCTTGTATCTTGGTCTGTTAGCGATTTTACCCGTCAACCTGACCGTGATGTTGATAACCCTGGTAATGCTTTGGATCTCTCGCCTGGTCATCTTCCATGTAGAAGTCTTCAAAGCGGTTAATAGTCATGCAAATCACGCTGCAATAAATACACCTATCCAGAGCATATAGGGCAGGCCCGACCCAGAATGAAATCATTATACGTCGAGTTGATGTACTGGATTGCATGGATACTGCGTTGTATCCCAGGCGAAATTGGCATTTGGCTACGATCAAAGCTGACACCATGCAAAAAAAAGCGGGGAATCCGGATTAAGGAAGGGGTGGTCATCGAGCGACCCTCTCTTCTTACCTTAGGCGAGAATGTTGAGATTAATCGAAATTGCAACATTAACGCGGGCGGAAAAGTGTCCATCGGCGACAACACCTTGATCGGGCCTAATGTCCTGATCTACTCCCAGAATCACCGCTTCCGTGGGGAAGGACTGATCTCCTCTCAAGGTTACGACAGAAAGCCCGTCTCGATTGGCTCAAACGTCTGGATCGCGGCGAATGTCCTCATCATGCCCGGGGTGAACATCGGAGATAATGCCGTCATCGCCGCCGGAAGTATCGTTACCAAAGACGTCCCTGGTAACCATTTACTCCACGGAGACCGTGCAAAGCACTTGAAAGACCTCATGGCTCCCGCTCCAGTACTTGAAACAAGCCTGGCAACACACTAAAGCATCCAACCTACACAGCCACCCGAGACTTGAATTGCTCCGCAACGCGGATAACAGAGTCGTCAGGCAACCAATCATCTTTCCGAGCAATGTTCTCTATGCAACGCGCACACCACCAATCCAGCCTGATGCAGTCACTTGACTCCAGCAAGACTCAAGTCTCGCTGACCATCTTGCTCAGTATTGCAACAGCCAGTTGCTGGCTGGCCACAATGCTGGTGAATTCTGTCGTGATCAAATGTGTTCTTTCCAGTATCGCATTCGCCTGTTTCATCGGCTTCATACTACTATCGCTCCCTTACAACATATTTTCATTGTTGGTCAAACCACCTTACGCAGCCCTCTTATTCTTGATGAGTTACTCCTTTATCGGCCTTCTGCCGTTATCGCAGTACCGTGACTATCTAGATCGTGAGTACTGGCTAATTAATATCTGTCTGGCAATTTCAGGGTTTGTATGCGGAATACTCCTTGGAAAAATCCGCTTACCCGGCTTACAAAATAACCCGTTTCGAATCATCTCAGCCGAACAATTCACTCTCCTGCTCAAAGCGAATGTCTTTCTTTCAATCGGCGTGGCCGGCTTGTTACTTGCCCGGTTTGGACCAAGTATTTTCAGCCCTGAAGCTCGCTTCGGCGTGAGTGCTATCGAAAACATTGTTATCGAATCTCAGCTGTTTGCATGGGCCTACCTGGCGAATGCCGGTAAACCACGTTCAAAGTTCACACTGCTAGTGTTACCAATCAGCGCCCTGAGTGTCCTCGTCGCCGGCTATAGAAACTTCTTCGTCTTTTTGCTCGCCATTGCGATCTGGGGCAAGATGCTCATGGGGCTTTGCACATCGACCAACTATCCGTTTCGTACAATGACCACCGCTGGGATCACCGGCATTCTCATGTTTCTCGGACTTGTCTTTGTCTACCGCAGTGAGAATGGAACAGGTCTGGATGTCGCAGGAAGCATATCGGAACATAAACTCGTCGCTTCGGAGTACATCACCCCGCTTGTCCCTCTTCACCTTTACGCACGTGAAGGCCTGGGAGTCGCTCAGGTTGCTTGTGAACGAAGAGGACAGATTTACGACTTCTTCAATCCACCTCGTGCTTTCTTTCAAGACCTTTACACCATTCTGCCTAACCAGTCTTTGACATTCGGACAAATCCTCGGTCGTGTGGTGAATAATAACGAAACCAGTAGTCTGACCGTTTCTTTAGTCGGCGGGATTACGATAGCCTTTGAACGGCCCTACTTGTTTCCCATCTTTTTGATTTTCGGGGCGCTAATCAGCTTCCTTTGGCGGACTGCGTACACAAATCCGAACTTTGTCACGATCGGAAACAGCGTTCTATTTACTGTCTATTTCATTGGACTGGCAGTCAAAGGGTATCCCAAGATTGCTTACGCTGCCATGATTTTTTACATGCTGGCTGTCATGCTCTTCGTTCGTCATCCAACTCAGCCAGCTTACAGCGATACGTGGGAGGAATAATATGAAAGATTCTATCCAGCCAATCAGTCCAAACGCAAAGTTCGGTTATATCCCGTGCTTCGATGGATTGCGGTGCATTGCTGTTCTACTTGTCTATATTGCACACCTGCACCTGACGAATCTCATTCCGGGTGGTTTCGGTGTCACTGTCTTCTTCTTAATCAGCGGCACACTGATTACTCGCCTGCTTCTGGCTGAAAAAGCAAAGATAGGAAGAATTGACCTCGGCGCATTTTACATGCGTCGGTTTATTCGCCTCATGCCAGCATTTGTTGTCATGGTTTTCATCACAACATTGTTCTATCAGGCATGGGGACGAACGATCCCATTCTCTGAATACACTTCGGCCTTGCTTTATTACAAGAACTACTACCGTTATGCCTCTGCATTGCTCAATGACGGCTATCCGCAAAGCTATTGGGGAATCACCTGGTCTTTGTCGATTGAAGAGCACTTCTACTTGCTCTACCCAGCTGCCTTGATTTTCCTGGGAGTTCACTCGCGAAAAGCAATGTATGCCATGCTCGTACTGACGGCAGTCCCGCTTTTCCTTCGCATCATCTACTGGGATCTTGTTCCATACCCCGAAGTTTATAACTACTTCGCGACGGAGGCTCGACTTGATTCAATTTTGACCGGATGCTGCATCGCCCTTCTCGCAGAGCACGTTCCTATGCCTGTTCTAAAAAAGGCGATTGGCGCTCCCTGGATGTTCTGGGGGGCAACTGCAGGAATCGTCGCCACACTTGCGTATCGTGATCCATTCTTTCAAGAGTGCATACGTTACACACTTGAGCAATTATGCGTAGCAATTGTCATCTTCCAGCTGATCTACACCAGTAATCATCGCTGGGTCGCCCAGATTCTCGAATACCCATCCTTGAAGTTCATTGGGCGTATCAGTTACTCCATCTATCTCTGGCACATGTTCTGTATTGAAATCGCCAAACGGAACTTTGAAGTCGGCTCTCCTTCGTTTGTGCTCCTGGCGACGGTACTAACCATTGTAACGTCTTGCATGTCGTACTTCCTGGTCGAAATGCCACTTGTGAATCTGAGACGAAAGTTTGGATCACATGCGTCCAAGGAAGTTGCCGTCATCACACCAGAACCTGTCGAAAATTCATCCACTGTTTCGCAAAGCTAGTGGATGCCCCTCCGCGCTCATCTCAATTTTTTTGAGCGAATTTTAGAAGAACTGGATCTACCTTGAAACACATACTCATCTTAGTTGAAAACCTGCCAGTCCCGCGCGATCGTCGCGTCTGGATGGAAGCAACCACATTAAGAGACGCAGGCTTTAAAGTCAGCGTCATCTCTCCTTGTCCCGATGATGACAAGGAGAATCCAAACCGTATCATCGATGGCATTGCTGTCTATCGTTACCCACCTCCGCCAGCCACACAGTCAAAGCTCAGCTTCATCTATGAGTTCTGGTACTGCCTGCGCCAGACCCAGAAACTCGTCAGCCAGATCTGGAAGAAAGATCGCTTTGACGCCATACAGACATGCAATCCCCCTGACACGTTTTGGTGGATTGGTCGCAAATACAAAAAGCATGGCGTTAAATTCGTTTTTGACCATCACGATCTCTGCCCGGAACTGTATGAATCCAAGTATGCCCGACAGGATCTCCTGCATCGCGGCCTGATGTGGATGGAGAAGAAGCAGTTCGAGACAGCTGATGCCGTCATCGCGACCAATGAGAGCTATCGACAAGTCGCGCTGGGGCGTGGCGGGAAGAAGCCAGAAGACGTCGCGATCGTTCGCAGCGCTCCGAGAAAGTCGAAGTTCGTTCGAGTCCCTCCTGATGAATCCTTGAAAAAGGGATTCAAATACCTCGGCGTTTACGTCGGCGTCATGGGTGTCCAGGATGGAGTCGACTACGCACTCCGAGCAATCAAGTCGGCTGTCGATAAAGGCATGAACGATACGTATTTCATCTTTGTTGGACAAGGTGACGCGAAGAACGATCTGATCAAGATGGTCAGCGACCTTCATCTCAACAAATATGTCGAGTTCACCGGATACGTTCCAGATCTGCAGCTTCAACAGATCCTTTGCACCGGAGACGTGGCACTCGCTCCAGATCCGAAAGATCCTTTGAACAACTACTGCACGATGAACAAAGTCGTCGAATATCAGGCGATGGGTTTACCGATCGTCAGCTTTGATTTGAAAGAATCAATTATCAGCGCTGGAGATGCCGCTGTCTTCGTCAGTGACAACAACGAAGAAGCGTTTGGCGACGCCATTCGTACCTTACTTGCCGATGAAGAAAAGAGGAAAGAAATGTCCCTCTTAGGCCGCCAACGCTTTGAATCGGAATTGAATTGGGAGAAAAGCGAACCAATTTTGATCAACTTCTACCGACGTTTACTTGAACCAGGCTTTGTTCCAGCGACTCAGCCCACAGCAGTCAATAGTCAGGAAACCGCCAAGGCTCAACACGCGTCTATCTAGTCCAGACAGATAACGACATCATCCTATCCAAAAGGCTCGCCGCATTTTTTTGCGGCGAGCCTTTTTCGTTTTGTCACACAAATGAAACGGTTCAAATCAAATCTGGAGAACTCGATTCCTCTACAAAGACTGCGCAACCCAACGCCGTCCAAACTGCTCAAAGTAAAACAGTGCTCCCTGACCTGAAGTTCGCAAATGACCATAAAAAAAGGCGAGACAAAGTAAATTGTCTCGCCTCATGATGATCACATCTTTTGACTATGGGATCGTATTGACGTTGACGACAGATCCAACATTCATGAATGGTGTCGGACCACTTCCGCGGACATCAACAAGTCGATCGTACTTGTTGGATTTCACGATCTCTTCACTGACGATCAATTCCGACAGTCCCGGAAGATGCGAGAACGCATAGCTCAGGTTCTGACCGACGAAGTTCTCGGGTTTGACAAATGGATCGTAAATCTGCAGCTTGAAGCCGTTGTTGAGCAGCGAAGCAGCCAGATCCAGATAAGGACTCTCGCGAAGATCGTCGCTATTGGCCTTGAAGGACACGCCGTTCATCAGGATGCTCGCGCCAGGCTGCAGACCTTCGATCGAATAATGGTAGGTGAACTGCTTGTGAGCCGCATTCGTTCGATTCAGTGAGTCAACCAGGAAGGTATAAGCATCCGATTGATTCGACAGGTAAGTCAGGGCACGAACATCTTTCGGCAGGCAAGAACCACCGAACGCCGAGCCAGGACGAGTGTAGTAAGGCGAGATATTCAGCTTGGTGTCTGCAATGAAGATCTTATGAACCTCACGAGCACTGATTCCCTGCTTATAGCAGATACGGCCGATTTCGTTCGCAAACGCGATCTTGACCGCATGGAAGCTGTTATCGACGAGCTTGGTAATCTCTGCTTCTTTGTATTTGACGTTGAAGCGTGGAGCATCCAGTTTTTCGTAAAGGGCATCCATGTTCGCACTGGGATTGCCATCTTTCGTTCCCACGACAATACGCGGAGGCGAGAAGTAATCCGCAATCGCGGTCGATTCACGCAGAAACTCAGGATTGTAAACGAGTTCGATCGGACCCAGGTTTTTGCCCAGATGTGTTTCAAAAATCGGCTTGATCAGCTTATCGATCGTGCCCGGCTGAACGGTACTTCGGAATGCCACTGTCAGAACTTTGCTGCGTTCTTTCTTGACACTGATCGCGATCTGACGAGAGACTTCCGCGATGTAACCCATGTTGTGCGCACCATCCGCTGCACTCGGAGTTCCAACGCAGATCATGGCGATATCGCAATCTTCCAGCAGATTTCCAATCGCAGTCGCAACCTTAAAGCGTCCCTGCTTGATACCTTCGCTCAGGAGCTCCTGAAGACCAGGCTCGAAAATCGGACAAAGACCTTTATTGAGATCATCAACCTTGGACTGGCTGACGTCGATTCCGACAACCGTCCGACCTTCTTTTAAGAGACATGCTGCGCCTGTTAAACCAACGTACCCGAGACCTAAGATCGCGACCTTCATGGACGACTCCGATTAAAAACAAAGAAAGAGCCGACAAGTTTCCAGCCGGAAATGTAAGCCTTGTTCAGCCAATTTAACTAACGACGTTAGTCAAGCGGATATGGAGAGCAAATACCAGACAAAGTAAGCCACCCAAAATAATTTTCTGGCGAGAAAACGCCTTTGCATCAACGCATATTGATCACCAATCCAAATTCAGCCGTTCATCACAAATCACAACGAGATTCTTGCATGCAACAGCTCTCAAGTGACGATATTTTGATGCAAAAAATCAACGTCTCAGCCTGCCAGTTGAGACGCCGCAATTGACCCATTTGTCGCAATGACACGACTCTTCAACTGCCCGCTCCAGGGCCCATATTGAACACTTCCTCCCGCTGCCGCGATGATCGCCAGCCCCGCCGCGACATCCCACAGCCAGATATCTTCTTCGCAATAAGCATCAACAAGCCCTGCTGAAATATACGCTAAGCAAAGCGCAGCTGAGCCCAGCAGTCGCACCTTCTTAAACTTCTGCACGCTCTTCACAAACCGAACCAGATCCTCTTGGTCGTAAGAACGCCCCGTCGGAAAGCCCGTACACAACACCGCCTGCCCAGGATCGGAAATCTCTGCCGTCCTGACGGGACTCCCATTCAACGTCGCCCCTTCACCAACCAGCCCAGCAAATGTCTGATTCGTCACCGGCTCATAAATGACCCCCAGCAACGGCTTGCCATCTTCCCACAATCCAATCGAGACACAGAACAACGGCAGCCCGCGAGTAAAGTTCACCGTCCCGTCCAGAGGATCAACGATCCACATCCGCCCCTTCTCGATGATCTTCGTATCCGCTCGTGACTCTTCCGACAACGAAGGGATCCCCGTTGTATCCAGAAACGAAAAGATCGCCTTCTCCGACGCCAGATCTGCTTCCGACTTCAGATCTTTTCCCTGACTGGCCAGCACAGAAAAGCTCGATCGCTTCTCAATGATAACACGCCCCGCCGCGTGCGCAGCCTCGATAGCAAGTTTGAGAAGTTCCTGATTCGACATGACGCGACATCCTTGTCCGTGAGCAAAAGTAGATCAGCAAGAATTCTAGCGCGTCCTTCCAGCAAGTGTCAACGACGGTTCCTCCAGACCTCTCCCTCCGTCCTTTCTCCCTTGAGGGGAGCCGCCTTCTGTTCCTTCTCCCTTGAGGGGAGAAGGTGCCCGAAGGGCGGATGAGGGTGAGCTCTAGGCATGTGTTCGCTCCCATTGCCTCTATCAACCTACAGCCAGATCTCCCGCTGGCTCACTTCCCCTACCCAAACAAACTCCCCACCACTTTACCCTCATCCGTAATCGGCACCGGTCGCGACGCATCATAAAGCACCGCTGTCGGATCGACTCCCAGCGTCGCATGCACCGTCGCATGGAAGTCCGCAACCGGGACAGGCTTCTCAACAATCTTCTTCGCCTTCTCGTCGGTCACTCCATACGCTCCGACATGCTTCAATCCGCCACCAGCCAGCACCATGCTAAACGCGGATCCCTGGTGACCACGACCTCCCCCTCCATCAAACTCTGGTGGACGGCCAAACTCAGTCGCAATCACGATCAAGGTGCGGTCGAAGAGTTTCTTCTCTTCAAGATCTGCAACTAACGCCGAGAAGGCCGTATCGAGTTCCTGAATGAGCAGGTGCTGATTGACCTGGCCTTCGTTGTGTGTGTCCCAGCCGGTCCCATTCAGGAAATTCAAGTTGTGGGAAACTTCAATGAATCGAACTCCACGCTCGATCAATCGTCGTGACAGCAAACATCGCTGCCCAAACTCTCCCCCGTATTCATTTCGCAGCGATGCGGGCTCCTTCTCCAGATCAAAGGCAGACATAAACTGCGGTCCCGAAAGTCGCTGACTCTCCGCAACAACCTGATCATAATTGGCAATCGCGGCCGAGCCGCCTGCCTGCTTCCGCATCGTATTCAGCATCTGCTGACGACGTTCCAGACGTTCGTGAGTGACATCATCAGGATGCGTAAACCCAGCCGGTCCCGACTTCGTATCCAAAAGATAAATCGGATTGTATTTCGCCCCCAGGAACCCAGGTCCGCGCGACGCCGAGGGATAACCCATCAACACATAACCCGGCACCCCATCTCCCGCCGCTCCGCGTTGATGCGAGACAATCGACCCGATACTCGGGTAGATGATATTCCCGCTCGTCGGACGCCCCGTATGAACTCGATTCGTCGCTGCCGCATGCTCATCAATCTCGGGATGATTGACTGTTCGCACAACGGTCAAACGGTCTGCAACATTCGCCGTCTTCTTCAGATGCTCGCAAAACTCGACTCCCTGCACAGCCGTGGGAATCGAGGGGTAATACGCCCCTGCCTTCCGCTCCTTGGCATCACCGACAGCTTTCGGATCGAACGTGTCGATCTGCGCCATCCCGCCCCCCAGCCAGATCATGATGCAGTGATCTGCTTTCCCCAGCGGAACCTTCTCGACTCCGGAGGCGCGCAGCCCCGTCGCAGTCCCGCCAATCATCGCGGCTGCAGTCGCAGCCAGCGAACCTTTGAGAAAATCGCGACGTTCAATGGAATTAATCATGAGATCTTTCATGGTCTGTAAATGAATTCGGGAGAATTGATCAATGTCCACAACGCGTCCTCGTAACGAAGACGCCATTCTGAAGTCAGCTGCTGCGTTGGAGCATCCCCCTTGCGAGCAGCAACTTCCTCAGCGAGTTTCATCGTATTCGCCTCAGGCACGAGGTGATTCGACCACGACACATACATCGGCGGTTCCGCAGAGCGCGCCGGACGTTTCGCAGGTCCAGTCCCCGTCAGACGCTGATCGAACGAGGGGGAGAGCAGGGCAGTAAATTGTTCTCTCTCCTGCAACGTCGGCTTGCGTGTCAGGTAAGTCAAGAAGAGTTCATCAATCAACCCATCGACTGACGTCGCCTCAACAGCCACCTTCGTCATGCCATGCTGATCGCTCGCTCGGGTCAACCAGGTCCCCACAATCCCGTTTGCTAGAATCGCCGGCTGAATTGGATTCGGATCTTCCGTACGAATCGTCACGGCGTCCTGTCTCACCGAGCGCCACCCGAATGCTTCCAGCACATCCACAACCGCCTGCACCCTCGGCAGAGACAAGCTCGGCCGATCTCGCTCATTCGATGTCGAAGCCAACATCCAGGCCCGCGTCGCTGTCCCCAGGTCAACTGAGTTATGCCATGCACGCCCGCCATCCAGATCAAGACTGATCCGCTCGACATTCATCGGTAACGACGAAGCCGAGAATAATGAATCAACCACCTGCTCAGCCGTCAGGCGTCTCCGCACCGGAGCAGTTACCAACAGACTGTTACTCTTCGCATCTGCCCGAGACGCACGCTGCCACGCATGACTCGACAGAATTCGCCTCGCAAACTTCTTCGCATCATACCCATCAGCAACTAACGCCCGCCCCAGCCACTGCAGAAGTTCCGGATGCGTCGGCGTTCCCTTTTCCCAGTCATCCACCGGCTCAACAATCCCACGCCCCATCAAGCGACGCCAGATCCGGTTCGCCATGACTTGAGCAAAGCGTTCGTTCGTTGGCGACGTCAGATACGCCGCCAGCTTCTCCCGAGACGACGCTTCAGTCGAACAGAAGGAATCCACGCTCCCCTTTGGACAGAACTCCTCAAACGGCCACTCCGGCTCAATCGAAGTCCCCGCCTTCACGGTCACAGTAATCAAAGGCGTCCGTCCCCCCGCCGTCAATTTATCCGCGCCAACTGACGATGTCTTGGGAATGACCTGCGGACTCTCTCCGAGCATCGCTCCCAGCGCGAACAAATCCTTCTGCGTCGAATCATGATAAGGAGCATCATGACAACGTGCACATTTCATCTCGACTCCCAGCAGCGCCGTGCTGATGATCGTCGCCTTGGTTGCCATCGGTGCATCATTCTGTGACGCAACCGCAAACCCCGCCGGCCCGCCATCTCGCTGGCTCCCTCGCATGTTGACCAGCTCCGTAAACATCATGTCGAGCGGCTTGTTATCCAGCATCGACTCATAAATCCACCAGCGAAACGGCCCGGTATTATTCAACGTCGGGTTGAGAATATTCGGATTCTCCGCAAGGACATCCTGCCAATACCCCGTCCAGTGATCCGCCCAGCGTGGATCATCCAGATATCGGTCGATCGCCTTCTCGCGTCGCTTATCAGGTGGCTCATTCAGAAACCAATCAATCTCCCCGCGCGTCGGCACGACTCCGACCGTATCCAGCGCCAGTCGTCGCAAGAACGTCAGATCATCACTCAACTCCGTCAGCGTCACATCCTCAGGTGGCAAATCCGGCCAGATCGCGCCCGCTTTGATCCATGCCGAGACGTCCGCGATCTCCTGCTCCGTCAAACGATCCCCATTCGGCGGCATCGCTTCCGATTTGTCATGACTCAGGATTCGTCGCAGCAGTTCACTTTCATCGGGCTTGCCCGGCCGCACCGCAGACAACTCCGAATCGCCCCCCTTGACCGCGCTCGCCAGCGTCGCCAGGTTCAACCCGCCTTCCCCCTTCTTACCGAAGTGACACCCATAACACTTCGTCTCAAGTACCGGCAGAATCTTGTCATGAAACGAGACACTCCCATTTGATGCCTGATACTGCGAACGAGCCTTCGCCATCTTGTCCGCCAGGAAGTGATCGATCTCATTGAACGCAGGAAACCCCGTCGGCAACTCTGGCACAGCAATCTGATCAACCTGTTTCAACCATCCCTTCGCAAACGCACGTCGCTGCTCCCACGCTCCTGCTTCTGCATCACGACACGCCCGACGTGCCTGAGCATCACGCTGCTGATTCAGCCTCTGTTGCTGCTCATTGGCGACCTCCACCGGCTCATCCAGTAACGACAGCCGCTGCGTCATCGGCCCGAGAATCTGGTAGTCATAACTCCCCACCGGCGCGATCGCCACCAGCGTCTCCCCCAACTCCGGACGACGTGGCTGTTTCCCCATAAAGCCACCGACCAGAATCTCCAGCGTGACGATATGCTCGCCCGGCGTCAGATCCAGCTGGACTTCCTTCTCATAGTTACCTGGTCGAGGGAAGCGCGTCCTCGGCCCGATCGAGGCCCGATCAAAATGACTCAACCCATGCCCACCATTCTCACTCGTTCGGAACGGCGTGGAAGCCACCATCTGCCCATCGACAAACAATCGCGTCGGCATCAATGACCGCAGCAAAAACTTGTTGCTCGTCGATGACACATGCACTCGCCCACTCAATCGCACCGCGTAAGGATTCGGACGATCCTCTCGAATCCCCGTCGAGATATACTTCCTCGGCAACGACGTCAGCAGAAACAGCGGCTCCTCATACTCCTCCTTCGCCAGCGGCGGCATCACCGGCCAACCCGAACGAGGAATCCCCTCCTCACAAATCTGCAGCAACAGCGAATCGGTCGACAACCGCGTCACATCCACCGGCGACGGAGCCGGCATCCGCTCCGCACGCGCCAGGATCTCCGCCGTCGACACCTGACCCCGATAAACGCGAACATCATCCAGCCACCCTGTCAACGCATTGGTCGCCGTCGGCGTCCCTTGCGCACCAATCACCAGCGCGTCCCCATCAACCACTGGCGGCCTCGACGTCGCACCACCCATATCCCAGACGCCATCAACTTCCTCGCCATCAACCCACGCATGCAGACTGTTCGCCTTCCCAAACGTGTAAGTGATCGCCAGATGATGCCACCCGCTTCCCACCATCAGGCCCTCGGTCGCCGTCCAGCGGTGATATTCCGCAGGCTGCTCCTTCGTGGCACGTGAGCGAAATAGAAAATTCGGGTACGCCATGCCATCGCGCTCCGTCACCCGCAGCGCATAATTCTGATTCTCCTGCTCGAACTTCGGATCTCGTCGACGCCCCTTGCTGATCAGGTAAGCATGCTCCCCCCCCGAGGCGCTATCGACACTGACCCAGGTCTCCAACGTAATCGTCTCTCCCTCATCAAATCGAAAATTCGCCTCCGGATGCTTGTCTTCTGTAATCGACAGCCATGTCTTGCCATTGAAGAACGCCGACTTGTTCCCCGCCTGAAACGTCGGAAACGCCGGCGACTCCAGCATCGCACCTTCCACCTGCTCCTTCCCCGACCAGACCCCCGCAGGCGTCTCATCAAACGACCACCGCCCTACGAGCGCCGCAGCTGGAGCAACGTCAGTATCGTTCTGTGCGAAGCCAAATGACTCCGGCATCACAACGAACACAAACATCAGCAAAATCAGAACTCTGCAATCTGGCACGGCGCTTCTACCTTCAAATTGAATCGACTTCAGGTCAGCAGTCACCAAACTCTCATGGACTCAAATTTGTGGTCCATGAGAGGCTTCTGCTGGAAAACCACCGACGAACACAGGGTCCACGAAATCCTCATCATCACCCGCATCCTGCAAAAACAGTTCTTGAACGCTCTCCCCAGGCCCAAAACCAAGATCACTCAAATCAACCCCCACCGCGAGCGCCCAGAATCGTGGTCCCGGGTAATGGCGAGTCAGGTCATGACTGAACGTATCTTGCACGGTCAAATTCGGCCGAAACTGATTCGTCAACAACAGAAACTCGTCGACTCGATGAGCCGCAGAAGATGTCATTTGAATGTCATAGCGCCCCACCGTATGAGGCTTCAGCCCATCTCGGAACTTCGCAGGTAGCAAATGAAACGCATCTCCCATCGGCGGGTTCGTCGTCGTCTGCAAATCGAAGACAACCAGATCAGGCCCAGGACCATTCACGATCGGCTTGTGAAAGCGAAACAACATCCCCGGTGTATGCGAACTCGGATCAACACCTGTCGCAGGCAGTACTGGATCACTCGCTTGCGGAGTTCGCGAACCACCCGGATTCACCACCCCCGTCACCAGCGACAAATCATGCAGCGCCAGTTCATGTCCATCCCCCTGATACCCATAAGGCGCCAGCAGATTCCCATTCCCCAGCTTCTCAGATCCCGATTCACAAAACGACACAACATCCGCGCCTACGAGATCCCCAGCCTGATACCTCATGACCCCGCCGCCACGCTGGACTGAAATTGACTCCAGCTGGCTGGCACGATTGGGACCGCTCGTCGTGAAACCCACCACTCGATCGGGCAGGGTGCGCCGATAACTCGAATCATCGAACGCAATCTCTTCCTCATCTTTTGCTGCACGACGCCCGACCCGCATCGCTGTCCCACCCGTCAACACAGGCTCAGCAGACTTCGATTGATCATGAGGAACAACTTGCGCCTCCCCTTCAATCACTTGCACGTTGGAGTCACCAAACTCCGTCACCTGCACATGAAACCGCGTCCCCAGGTCAATCACATTGGCAGCAGGCGTCAACACCTGAAACCCCTCCGCACCCGGCGGAGCATGCACGGAACAGTTTCCATAAGTCAGCTTGAGCAAATCCCGCGACGCAACTTCGAACATACACGGCGCTTCCAGAATCGCAGTCGCCCCACTGGCAAACTTCAACTCGACTTGCCCCGTCACCAGCGAATACTCGTGCTCCATCCGCATCGCCGAACCCGCCATCGGCGTATGCTCAGCAAAAAATTCCGCCCCCGCTTCCTGAGTCATCACAACCATACTCGGCTGGACGACCGGCTCATTGACCGGGCTGTCCTCAACAACAACCACCTGCGAATCTGGCTTCATTAGAATCATGACAGCAACGACCATCGCCACCGCCAGCGACAACATCCCCAGCAGCAAAGTCCAGTTCGAATTCGAA
This sequence comes from Lacunimicrobium album, assembly GCF_052161635.1. Taxonomy (GTDB): domain Bacteria; phylum Planctomycetota; class Planctomycetia; order Planctomycetales; family Planctomycetaceae; genus SXPC01. The sequence continues at coordinate 2,081,033 of NZ_CP197413.1, forward strand.
GACGCAGCAACCTCCTGCGGAACAACAGGAACATCGAGATCATCCCCCGAGGCATCATCCGACAACACCGAATCATAATTCTCCAGCAACACTTCCTGATGTACGATCGACAGATACTCGCGACGTCCCTCGTCCGTCTCCAACAACGCAGATAATTCTCGCTCAGCTTCCGGCGTCGACTGATCACGAGACACCAGATCGAACAACTCAATCAGCCTCTCCCGCAATTCAATTCCCGACAATGGCGATTCATTAGACATCATAAGAAACTCCTCGCACCGGCATCGCCAGCTGTTTCTCGACACATGTCAGCAACATGCCTCGAATCTTCTTCAACCGCTTCGATAGCGCCGTCTCATCGACTCCTAGTCGTAAAGCAGCATCCCGATTACTGCACTCATCCCCATATCGTAACGAAAACGCCTCTCGATGCTCCACCGGCAGCTTGTTCAAGCAATGCCGCAACGCATCCGCTCGCTCGTCCAGATCGATCGATTCCGTCTCGGCAGAATCCATCACCTGCTCAACCAGCGGCTCACTGAAACAGACCCGCGACCGCTTCTTGTCCCGGTAATACGCCAGGATCGTAAACCGCGCTGTCTTGATCGCCCACTTCTCGAAGTCGCTTCCCTCTTCAAAGTGATCGAACTTCTCCCACAATGTCGCAGCCAGGGTTTGCGTCACATCATCCGCATCATGCCGATTGGGAATCGCCGCCCGCACAAAGCACGTCAAACGCAACTGATACTGCATCAGTAACGCGAGAAACCGCTTGCTCGAATTCGACGTCGACATCCGCACTCCAGATACACAAACAACACATCAACCACTGGTTATATTCCAGCAGCCTCGTGAAGTTTGCCACTCATTTCATAAAAATCCGGAAATGTGTCACATCGAATCTTTTCAGCACACAAAAAAAGCCAGGCAGAGAACTCTCCACCTGGCAGTGATCAAGACGCAACTCGTTCCGCAGAAGTGATTACCATCAATTCTGGCTCTGCGTATCGTCCGATTTCTTCAGACGAACCAGCATCGCCTGCTGAGTTCCATCTTTGCCGTAATGAATCAAAACCGGAGCTTCATCTTTTGTCAGGTTGTAGACACCGGTCTCATAGACAGTCGACTGGTCATCACCCACTGTAAAGGCAGCGCGCTGTGTCTGCTTATCAACAGATCCCTGCACAACACTCGTCTTATTGGTTGTCGTATCCGTGTAATTGCCACGGATCACCCCATCATGATTGACCGCCAGCTGCACGCTGATATTCGCACTTGGCTGATCAACAGCCGATAGTGCAAACACCCCCAGCGGCATCCAGTCCGCGTCAGGAGAAGCACTCGCCTGAGCCCCCGCCGCAGCGATGTCAGATGCCTGCTGATAATACTGATCCGTCGTGCCGACGTTCTGACCATTCACATAGACACTGTTGTCCTGATACGTGACGTTGTTGCCATAGTCATAATAAACCGGCTGCGAAATCGGATAATCGCAATACGCCGCGAACGATCCCCACGTACAAGGTGCCCAGGCATAACCAGCCGCCCAGCCCGCTGCGTACCAGGCTCCCGGATAATTGCGATACCAGCCCGCTGAGTAAACGCCCCAGCTGTTGTAGTTCGTTCTCACCGCCGCCGCACAGGAATAGCGCCCCGATGGCGTCACACGAGTGAATCCACCCGCCACGCCATTCGGCCCAGCGACGAACCCTCTCGCAGCTCCATATCCATCCGGACCACGCACAGCCGATCCACCCGCCACGCGCCCATCAGGTCCAACCCCAATCGCCTGACCGCCACGAGCCCCATCCGCTCCTTCAAACCCACGCCCAGCGACTGCACCACCATTCGGCCCCACAGCAGCTCCGCGACCAACCGTATTCCCGTTCGGCCCGCTGACTGTCGAACCTGCTGCCTCACCGCCTCGAGGGCCAGTGTAACTTCCGTGATTGACGTCATAGTTCCCATTCGACCAGGACTGCGTCCCGCCAAGATTATGCATCCCTTCATCGGACGGCATCCCGAGAAAGCTGTTCAGCGAACTTCGTGACGGCGTCTGTCCACCAAATCGATCCCCAAAGGAATCCTGCATGCCCCCGCCACCCCCCAGACCAGCACCCATCCCGGCCCCGTCGCGCGAGTGATCAAACCCACCAATTCCGCCACCGGCACCACCCATTCCACCACCAAATGAGTTGCCACCTAACCCGCGATCCCCTTGTCCCATTCCATTCCCTCCCAACCCACCACCACCGAATCCACCGGCACCTCCTTCACCCCCGCCTCGAAAGTTTCCAGCGCCCCCCATACCACCACTCATCCCACCACCACCCATACCGCCACCACTAAATCCTCCACCGCCTCCCATCCCGCCCCCGCCCATACCGCCGCCACCAAAGCCACCGCCTCCCATACCACCAGACGGCGCATGAAATCCACCACCACCCCCCATACCCCCACCGAATCCTCCACCGCCACCTCCACCTCCGTGAAACCCGCCCATACCGCCACCACCCATTCCACCACCGCCACCAAACCCACGTCCCAGGCAAAGAGAATTGTTGCCGACACAGAAACTACCAGCCGCCAGCGTGACCGTCAGAAGAAAACGTTTCATGAAAGAATCTCACAAGTTGAAGTTGAAGAGGAAAGAGGAAAACGACACGCACACGAACTACTTGACAACTCGTCTGACAACGACTTCCTGCGTATCAGGCTCAGTCTTTCCATCCACAACGCGTCCCACGGACTGCCACGAGTAGGCGTTCTCATCCAGCTTGTGAAACACATTGACCGATCGCGTAGATAATCCCCCCGATGTCACACCAACAAACTCTGCTCGCCATCCACCTTCCACCGGCATCCACACCCCACGAGCAACACTCCCATCCGAATTGAAATTCCACGATTCAACCTGACGTTGCACCGGGTTCCAGCCAATCACCTGAACCCCCGACCCGCTCGTCCCGTCAGCATGAGCCACACTATAGTTCCGCTCGACAAACCGCTTGCCCGAAATCCACCGACATTCGGACTCCATCTTGTTCCCGTGCTCTTCAGCCGTCCATGTCCCGATCAACCAGTCCAGATCGACACTCGCCTGCTCAGCTGGCGTTACCGTCAGCGCTTCATCCCGCACGCTCGACATCAGCCACTTTCCGTTCACTTTGACATGAATCGCCGTGTACTTGCAGCCCGATGTCGACCCATTCTCCAGTTTCAAAAAGGATTTGCCTGTTTCAACCGCCGCCGTATCACTCAGCAGTTTGATCGACTCGATCAAAACATCGATCCGAGCTTGGGGGTTGGCGGCAAAGAAGTCCGCATACTGCTTTTCAATCAGTTTTCGCCCCGACACAATTGCACCGTTCACATCGGTGTAATCGGACGTCTCTGTCCACATGGCTCCAATCGCAGCAGCATCACCCGCATTGAAGGCAGCGACAAACGCCTCCGAATATGCCTGAATCTCCCGGGTTTCCAGCACCATCGCAGAGGCCGAGTGACTCGTCGTCACCGACGTCGCAGAAGGCTGAGGGGGCTGCGCAGCATCCGCAAAGCCACCAGACACAAACAGCAAAGCCATACCCAAAGCACCAGGCAAGCGTTTCATGAAAAATCCCATCCAAAGGAGCAGCATCATTGTAAGCGAACATCTTGAGTGAACACAGTAAGCAAAAATTATGAGCGAATATTCAGATTCGCCATGTTCCCACTGATGCTATCTCCGATCACTCCAGCTTTCAATCAGCGATTCCCTTGAATTTCTCATGAAGGACCAACACACCTCATCCCGCCGACACCTATCGCTGCCCCTGATGCTGTTGCAAAAACTCCACAATCGGCGTCGGATCCTCAAGACTATGCGGATGATGATCAACCCCCGGCTTCAAGATCACCCGAATTTCACCCCCCAGTTCTTTGTACCGCTTCTCGACAATCAGCGTATTCTCTTCCACTGGTACAACCTTGTCCGCATCACCCGCTACAATGATGATCGGAATCTTCGCCCCCGCGAGCGCCTTGAGATTGTCAATGGGATTGAGCATGTAGCCCATCGCCTCTTCTTCGCTCAGACCATAAGCCTTCAGACATCGCTCCCAGTCCTTCGCATTCCCCGGCCCGCGTCCTTTCCCTCCCGGCCAGCTCTTAAAATCAAGCACCGGCGCATCCGCATAGATTGCCGCGACTTTTTCGGGACGCAGCGCCGCCCAGTTGAATGCATAGAGCCCCCCTCGACTGAATCCCTCCAGCACAACCTTCTCCGCTAAATCAAACTCCTTCGTCACGACCTCATGAAACCGGTCCATAACCTCCATCGCAATCGGCGACCCATACAGATTCTGCATATCAACGTAGGCAACAACCCATCCCTCCTTCAATAACATCTGATCCGCCATATCAAACGCCCCAAAGAACTCCGTCCGCCAAATCCACGGATGCCCGACTGCCATCTTCTTTGGAAATACAAGATGCGCTTTCCGCTCACCCAGCTTGAAATCAATTCGCTGGAATCCTTTCCACTCAGATTCGCTCTTCGAGATTGGAGACCCCTTCAGCAACAGATCAATCTGCCCCTTAAGTTCACTCGCCTTCAGAGTCGCTTCCTCCAACGGCAACCCCTTCGACAGCCCAGGACGAAGATGCCCCGTCGATGACAGCCATGCATTGCGCAACAACTCCTGTCGCTGCGTAAACAACGCCAGCAGCTTCCCACCTTCAGCCGGCGACTTTGTGAGATCCTCCTGCGACCGAACATCATCCAGATCCTTCGCCCCCATCCCCTGCAGAATCGCCTTCGCCATCACCCAATGCCCCAGAGATCCCGGATGAACCCCATCCTTCTGCAAGACAAACTCTGGCTCCGCCTGACGCCGCTCTTCCAGAAACCGCGCCATTGGAAAATGAACATCAAGCACTTCCCAACCCGCATCCTCGCGCTGCGACAGCAGCCATTTCGCATACGCATCCAGCACGTAGCTATACTCAGACACCTTCCCACCCCCATCATAAACAGGCGGCGTGACATGAATGATCCGAATCCCGCGTGACACAGCAGCCTCATGCAGCCACGTCTGCCCCTCCTTGTACGCCCCGAACCTCTCCTCATCCAGCGGGAGATAGATCCCACAGTTCATCCCATAACAAGCAAACACGATCTCCGGCTTCGACTGATCCAGCACCCGCACCAGCCGCTCATGCAGATCCGGCCGCGGAAATTTCCCGTCCGCATGATTCGGCTCTGACAATCCAGAAACCGTCTCACTGGGCAGCCCGACATTGATCAACTCAAACCCCAGCTCCGGCCCCCGTGTCCTCAGGTAATACTCCACATCCGCAACATACCCTCCAGCATGCGTAATACTATCCCCCAGCCACAGCACCCGCTTCCCCGCTAACTCCTTGAGCTCCGGCGACAGCTCATCAGCCACAACCTCCGCCGACCAGCAGAAACCCACCATCAATAGAACAAGAACCGCTCGCAGCAACTTCATCATCGAATCAGACATTGTTCCCGATCCCCTTTGAAAAGCCCTGTTAACACCCTTACTTCCACACCAGCCCCGTCACCTTCGCCACCCCTTCAAGCTCTCGTCGCATCTGCGCCACAGGAAACGCGACATTACTCGAAGCCAGTGTATCTCTCACCCCCAGCGTATTGATTCCATAGACAACCCCATTGTCCGCCCCCGACCTCAACACCAGCGGCCCACCCGAGTTCCCCTGTCGAATCGTCGCCGAGTGCTGGACGTTATACAGCCCCTCCACCTCTTCCTGCACCAGGTTGATCACCCCCAGCGTCGCCGTCATCTCGAACTTCCTCGCCTTGAACGCATCCGTAAAGCTGCGATCACCAAACAAAAACGACGACCGCGCCTGAATGCTCTTCTGCAGATCCCGAGCCGCATCACTGATCGGCGCCATCGACACCCCCGGAAACCCCAGCGACATCACATCACTCAACTTCGGCTGACGATTCTCCTGCGACAACGCGAAAAAGCTCCGATCCCTGCAAGGCGTCTTCAACACCGCCAGATCAAAGTGATGGCTGGTATACTCCAACTCCGCTGCAAACTGCTCATCCCCAAAATAGACCACCAGCTTCGGCGTGATCTTCTCCACGTTCGTCGCGATCACTTTCAATTCGTCCTTCGTCTCACTCAGAATCTCGGCTTTCTTGGCATCGCTGATGTCTGCGTGTGCAACCAGTTCCGTGAACTGACTCAAATGCAGGTCATACAAACGCTCGCGTCGACCAGCCACCGACGCCGCCTCCCACAGCGAGTGATCCTCGATCACATGCTTATTAGTCAGCATCGTCCCCTGGCTGTTCACCAGAAACCCAGTCCCATGCCCCAGCGTCAACTCCGTCTTCGTCCCGTTCCCTTGAGTAATCTCCAGGTACGAAATCACAATCCCGACCGCCTGATCATACTCCCGACTCACCTCCGGCTTCGTCAGATCCGAAGACTCGATCGGCTTGGAAACTACCGGCGCATTCTTCTGCTCCGGCGTGACCTCCACAGGCGTCACCATGACCGTGGTCGAACTCTCCGGCATGCTCGCTGGTGCCGGTGGAATCGTCTCCGCCACGCTGGACAGCGTATTCGACAAAGCATTCGAAAGTGGCGCGGCTTGAGGAGCATTCACCACACCAGCGTTACCAGCCCCGTTCGTACTCGCGGTCGTCGTCTCCTCCGAGTCACCATTCAACAGCGCAAACGTCACACCGCCCATCAGCAGGATCACAGCAACCACGCCCACTATCGACGCCACCATCTTCCCGCTCACCCCCGCCTGCTTCGGCAGCGGGATCACATGACGCAGTTCGATCCAGTCTCGCAGTCCCTTTTTCCAGATCAGCGTGTTGGCTTTAATCTGACGCCCGTCATACATCAAACGTAGTTCGTCCAGAGTCACAGGTCCATTCTGCTGCTGCCCGATCGCATACTGCCACTCGCGAACCTCCTCCGTCCTCGGTGCGGAAGTCGTCTCCTCCGAACTGGAATTCGAGTACGATGAGCTCGTGACCTGCGCCGACAACGTCACCCCCACACTCTTCACCGGCGCCGCCGCCCGCACCGGGAACAAATCCTTGAACTCCTCCGCTCCCGACCAGTTCTTCCCGTCCGTCGAGATCTGATGCGAACGCGTAAACTGCCCCGTCTGAGCCAGCTTCTTCAGCTTCTCCACAGACAACGGCCCCTTCGTCACTCCGCGAAGTCGAATGAAATACGTGTTGGAAGCCGTCATGGCGTCGACTCCTTCGGGCGTGCCAAGAGCAGAACGCCTCCCAGCGTATCGAAGCTGGTCGCAGTGGGTTGAAACGATCCCTGTTGCACAGATCCAACAGGCAGTAACTCATCGACTTCGCCCGCACGACGAAGAATCAAAATCTCGCTGGCACGCAGCTTACCAGGATCGACCGCAAACTGCGGCTGCAGCTTCTGCTCCTGATCCGGCAGGATCGCCCCCACCACGCTGAACAGCCCTTCCCGCTGGCTCAGAAAAGCCTTCTTATCCAGCTCAGCATCGGCAAATCTCGCAGCGATCGTCTCGAGCGGCATCCCCTTGAGCAGCGTCGTCGCATACTCGCGATGCGTCGACGCAAACTCATTGGCAGGGTCTGTCCAGTCGACATTGAAATCAAACCGGTCATTATCAAAGCGATCAATGAACTCCTTGAGATGCGTCTCAAGAAACACACTCCCGTTACTGGCGACCTGAAGCAGGTCATACACCAGCCGCCCCTTGAGAATCGGATCGATCTGCTCGGTCGTGTAAACCTTGGTGAGAAGATCCTGCATGCTCTTCTCCCAGTCAGGAATACGAATCGAACGCACCGCTTCCCGAATCTCATCAGCCAGCTTCGCATGCGGCGACAATAGCGGCGTCTTCGATCTCAGCTTATCGACGTGGACACTCTTGATGTCCTCTTCATAGACACCATTCTTCATCCGAAAAAACTTGATGTTCGCAATCGACCCGCTGTATTGCTCGCGTTCCTTGGTGTAATAACGCGTCACATCCCCCACACGAGGAAAGTCATTGACGTCCAGAAAATACACCCCCGACATATGCCGCGCCGTCATGAATCTCGCCAGCGACTGCTCATCTCGCGCGAGAATATGCTCCCAGTACTCCCGCAACTTCTTGACCCGATTCGCAATCGCCGGGTCAGTCACCTTCTTCTCAAAATCACTCAGTTGAGCCAGCCTCTGCTCGCAGTCCGGCTTCGTACTCGGCTCCAGTCCACCATGACGTCGGACCAGGCTCTGCCACGCCAGGATCTGCTCCAGCGCCCCCCGCGAAGGAACATTTTGAAACTGCGCCGAGAGCGCATCATTGGGAAACTTCGCCACGAACTGCGCCAGATTCTCAAAATACGTCTTCAGCGACTGCTCCGGCTGTCCACTCGAATCAGGAATATTCGCCGCCGCAAGGATCCCGCGAATCATGTCTCTCTGCTGACCGATCTTCATGTTCTCTAAACGCAGCTGACTGCACGTCGACCGCACAGCCGCCAGCTGCTCCGACAGACTCGGATTCAGCCCCACCAGCTTCTTCTCCGTCTGTGCAATCTCGGCTGTGATCTTCCGATCCAAAGCCGCATACTCGTCCGGCGCAGCGATATTCCTCGCCGCAAGATCCAGCTTCGTCAGCTGGGCCTGCAGATTCTGAATCTCCCCGCGCACGATCGCCTCCCGTTCGGCAATTTGCTGGCTCAGCTTCTGACGGATCTGCAACACCTTCGTCTGAAAATCAGGCTCCAGGCTCGACTTGAAAACAGTCCCCTCGTACCACCCCTTCGCCTGCGTGATCAGGCCATCCAGCTGCCCCATCGAGTTCGCAGCTCCTGCATCGAGATACCATTGATTCAATCGCCCAATCAGACTCTCCCGCTGATTGGCCAGCGTATCGATCGAACTCGACAACCCCACCCAGGCAGGATCAGTCCACGCGCCCGCCTGCTGGTCATACTGCTTTCTCGCCCCGACAACGTCCCCCTGATCCAGCATCGCCTGGACCGACGCAATCGCCGTCGTCATCCGCGCCTGGTCCTGATAACTGACCGCAGCCCAGCCAATCCCCGCCGCGATCAACAGCATCAGCACCGCAGCCCCCGCAGCGATCACCATTCTTTTCTTGCCACGCGTACTGACATAATCCTTATTCAACTGCTCATACCGACGCATCAGTCGCTCGGGGATCTCGATGTCATGACGCTCGAGTTGATTGAGTGTCTGCTGCAGCTGGTCATGCGTTCGCGCACTCGCCTGTCCCGATGACGCAAACAGCAGCCTCTCGAACTTCTGCAATTGCTCGTTGAACTCTCGCTGCGACTGACTACGACGATTCTCCTCCGCCACCCACTCCCGCGCCGGTGACGACTGAATCACCGCCGGATCATCCGGCGGCAACTGCGCCCGACGCTGCAGCTCGTCCCATTCCAAAGTCAGACGCCTGGCTTCCTCCAGATCACGACTATTGAGCGCATCGAACAGGCTATTTGAAATCTCCCTCAGCCGGACCGAACTCTGCCCCCGTTCCACCTGCACCGATGCCCCGCGAATCGTCTGAGCCAACCCGTTGGGGACTGCAATCGTCCACGCAGACCGATTCACCTCGTCCGCCAGCTCCGCCAGCGTCGCATTGTCTTTGTTCTTCACAGCCACGCGATAGTCCGACTGAATCTCCGCAATCCGCGCCTGCTCAAAGGCCTTCAGATCGTTCGCCCACGACAGATCATCCGACTGCTGCTGACAGATCTGCCTCAGCTTCTGCAAACGCTCCTTGAGCGGCTTTCGCTGCAGATTCATCAACCGAAACTGCGACAGCAGATCCGCCACCCCCGCATACTGGTTGTAAACATCATTGATGTGATCCAGACAATCGAGGGCAATCGGATCAATCGTCGGCTGGTCATTGAACGACAGAATCTCGTTGACTTCATGCAGCTCCGCTTCATCCAGACTCCCCAGCACCGCCGCCAGTTCGACCACCGGAGGCTGCTCCTCCGCCCTCTGAATCGCCTCCGCAGGAAACCCCGTACTGATCAACTGCAGACAATTCCGCAAACGCTGATTCGCCACCGCCGACTGCTCACGAAACTCGCTGAACAGTTCCTCCACCCCAGGCGTCAAATCCCGCCGGCTCCCCTTCAGAAACCGACGAACCTCATCAATGAGCTGCTGAGCCGGTTTCATTATTGTGGCTCCTTGAAACGAATGAAGTCAAATGTCATGTCTTTGTCACGTACTTTATCATGGACTGTATAGCGAACTGCCCCAGTGACGGTAATTGTCGCAGCCTGAAGTTCTTCCAAGACTTTCTTATTAGCATCAAGCTTTGCCAAGAAGTCTTCTCTCTTCTCAATGAAATTCTCAACGCTTGCTTGCTGCATTACGTTTGTAGGATCTGCCGGTGCTATTTTGACACTATATGCCTTGTTCTGCAGCTGGCTGGAAATAATCGTAATCCGCTTTTGCAAGCCATCGTTGAACGTACTATCGGTAACAAATGAGATTGTCGGACGATTTCCGGTCACAACAATTTTCCATTTGGGAACGGAGAGCGGAGTGGCATCGTGATAGTATTCCAGTTCTTTCACTTCCTTTGACCAGGTTATAGCGCGAGCCGCGCCAATCAGCTCTTCGTTGGTAAGGGTATTGTCGTATTGTGTAATGGCCGATTGGGTCTCGGATGCTATCCAAGTCGATTTGCTCTCATCATCATACTTCAACGAATAATCTTGTCCTTTAGAGTGACGCACCTTCATCTCTGACACGTCAAAGGATTGCACAACCTCATCCCAGGAGATTTTGACCGTAGCATCCCACACATCTTGAACGTTATCTATCAACTCAGCATCTGTCTTCGATCGAGATTGTGTACAGCTCAAGGTAACGGTCTTCGGCTTAAAGAAAGGGAGATAAACGGTTGAGTCCCCTAATTCCATTACTGCGACAGATTGAAGTAATGTTTGAATCCGTGGGTTATCCATTCCTTTCAAGTTTCTATGAGTTAATCCGACCGCGTTATCTCTTACCTCCACATGAAAAACATTCGTCGATCGAAATGGATTGTCAGGATTTGAGACTGCAGATGTGACAATGTCATTCTTTGCAGGATCGAATGAGAGATACTTCGATTGCCCATCGTCCGCATAGTTGAACTTCGAGAAAAGCATTCTCAGATTTCTTCCATTCGTGATATCAACACGTGTACCGCCTATGTCAGTGAATCGAATCTCATTTTCTTTAATTGGAAAGACTGCTGCATCAACAGGGTACGCAATGATTATTTGTGGCCCACTATTTCCATCTTCACCCTCTTTTTTACCGCGGTCAGTTTCATTTGATGAAGCGTCAGCTGAAACAGCCATCTTTTCGCCGCTGGCCACTTTTCCATTCGAGGCCATCTCGCTACTTGGAATAGGATCCGTACTCGAATACGGGTTTGGTATAGTGTCTACAGTCACGCTAGACTTTGGCTCCGAAATGGGAGTTTGTACTTCAACCATATTCGAAGCCGGTGTGCTCCCCACCGGCTCGGAAACCACAGCCACTGACGCCTCCGGGTGACTAATCACTGGCGTCTGCACCACATTCTCCACCGCCCCCTTCGGCTTCTCCATCCCCGGCTTCAAAAACTGCATCGCCACCACGCCGCCTACCAGCGACAACACCAACACCGAAATCCCACCCGCGATATAAAGCCCCATCCCTCGCTTCTGGGGCAGCACCGGCGCGGCGCTGTACTGCTTGCGTCGTCCGCGTGGCCCCGGCCTGCGCCCGCTCTCATCCACCTGCAATTGCAACGGCTCAGCCGCGAAACTCTGATGCCCCGGCAGAGCAGGGGGCTCTTCGTCGCTTTCATAGTCAAACGCCGTCGCGGCTTCGGGCTTCTTCACTTGGACCGGCATCACCCCCGTCCGCGCCGCTTCTGCCAACGGCCCCGATGGCGCCGACTTCGGCTGTGTCAGATCAATCCGCAATGAATTCACATGACGCAGCGACTCATGCGCCTCCTTCGACCCCTTGAGCAGGCACCGAATCTGACACTCCGCTTCCGGCGGTAGATACGTCAGATACGTGCTGAACGTCGACTTCCACCGCAGCGCCGCCGGCAGCAGACTCTGCACTTCGACGATCAGCGGCAACACCTCCTGCCCCGGCTCGAAGATCAGAAAAATCGGCTGCTTCTGATCTTTGATGATCTCCTCAGCCACCACCCCCGCCCAGCCCGCATCTCCCATCACCGTCTGCCAGTGACGACAGACTCCCACCGTCGAAGCAGCCACCGGCAGTCGCCTCGGCTGCTGGATCGATTCGACCTTCTGATTCCACTGCGTCACAAACGCCGCCCCCGACGCCGCAATCGCAGCCGGCCCCGCGACGTTCAATTCACTCGGCTCGAGCACCAGGTGATGCGCCAGCTTGTTCGTTCGTTGAGAATAGTCCAGCCCATAGTCCGCAATCCGCGACAACACCGGGAACGTCTTCCCCACCGCACGAATCCGCCAGTATGCCACATTGACCGGATTCAACTTCGCCTGCTCCGACTGCGATGGATAGATCGGCCGGTACGCACTGAGCGCCTCCAGCCTCTCCGCCAGCGGCCCCGGCATCGCCTGCGTGCATTGGACCGTGCAATACCCCTGAGACCCGGACTTGAGTCCCTGTACAGCCGACGTAAAGAGGAGTTCCAATGCCATGACTGACGTCTCGATAATTAGCGAACTGTGGGAATGTAACCGGTGAACCATTCACCCAGAGCAAACACGATCGGCACACTCACCCACACCGGATTGATATCGCGAGGCCGAATCTGCCCCTCGCTGGTCCCATGCAGCGCCTCATGACCAAATGTCGAAATCGGGACATAGACCACTTCCCTCGCAAAACTCTCTGCCGCCGTCACGATCTCGGGCGTCGACCTCAGCAGCAACTCACGCGTCGCATCGGAGACCTTCCTGACATGACGAATATCAATCGCATGTTTCTTCCCCGTCTTGTCCGCGACATAAGGCTCATTGATCGGGTTCAACGGCCCTAGCAGATGCCCCCACCGATCCGACTTCGTGACGATCACCACCAGCGGCGCATCATGCTTCTTCGTCTGCGGGATCTGGGCATACCGACGAATCCGCCCCGCTGCTTCCTGGAAGATTTCCTCCTGATTCGACAGCGCCCTCTGCTGATAGTTATCCCCCGCCAGCCCGTTTCGCTGCAGAAACCGGACATCCTGCAGCGGGTCAAACATGAAGCACAACAAACGCGCCTTCGACATGTGACGCGTCACCGGATTATCGACCCGGTCCTGCCCCGGCTGAAACGACTCCCCCGCATTGTCATACAGACAAATACTCGCCTTCAGCGCTGCACTCTCCGAATTTTTGTGACGATCATTCGGCGAAAGATTGAAGATGAACGGCTTGGTATAAGTCACCGTCTGAGATTGAAACCGAACCGTCGAGTAAAGCTCCTCGTTGGATTGTTCCGTCTTACGAATCAGCGAGTTCGGAATGCACGCCTTATCCGGCTCGCGATTCACAAACATGTCCGACTCATAACTCTTCAGCATCCGGTTCATGGACGCTTCTGCATCAAAGAAATCCATGCTGAACTGCAGCGGCAAGACCTGCCGCAGCATATGTGTCATCGCCCCGAGAAAGTACGTCTTCCCGGACGCCGGCGCCCCAAAGATCGAAATGAAGATCGGCTTCATCTCCAGCATACTGCGAGGAACTTCCAGGTGACACCGCGGGCAGGCCAGACGATAACACGTGAATCCCCGCGCATCGATCGCCTGCCCGTCGGGAGTAAAGTGACTCGGCAGAAACCTCAACTGCTCGACACTCGTCTCCGAGAATCGCTCATCGCCGATCAGTTCCTGATGTTCCGAGATCCAGTACGAATCCTGAGGTGGAAACTCATTCCAGCAATGCGGACACGTCACATGCGGCAGTAACCGAGTCACGTTGGCGGAAGAAGAAGTCACAGTCGACATGAATTTTTTATCTCAATCAAAAGTCTGCAGTTCCAGGAAACAACACACCAGCGACAGCCTCGTCACCCGGCCCGCTGCCCCTCCCGCTCAATATGCGCCCGCGAAATCCGCGTATGCTGCTCAATATCAATCAGAACATAAACAATCTCGATCCCCGCCATCGCGACGAGGTATCCAAGATAAGTGATCAACCAGATGATTCCCCCCAATAATGCCGCTGCACCGAATTCCAGGAGGAACTTGGCGAACAGCAAAAGGAGATTCGTAACGGTATTCTCAAATTGTGGATGCCTGTAGGACGCGGCGAGATTCGAGATCGCGACGATCAAACCTGCCAGCGTAACGATCACGGCAGCAACCTGACCTATTATAAGCAGAATCTTCTGAACCGCCTTCAATAATCCCAGATACTTATGCAACGAAGGATACCGCAGCGTATCCCGCACGATCCCCTCCGCCGTCCGTCCGGTCAGCACCGGTGCACGCGAATCGGGCAGATCCTCAAACTCGAGTCCCCCTCGAAAAGAATCCTCTTCCGGCTCATCCCCATATTTTAGCGACGCCGCAGGCGCATTGCTCCACCCCGCCACCGAGGAGGGCAGAGCCGCAGGCTTGGGAGCACGCTCACTCGCCTCATCATGCTCCTCGACTTTTTGACGATTCCCGCACGCCTTGCAGGCCACCATCTTTCCCAGAAAGGAACGGGGCGCGCGAAACTTCACTCCACACGACGAATTGGTACATCGAACCGTTATTTTGTCTTCCACGCCCGCATTACTCCTGTTAGCATCATGTATACATGCGATCCATCCATGTTTCAACGAACATTTGTTGGGCAGTTCCCAGATACTGCGTCTAATAAATCAAAGAACGCATGCAAAAATAATTTGTGCTCACGGGCGAAGTGACTGAGTAAAAAGGGCGATGATGGCGAACAGGGTTGTCTGCACTGCTTGCGGATACGCAGCAAATGTCAAAGGAAACATCGAAGGCCGCAAAATCAAATGCCCGAAATGCCAGGCCTCCATGAAAGTCCTGGACGAACTCGAGTTCATCGACAACGCGCCGCCGCTCAAGACGTCGAACTCGCAAATCACGATCTCACCGATCATGGCCGCCGTCGGCGGGGCAGGGGGGATGCTCGTCCTCATCCTCGTCTTCTTTATTGGCATGCAGTTCGCCAAGCCCTCTGTGCCATCCGACACAGCCAAATCCCCGACCTCGCCTCCCGTCGAATCAACGTCGACAGTTACACAAACCCACGTCGCCAGCAGGCAAGCAGAAACAACACCTCCACCTGCTGAATCAACGCCGATTGTCTCTCCCCAACAGTCCGTGATAACTCAACCTGACAAGAAAAACTCGTTCACCCGAATTACCCCTCCCTCGAATTCCCGCCCCTCAATACCGAACCGTCCCAATCAAAACATGACCCCTCCGTCTGGTAAGCCCAAGCCAGAGGAAGTCCCGACTCTGGATACGCCAAAGCTCGATTCCGTCGATTTCGCGGTTCTCCCGATGGACAATCCCGCGACCTTCATCACGCTCACCGAAGACCATCAGACTCTCGTCATTTCCCATGAAGCCGATGGCATCGTCACCTTCTACGACATCGCGACCGGCAAGCAGAGCGTCGCCAGAACAAAATCCCCTCGATCCATTCTCAGCCGCGACAACAAGGTCTTCGTCGCCAACGTCAGCGAAGGAACGATCAGCGTTTTTTCCAATGGTCCCAACTGGAAAATGACCAACCTGCTCGATGTGAAGAAGCCCGGCATCGCTCACATGGCCGCTGCTTCTGGCAAGGCTTTCAATGACATGATCATCGTCACCTGCCACGGTCCCGGCAAACAGGCGTCTTATCAAGATGCCTACACCATCGTCCTCAACACTCAGACCGACCGCATCAAGCAGATCGGTAAGTATGCGCTCGCCAACGTCAGCCACGATGGTCGTATCGCCCTCACTCAGGAGTCTTTCAATCTCAGCCCCTCCGGCGGTATGACGGGTTACTCCTTTGCCGACTTTCTCAACGGCGATCCCAAGGCCGTCTTCCGAGGTGGCCACTCGCAGACTGGTTACGTTTACCAACCCCATCCGGGCTCGTTCTGGATCAGTAACAACATCGTCTACGGCGGCTCTCCCCCAACCCAGATCGGGGCCGAGACCAAGAAACGTTTCGATGCTGGTCTCACGAACCTGATCATTCCAGATATGTCCCAGAAGCTCGTCTACAAACTCTCCGAAAACAGCATCTCAGCCCACCGCTTAGCGACCGGCCTTCCCGAAGTCGGCTCTCGACGTGCGAAGTTCGCCACCGGCTACTCCAAGAAAATCGACGAAACCTACATGCTCCCGTATCGCTTCCGCGATTACATCCTTGACCACCCGATCGCCATCACCCAGGGCGACTCGTTGAGATTCTTCCTGCTCACACGCGAAGGCGGGGAAATTCTCACCGCACACACATCTCCACTTAGTTCCGTTTCCAGCCTTCTCAACACACCCAGCATCTCTCGGGCCATGTCCAGTAACTCACCGACACCGACCAGCACAGAGACGGGTCCCGAAGAGATGAACGGCCTCTTCAGAGACTTTCCTGCTCTCACGGCGGTCGGAAAGTCACTGCGCCATAAACTGGTTGTTCCTGAAGGAACGGTCGTCGAAATTCTCTCGCCGCCAAATGGGTTTGCCCTCTCGAAGTCATTCGAGATTCAATGGGCTCCAACCGCAGAGCAGGTCGGCGTCCATCAGCTGAAATTCCGCGTCCAGCAGAATGGCTCGACCGAGTTCATTCGTCCCAATGTCGAAGTCATCTCGAAAGAACTCGCTGCAACTGTCAAAGGCGACCTCTCGAAACTCAACGAGTTCGCGTTCCTGCCGCTCGTCATCGATCATTACTCACTTGAACCGGGACTCAATGACTCTCTGCTTCTCCTTCAAGGTGATTCTCTGAAACGCCTCGGCTCCGATGGCTTGACGGTCATCGAAGAACTCACCCTTCCCAAGCGATACGCCTTTCTTCGAGAACGCCCGAATACATTCATCGCCGTCGCGAACGCTCCCACCCCCGTGCTGGATGTCATTGATAAAACATCAATGGCCGTCATCAAGTCCATCGACATGACTACCACTCAGACCCGCGTGCTCGAAATCACCGATCTGGCAATCCATCCCGCTGATAACAAAAGCTACATCGGCATCAAGCACGATAACGAACTGCCACGTTACTCCGTCCTCGCTGTCGATGAGCAGACATCGACCGTCACCTCTCCTGGGATCATCGGCAAATGGGTCACCCTCTCACCCGATGGTCGCACCCTTTATACCGGCTACAGCGACATCTATCAGCAGGGAACCAATTACCACATCAACCCCGACTGGCGTCTGATCGAGATCCCCGACTACGGCAACATCGACATGATCCTCTCCTGGAACCTCGGGACCGCCGTCACTCTCAATAAAGTCGTCCGCAAAGCCGGTGGCAATGGGAACGGCATCCGCATGTCCTCCGATGGGCAGCGCATTTCGTATTTATCTCACGTCGGAACGCCTGAGTTCTCCAAGAACCTCGTTGGCTTTTCCACCAGCAATCTCTCGACGTCTGGAGTCAACTACGAAACGAAAGACAAAGCAGTCACCACCGAACTCGCTTATCACCCCTTCCTCCCCTGGGTCGCCGTCCCCGGCAGCGGATCTGCGATCCTCTTCGACCGCGAAACCGGCACTCCCATCAACAGCAAACTCCTGATCGCCTCCCGCGGCATGGGCGATACCAAAGTCGAGCGCATGCTCTTTTCCCCGGACGGCCAATCCCTCGTCTTCATCTGCTCCGACGCCGACCGCGGCCAGTACATCCGCACGATCCGCCTCTCCGTCACCGATGAAGACATGAAACGCAAACTCCCGCCACCTCCTCGCCCCACCAGCAACGACAATGCCCCCGTCGTCATGCGTTGACGAAAGTTTCATCACGAAAAAAGCCTCTGTCCCATGATCTGGAACAGAGGCTTTGATCGTAACAAGTGGCCGCTACAGGACTCGAACCTGTGACCCCACCGATGTGAACGGTGTGCTCTAACCAACTGAGCTAAGTGGCCTTGTGCAGTAAAAGATACTGTCCGCCTCTCAAAAATTCAACTGGAACCGCGTGAGACTTTCAACTCCGTCCCTTCTCCCTTGAGGGGAGAAGGTGCCCGAAGGGCGGATGAGGGTGGGGCATAGGCAAAAAACGATTTCCCAAAGCTCACCACGCGTCAGGCAACCTCCTCACTCTTACGTCCAATACTTCCGATCCAGCGACCGATAGTTAATCGCCTCGCTGATATGCATCACGGTAATGTCATTGCTCGCTTCCAGATCCGCAATCGTCCTTGCAACGCGTAAAATCCGGTCATGCGCACGAGCGGAAAGATCCATCTCCTCCATCGCCGCCTTGAGCAATCCCTCCGCCTGTTCATCCAGCGCACAGAACTTGCGAATCTGACGCGTCGACATTCGCCCGTTCAGCCGCACCCGAGGCTCATCGGCAAACCGCTTCTTCTGAATCTCCCGCGCCTGCATGACTTTCTCACGCATCGTCGCGGAGTTCGTTCCTTCCTGTTTATTCGCGAGATCCCGAAACGGAACTGCGGGGACTTCGATGTGAATATCGATGCGATCGAGCAACGGACCTGAGATCCGGGACAAGTATTTTTGCATCGCCTGCGGGTTCACCCCGCGCGAGGAATCCGGCCCATATCCCGCCGGACTCGGATTCATCGCCGCCACCATCATGAAGTTCGCAGGAAAGGTCGTGCTCCCGATCGCCCGAGAAATCGTTACTCGCTGCTCTTCCAAGGGCTGTCGTAGTACTTCCAGCGTCTTGCGATTGAACTCGGGGAGTTCATCTAGGAAGAGAATGCCATTGTGTGCCATCGAGATCTCCCCCGGCTGCGGCACACTTCCACCGCCAACAAGTCCCGCTTCCGAGATCGTATGATGCGGCTCACGAAACGGGCGTTTCAAAATCAAAGACTGCCCTGCTGGCAGTCGCCCGAGAGCCGAGTGCACCCGCGTCGTCTCCAGACTCTCTTCCTGCGACAGGTCCGGCATAATCGTCGGCAAACGTGATGAGAGCAGTGTCTTGCCACTGCCAGGCGGGCCTAACAAAAGTAGATGGTGAAAACCACCAGCCGCAATCGTGACGGCGCGCTTAGCAAACTCCTGCCCCTTCACGTCCGCATAGTCGATGTCATAGTTCCCATGTGCCCGAACCGCCCTCTCCCACGAAAACGGCGAGGGCTCAATCTCCAGACGCCCCGTCAGAAAGCCGACCGCTTCGGAAAGTGTCTCGACTGGAATGACATCGACTCCCTCGACGACCGCCGCCTCAGCCGCATTTGCCAGCGGCACCAGAATCCCCTGGAGGTTCATCTCCCGCGCCTGCAGCGCCATCGACAGCGTCCCCTTGGCAGGGCGAAGCGATCCATCCAGCGCCAACTCACCGACAAGCCCATACCGCGAGAAGTTATCCTGCGCCAATTGATCCGAAGCCGCCAGGATCCCCACCGCAATCGGCAGGTCCAAAGAGGCCGCATCCTTCGGCAGATCTGCTGGCGAAAGATTAATGACGATGCGATCGATCGGACGCGAATAACCGGAATTCACCAGCGCACGTTCAATGCGATAGACCGACTCTTTGGTCGCAGCCTCGGCTAAGCCCACGAGAGTCGTTTTTGGTAGAGAGGCCGGACTGATGTCGACTTCCACATCGACCGTCTTGGCGTCAATTCCATACAGCGAGAACGAGCAGAGTTTGGCAAGCATGAAGGTCTGTCTGGCGTCGTCAGTGGCATCAGAGTGAGCGGGTGTACAAGGCATCATTTTGAATCCCGGAGCCCGCTTGAGCAAGTCCGACGTCGTTATTTTCGTTTTGACTGACCGGATTCGAATTGTCTTACCAGTGCAGTCACGCAGACTTTGCGGCCTGTAACGATTAGGTCAACTGATTCTTCTTTTACCTGATGCGAATTAGACACAAACCTGCGGGCAGCCCACGTTGCAAATGCCATGTTTCATTATCGAAACAACGATCAACCTCAGCAGCCATCGTGCAGTCTGAGGTTCACGTCACACCTTCTTTGTCTGATGCTCTGTCGAGTGATCAGGACTTCAAGAGGAAGTAACCGCCCATGAGTACCGTCGACCACGCCTCCGCCACTCTCCCCGTCATTCGTGAATTTATCATGAAACAGTTTCCGCTCGCCCGCCAGAAGCAGGTCAGCGACGACGACTCATTGCTGCAGGACGGCATCATCGATTCTCTGGGCACACTCGACGTCGTCATGTTCATCGAAGACCGCTTCGGGCTTGTCCTCGAAGACGATGACCTCCTCTCGGACAACTTCGAGTCGATCTCTCGCTTATCGAACTTCGTCGAAGGCAAGCTGAACTCGTAACGTCATCTGATCCGCTTTGACCTGCACATCGTTTTCCAATCGGGGCCTTTATGGATTTTCTTGTGCATCACATGCTGCGCCGTTCCGCAGCCTTCTCACCTGACAAACAGGCAATTGTCTGCGGTTCTCGCATCTTGTCTTGCGCACAACTCTGGCAGGACGTTTCGTATCTGGCAGCCGCTCTCAAAGCGAGTGGACTCAAACGTGGCGAGCGTCTGGCGATCCTCCTTGAACCATCCGTCGAGCAATCCACTTCCATCTTCGCCGCGAGCGCGGCCCAGGGCGCGTACGTCCCCATTCACCACAGTCTCAAACCCGATCAAGTCACGCACATCTGCTCCGACTGCACCGTCACTGGACTGATCACCACGAAGAAACGCTGGGGCGAACTCCAGGATCACCTCGACCATCTTCCGTCTTTGAAGTTCGTCATCCTGACCGACATTCTGACCGAAGACCAAGCAGGCCCGATCCCCATTCATTCCTACCAGAAGTTCCTCACCGGCGACGTCTCCACAACTCCCGTCCCCGACATCACCATCGGGAAAGATCTTGCCGCGATCCTCTATACCTCTGGCTCGACCGGCAAACCCAAAGGGGTCATGCTCAGTCATGACAACGTCATCGCAGGAGCCGAGATCGTTGGTGATTATCTCAGCGTCACACATGAAGATCGCATCCTCGCCGTCCTGCCGTTCTCCTTTGATGCCGGCATGAATCAGCTGACTACCGCCGTCCTCAAAGGCGCGACACTCGTCATCAGCCAGTTCCGCTTTGCCAGAGACGTTATCTCCGAATTGACACGAGAAAAGATCACCGGACTGGCGGGCGTTCCACCTTTCTGGAATCTCTTCGTCCAGCCTTCCAGCGGTCTGGCCAAAGCTAACCTGCCACACCTCCGCTACATCACCAACACCGGCGGCGCGATGCCACAATCGACCCTCGGACTTCTGCGACAAGGTCTCCCGGGAACACAGGTCTTCCTGATGTACGGCCTGACCGAAGCCTTCCGCTCCACTTACTTGCCACCCTCCGAACTCGACCGACGCCCGACTTCCATGGGCAAAGCCATCCCGAACACCGAGATCCTCGTCGTCAAAGAAGACGGCAGCCCCTGCGGTCCCGGCGAAGTCGGCGAACTCGTCCACCACGGCCCGACCGTATCTCTGGGTTACTGGGGCCAGGAAGAACTCACGGCCCGCATTCTCCGTCCTCATCCGTTCTCTCTGCCCGGTTCGAACAACGCCGTGAAAGTCTGTTACTCCGGCGACCTTGTCAAGATGGACGAAGATGGTTTCCTCTACTTCGTCGGTCGACGAGACAATCTGATCAAGTCCTCCGGCTTCCGCATCAGCCCGACAGAAGTCGAACAGGCGATCTGCCGCAATAAGTCCGTCCGTGAAGCCGCCGTCGTCGGCGTCGCTGATGAACTGCTCGGCCAGCACATCAAAGCCTACGTCGTCCCCGTCGACGGCGAACAGCTGACTGAAACCGACATCATCGCCCAGGCCAGCGAAGCCATGCCACGCTACATGGTCCCCAAGTTCGTCGACATCGTCGACCAACTCCCGAAAACCTCCAGCGGCAAAATCGACTACCCCACCCTGAAACGCCGAGCCGAAGAATCCGCCCTGCAGAACGCGTAATTCATCTTCCTCCCTTCTCCCGATTCCTGATCCTTCTCCCCCGGGGAGAAGGTGGCGGCGCTTCGACGACGGATGAGGGAACTCTGCGAACCGCCAACCGCCCACACTTCCAAACGAACTCCAACATCATGTCGACGACCATCGAACCAACCACCGAATCACTCCCCGGCTACCACGCTGCGCGCCACATCTCCCCCCAATACACCAACCTTGATGGCCAACTCGCCATCGCTTCTCACCCCATTTCACGCCTCGTCCAATACTACGGCTCCCCTCTTTACCTCTACGACGAAGCCACCATCCTCGCCCAACTCGCCAAACTCCGCGATGCCTTCACGGAACGCGTCGACGTCTACTACTCCATCAAAGCCAACCCGCACCGCGTCATCGCCCGTCGCCTGATCGAAGCGGGCTGCGGCATCGAAATCGCCTCCAGTGGTGAGCTTCACACCGCGATCAAAAGCGGCTGCTCTCCCGACCGTATCCTCTTTGCAGGCCCCGGAAAAACACAGCGCGACCTGACCGAAGCCGTCCATTACGGTATCCACGAGATCCACGTCGAATCAGTCACCGAAGCCCAACGCCTCAACGACATCGCTCGCGAGCACGGCCGACAGGTCCGCATCTCGATGCGCATCAACCCTTCGCAATCCGCCCAAGGCGGCGCGATGCGCATGGGTGGCAAGCCCGCCCCCTTCGGCATCGACGAAGAACAACTCATCCCCGTCGCTCAACAGATCTCCCGACTCTCCCATCTCAAAATCGTCGGCGTCCACCTCTTCACCGGCACTCAGATCCTCGATGCCGACATCCTGCTGACCCAATACAAACACGCCCTCAACGTCGCCCGTACACTCAGCCAGACCATCGGTCGCCCCCTCGAAACCATCGACTTCGGCGGTGGCCTCGGCATTCCGTACTTCAGCCACGAACACAGCCTCGACCTTCAGGCCTTTGCAGCAGGCTTCACTCCGATTATCGAAGAAATTGAGAACGATCCCGCCCTGCGAGACGCGCAACTCATCATCGAGCCTGGTCGTTTTCTCACCGCTGAATCAGGTCTTTACGTCACGAGCGTGACCGACATCAAAACGTCTCGCGGCAAAACATTCGTCGTCGTCGATGGTGGCATGCACCACCACCTCGCCGCCTCCGGCAATCTCGGCCAGACCATCAAACGCAACTTCCCGATCGCCGCGATTAAGCGTCTCAACGAAGAACAGTCAACCACCGTCGACATCGTCGGCCCCTTGTGTACCCCCCTCGACACACTTGCCCGCGACATCTCCATGCCGCAACTCGCCCCCGGCGACCTCATCGGCATCTTCAACGCCGGCGCCTACGCCCGCACCTCCAGCCCCCTCGGCTTCCTCTCACACGCTGCCCCTCCTGAAGTCCTCATCGACAAAACAGGCCACCAACTCATCCGACGCCGCGGTCAACCCGAAGACCTCTGGCTTGACCAGATCGATCCCCGTCCCCGTGAATAAATCGTAGGGTGCTGGTGAGGCTTTGCGAACCGCACCAAATGTGCGATCGAATGTCCTTTTGGTGCGATTCGAAGACTCACCAGCCCCCTACACGACTGACAACATTTCCTGTCCCATTTTTCATTCCCTTGAGCGAGGACTGATGCCCAAAGTCGAACCCATCCGCGAAGGCATGTTCCCCGAAATTCATCGAGAGTTCCTCGAAAGTTTCGACCACGAACTCACGCGCGCCGACTGGGCTCCTCTCTTCGAAATCCGCCCCCACTCCGGCCAGGACCACACCGGCTACGCCCTCACCGATAACGGCAAACTCGTCGGCGTCCTCGGTATGATTTTCAGCGAACGTCAACTCGCGGGCAAAACACTCCCCGTCTGCAATCTCCACACCTGGATGGTCAAACCCGAGTACCGTGGCCACAGCCTGCTCCTCATGCGGGCCCCGCTCAAATACAAGAACCACGTCATCATCGACCTCTCCCCGACGGAGGGCGTCCAGAAGATCAGCGCCAAACTCGGTTTCAAAGCGCTCGACTCCACACTCTGTGCCCTGCTGCCCACTGTTCTCCCGGTCCACGAAAACGCCATCCAGGCCTGCCAGCAGATTGACCTGCTGACTTCGCGTATCCTCTCGCCAGTCGACCGCCAGCTCTTCCTCGACCACTCCCAGGCTCATATGAATCACATGGTCCTTGAGACCGAAGAGGGGCCACTTTACGTCATTTATTCACTCGTGACCCGCTGGCGTCTCAATTACTGCCAGATCCATTACCACAACGACGACCGCCTCTTTGAAGCCCATAGCGATACCATCCGACACGCCATCATGCAGAAGACCCGCTGCACCTTCGTCGCGATGCACGACCGCATCGCCAGACGCATGCTGCTGCCGCGCACCCTCAGCCTCCCCATCGCCAACCGCCAGCTCTATCTCGGCAACGACGAAGACGCCGCCCACGTCGACACCCTTTACACCGACATCTCCCTGCTCAACCTCACCTCCCTGGGACTCAAAGAAATCTTCCGCTCCCTGAAAGTCGCGAGCACCTCCTGGCTGGACCGCCCGACAAGCGTTGCTGCCTCGCTATAACTTACTCATTCGCGCCCTCTCGGGTGGCCCACCCGTTTACGGTTGGGTGAGCGCCGCTCACAAGAAGCGTCACCATACGCGTCCATTCCCGAATGACGCAGCGAGTTCAGGGCGAGACTCCATCCGAACCGCTGTCCCGCGTTGCATCTTGCCACCCACCAATCGACTAGATTTCCCTGTGTGCCACGGCTGTGTCAGCCGTGCGATCGCGCATCGAATGTCCATCTCCACGGCTGACACAGCCGTGGCACACGCTTCAAACTCGCGATTCCCGCAGCACAGGATACACACCGAACCGTAACCAGAGAAAAGCAAAAGACGGATGAGCATCGCGCCCTCTCGGGTGGCCCACCCGTTTACGGTTGGGTGAGCGCAGCTCACAAGAAGCGTCACCATACGCGTCCATTCCCAAATGATGCAGTGAGCTGAGTTCGGCCGCGTATGGCGTTGCTTCTTGTCGGCGACGCCGATCCAGCCATGAACGGCTGGACCACACCTGACTCACATCCTTGCAACCTCATCCCACAAAAAAAAGCGTCGTGATGTTCCCATCACGACGCTTACGAATTTCAATCACTCCCTACTTCACCTTCTTCTCCCGATAAAGCACTTGCCCATCCTTCACCAGAATCGGCTTCACTTCATCATACGCCACCTTCTGCACCGGCTTGTCCCCATCGATCGACAGCACAGCCACTGTCCCTGCTGACTGGCCGAGGATCATGAACACAGGCTCCATCCGAATCGACCCATAGGCCACGTGACTGGCTGACAGACAGACTGGAACCAGGAGATTCGTCGCCTGATTTTCCTTCGGCAGAATCGACTTCAACGTGATTGGATATGGCCCGCCCGGATGAATTTGAACATCCCCTTCATTGCGAACCAGCCCATCCTTCGTCACATAACGCTGCGTGTTATGCGAGTCGATGTTGTAGCTCCCCATGCCGATCGAATCATCGGTCTTCACCTTCTGCGTCACATGATTCTCAGTCACGACATCGACACCCACCATCCGACGGGCTTCGCGGATGTAAAGCTGATGCGGCCACCCGCCATTATCAACGAACTCATCTTTGGGCAGTCCCCACATCTTAGCCTTCGACTGAATCTTCTCCGGCACGCGAGGATCATTCTGCAGGAACCATAACAGCCCCAGTTGGTAATCTCGGTGCTGATCATTCAGTGCTTCGCGAGTCGCATAATCGGCTTCCGGATACCCATAGTTCATACCGATAAAGTCGAACGAAAACCCGCCATGGTTGTTGGTGTCCGTCTTGTTATTTGGAGCAGGATCGAACTTGCGGAAGACCTCATCCCAACCCGCTTCGAGATTACGAGCCAGCAGCTCATAGTTGACTGGATCGTAGTTGGCAGGCTTGGGAATCGGCAGACGATTCTCCGGTGCACTCGACAGACACATCCGATAGCAATACGCCTGCATCCGCTTGTCCCCCGTCCCGTCTGGAACAGTCGGCTCGGTCCCGCCGATGTACGGCAGCAGCCCACTCTTCGGATCATTCGGAATACGATAGGCACTCACGGGCAGTGTGAACTGGTGATGCTTCGCCTTGGCTGTCTGAAGCCCGTTGATCGTCTCCCCGTACTGACTATTCGGCTCACGTCCCAGAAAATACTCGACACCCGATTCTGCCAGCAGATCGCCTTCATAGGTGCAGTCCATGAAGACTTTCCCCTTGGCAACCAGTCCCGACTCCATCGTCATCTGCGTGATGCGTGCGCCTTCTTTGACGACCTTCTTCCCGGAGCGATCCAGTCGCTGTTCGAAGTGCACCGGAATGTCGTTGTCCTTCACCCAGCGCTGATAAATCGACGTAGCGACCTTGGGCTCAAACACCCACATGGCATCTTCATTCTCGCGGTAAAACTTGTACTTCTCCCGCTCTTGAAACGGCCAGGCTTTGGGATCGTCATAATGCTTCTTGACGTCCTGATAAAACTGGCGCGAGATCCCCCCGATGACACTCTTGTCCCCGGTATCCGTCCAGCCCAAACCGCCCGCCGTCAATCCCCCCAGATGCGTCCCTGGCTCGAGAATGACAACGCTATGCCCCATGCGCTTGACCTGCACCGCAGCTGCGATCCCCCCTGACGTTGCCCCATAGATGACAACATCCGCTTCGACCACCTTTGGCACATCCGCAGCTTTCGATTCTAACGACATCGACACGAACATCGCGCCCGACGCCATCAGCAAAGCAAAGCATTTCATTCGACTCAACGTCATCATTCACAAACCTTTCTGCAGTCTTCAAACGTCACTCAATTTACTGTCGCTGTTCCTGTGCCAACTCTACTTCGACTTCAAATGAAAGTCGATTGTATTTGAACCCTGTTTCACATCAGCAGTCAATTCAGTCTTGGCGTGATATCTCGCTGGCAATAATTCATCTCGACCGGGAACGGCCGGCTGCTCTCCCTCTCCACCGGAGGCACTTCGCAATGTCGTGATACTGACACTGTGCCCTCCGAGTTCTGCCCCTTTCTGCTCCGTCGTGTAATCAAGGACATAATGCCCGTTTTGATCAGTCACGGCGACTGATGAACGTCCTTTGGGAGGTTGGAATCGAAGCTCAGCATCCGCAAGCGGCTTCTCATCTAAAGTCACTGTCCCTTCGACTGAACCCAGCTTGTAATCCGGTCCGCCGCCACACCCCACGACAACACCAGCCAGCATCACTATCAACAGACATCGCAATCGCATTCGCATTTGTATCATGATTCGATTTCCCCTCGTAGGAAGTTTGGATAGAGGCAAAAACGCAAACGCAACTCGCCCGCGCTTTCACGCAGGCGAGCATGAAGTCATCCGGTCATCCATCTAAAATTCACCAATGACATTCCCGTCGCGAATTCCTACCAAAGATTCGAGAGTACTGTTGATCGGATAAGGTGCCGCCGTCTCCTGCAGATTCCAGATGTTCTCGCCAATAAAGCGAACCGATCCATCTCCCAGCGTCACCTGAGCACCCCCCTTGTGAGCACTGGAGAGATTTCCGCTCCGACTCGTATCAGGGCCGCTCAAAACCGGATTGATCCCGTCCCGCACGTGAAACGCGATCGTCATCAATCCGTGATTCCAGGCTCCCTGCCCGCTGTCCTGGGCCGCAGGTCCGTAGGAAGTTGCTCCATTGCCATCATTGCGAACAGCATGCAACGTTCCGGCTTTCATCAGCTTCCCGCCATGAATGTAGGTCCTCTCGCCAATCATGATGGTGTTCGACAGTCCGTCAGTAATGTTCGCCATTCTCGTGTTGCTGTCTCGAAAGAACATCCCCGTTGCTCCCGTCGTCCCATCCATTCCAGTCGAAGAACGATTCTGACGGACGTTCGTCGTATTGTTCGCCACGACATAATTGGAGACAGGCAGCCCTCGTCCGGTCGCTGTTGTCGACTCTTCAATCGCATATCCCGGCGCATCAGTCGTGCTGTGAATCGTTGGCCCTGGATCAGACGGGCAGCGGAACGACGGAATCGGCGTCTGCATCGCGATCCGATTCGCCTGAATCGCCTCTGAGGCCGTCAGATTCCCGACTCGAAGCGTGTCGTACAAACTTCCTTGCTCCATAAACGGCAGAATAAAAGCAGACCAGGCCCAGTGCCCCTTGTTGTCTGGATAAGCGGCGTTTGTTGCACGCATATCGACGTAGCACGGAGGGAAAACGTTGAACGTGTCATGATAATTGTGCATCGCAATCCCAAGCTGTTTGAGATTGTTTTTGCAGGTTGAACGGCGGGCTGCTTCGCGAGCCTGCTGCACCGCAGGCAGAAGAATTGCTACGAGAGTCGCAATGATCGCAATGACGACCAAGAGCTCAATCAGCGTAAAACCTCGTTCTCGACTCATTCGAACCATTGGAGACCTCGACAAGATAGGAATACCTGAGAAATGAAGATGGACTGGAACACGCGCTTAGCAGTGTCTCATGCATCTAGTCCTGTTAAATTCAATCTCGGACAAAAATATTCACTTGAATACTCGATTTCCATCAAATAATCTAAATATATCAATAGCCAACTAAGCGACCGAGCCTGACTCGACCGCCCCGGTCTACTCATGCCCCTTTCTTGATCACGGCAACACGAGATCCATTTTGCTCGTCGACGCTGGCAGCGTCTTACGCACGGTCATTGTTTCGAACAAAACGCCCCCCATCGGCGCATCCTCAGTCACATTCTCACCATCGAACCCTGAGATCATCAGATCTTGAACCCCGCCGAAATGACCTTCTCCGCCAACACTCGTATCGAAGCGTCCATTAGAAATCTTCGCAAATGCCGGCGAACCTTGCAGACCACCTTGCTCCACGGGCGTAAAGACAATCAACCCCATCGGAACTGGTGCCCCCTTATAAGTGACGGTTCCGGAAAGGTGATAGCGCTCACTCCCTGACTGACAACCCGACGTCAACAAGACAACGAGTAAGAGTCCCGACAGGAGAGCCCTGAGTTTGAGAAGATCTTGCATTGCAGTTCCAAAGCTTTCCATAAATCCAAATTCATCACGAACTCACCAGACGCGAGTTCATTTATTTCCGAGGCATTTATTTCGGCCTCAAGTTGATCAGACATCGTTTGATGCCAATTGGCACGGCGTTGAAACAACCGCCGTGCAATGACCAATGCCATCTGATACGTCGATTTCGACAGCGGGTCTTTTCATTTAGAAAGGAGATGTCGTTTCGCCACCCGCCATCGTGCATAGATATCGCAGGGTATTGAAATCCATATTCTCCGAGAAGAAATGCACGGATCCATCCCCCAGAACTGCTTGGGCACCGCCCTTGTGATTACTCCCCCAGGCACCGTTGTTATAGATTGAAGAATAGGGAGAATTAATTGGCGCTGTAATATTCTTATTGACCCCAAGAGTGACACCTTGTGCATAGGAAACGCCCCATGGATCTACGGCCCCAGGTGTCGCAAATCCGGCAAAACCACGAACCCAGCTACGGTAGGCAAACGGCGTAATGCCTGCTGGAAAATCGCGAGAAATCTCCATAAGCGCGATGGTATTCGACAGACCATCTTGAACATCACTGAATTTGACGCCGGGAACGCGATAGGAATTACTTGTTCTGGCATGCTCAACAGGCCCACGCATGATTCCTTCCATACTCGACAAGCCGAATGAAGTCGAACCTCCAGTTCCATTAACAGATTTGAAAATTCTTTCACCCGCATCACTGGCATCGCCATCGCCGTTCAAGTCGAGATTTCCAACCGGTCCGGCCATCCCGTAGTAATGAGTTGTGTATGGCTGCCCTGTCCCTGCTCCAAATGCACTTCCGGTCACAGTTTCTTGAGTGCTGGGTGACTGCTCGGTCGTTGACGAAGGGCACATGTAAACCGGGATGCGATTCATCGCGATCTCATTCTTGAAATTCCCCCGACGTCCTGTGCCGCCGTTGTAGACTCCGTCATCAAAACTGACTTGATCATAAAGCGCACCTTGCTCAATGAACGGCAGGATCGAAACCGTCCAGCCTAACTCGACCCACGGACGAGCATTCAAGTGCCCCATTCCTGCTAGTGGAAACATCAAATACGTGTCGTGATAATTGTGCATCGCCAATCCCAGTTGCTTGAGATTGTTCTTGCAAGTCGACCGACGAGCCGCCTCCCGTGCCTGTTGCACAGCGGGCAGAAGAATGGCCACAAGGGTCGCAATAATCGCGATCACCACCAGCAGTTCAATTAATGTAAAGCCACGCTTCAACGACCTGGTCGACATGTCTGTTCTCCAAAAACAACGTAAGAAAGGAACGAAAGAAATGTATTAACGTGCCCGATCTGCATCCTCTGACGATGCAGGCAGCTTCTTTTCCACGCGAGGAAACCCGGCTATGAAAACAGGATCGATCCGGAACTCGTCATCCATCACATCCTGCAAAAATAATTCGCTCACTTCGTCTCCTGCCGGAATCCCCATCGACGACAAATCAATGGCTGTCCCGACAACCCGATAATTCAGCGACACATGACTCGGAGACTTCTTCGAGGCAAAAAGTTCCTCGATATATCGCACAACATTGTCCGTTTTTCGCAGATCAAATTCAGCCATCGGCCGGGCCTCCGGCGAGAGCATCCCGATGTCGTAGCGGGTAATCGTGACAGGCTTCATCCCCACTTTCATATGCAAAGGACGCAGATGAAATGCATCCCCTTCGAGCGGATGGATCGCGGTCTGCTCATCGAAAATCACCAGATCAGGCCCCTCGCTGTTCACAATCGGCTCTCGGAAACGCAGCGTCATGCCGGGCGTCAGCTTGTCTTTGCTGACACCTGGTCCGGGCAGAATCACTTCTCCGGTATGCGGCTTTCTCGCTCCACCCGGATTCAGAATCCCCGTCAGGAAGCTGTTGTCGTGCATCGCGAGTTCGCGATAGTTTCCCTCATAATTCTTCGGCGTCACAAAGTTCACCGTCGCCAGCGAACCTCGCTCACAGAACGACACCACATCGCAGCCGATGAGTTGTTCATAGTCATACCGGTAAGTTATGCCCGCACGCGAGACCGTTAAATTCAACAGCGTCTCAATCCCGCCCGCCTGGTCCGTCTCACCTTCATAGCGAATCAATCGGTCCGGCAAGTTATTCCGATACGACTTCTGAGAAAACGTGACCACATGTGATTTCGTATCATCGGCCATGTATCGCATGGCCTTTCCATGATCGAGTTCATTACGGTCTTCTTTTCCATTCAGCCGTTCGACGGTTTCGACCAGCCCTTCAATGACATGAACCTCGCTGACACCCGCTTCATCGACCTTCACCGTGAACCGCGTCCCGCGATCAATCACCTGCGTCGCAGGGGTGAGGACCTCAAATCCTTCCGCACCAGCGGGAGCATGCACCGAACAATTCCCATAGGCCAGGGTCATCCGCTCTTCGCTATGCACTTCAAATAACGCCGGCGATTCAAGAATCACCTTGGCACCCGTCGGAAACAAGACTTCAATCTGACCGTCGATCAGTGAATACTCATGCCCCATCCTGAGCGCCGAGCCAAAGGCTGGCATCTCGTCTTTATAAAACTGTGCACCTGCCTCCTGGGACAGAATCACATCCCGCGGCAGTGCAGGGGAGTCCACCTGCACGGTCTCCTCTTTCACGCCGACCACAACCGCAGGCACATTATTCTCAACGACTGGCTGTTTCTCATCCCCATTCTTAGGCAGCATCACGGCCACACAGACAATCGCAGCCACACTCGCAACCGCGCTCGTAAGAAATTTCCAGCGACTCGACAGCGAGTGCCCGGTAACCTCTCTCCTCACCTGGTGCATCGGCTCGAGTGCACGTAGCGCCTCCGACACCGCATCGCGCGTCACGCTCGAGCCATGACGTTGTGACCTCTTCAAATCGAGATGAAGATCCATGTACCGCAGATAAAGCTGTCGAGACTTTGGGCTCTTCAGTAAAATCTCTTCAAGCCGCGCATGTTCACTCTCCGTCAGGGTCTCGTTACAGACCTGCTCCAATAACCCGAACAGTTCGCGAGGAATCTCATCTCGCTCCAGGGACAACTCACGCTTCATAGTGAGCCTCCCGCGACATCTTTCGCTCGACACACGCCAGCAGCAACCGACGCAACTTGGCCAGCTTGTTGTACAACACCTGCAGCGACAATTGATTCTCCGCCGCATAGTCTTTGACGGTGATCGTCCCCTCGTACGCCACCTTCACCAGATCACGCTCACTGGCTGGCAATTGATCAATACAGCCCCGCAACGCCTCCATCCGGTCCGATTCGAGCTCTTCCTCCGCCAGCCGATCCGCTGACAGTTGCTCGATCAGCTCCGGCTGAAACGTCAGCCGGCTCCGACGTTTCGACTTCAAAAAGTTGCGTATCTCAAACACCGCAACTCCACACGCCCACGATAAAAACGACCGCTCCGCGTCAAACTCCTGGAACTTCCGCCACAAGAGAATGCTGCAACGCTGGAAAATGTCTTCCGCATCAGCTTCGTGAGGCACTAATGCAAAAATGTGAGCGTAAATCCGGTCTCGATGATGTGAGAACAAGCCCAGGAACTCTTCATAACGTTCACGAGAGCCTTCACTTTCGTCGAAAGCGTCTGTCTGTTCCCAGATCATTGTTTCCAGTGCCATACACCAACCAGCCCAGGCATCACATCAACGAATAATTATGGCCGCACCATAAATCGTACTCAAACTCGATCAACTTAACCTGAAAAATCAGAACAAGGTGAAAAAAAGTTCTCCCCGTTTTTTATGAGAACTGTTGCCTCCGGAATACCGTTTGCCTCCCGTCTATTCGCGAAATAAATTTCACCAGACGAAGTCCCGCGCAGGAGCCCCGCGTGAGCATCAAGATCCAACGTGTCACGACCCCGAGACTGCCACTCACGCGACGTTTTCCTTTCGGAGCTGACATGCCAACCGATGACTTGCGACGGAAGTCGTCTTCGCCCTTGGTGGCACAGTTTCTGGCAACCTGTCGGTGCCTGACCGACCAGATCGCATTCTCAACCGACACTACCCAGACGACCTATCTTCAGCTTCGTACCCAGGCCCAAGCAATTGCCACCGAGCTACTTGGTCACCCCGACTTCAAACGCGGCTCTCTCGTCATCCTCCAATTCCCCAATGGTCCGGAGTACGCCGCCGCCTTTTATGGCGTCCTCATCGCCGGCGGAGTCGTCGTGCCGCTGCCTCCCGATATGGAAGCAACGCGTCTCCAGTCCATTCTCGAAATCTCAGCATGCCGCCTTCGAATCATTCCATCGAATGACGAACTTCCCGTTCCGAGACTCGAACGCCTCCATTCAATCTCACCATCGCGTCTAAATCCCTCAATACCCGTCAACCTCGCCGCCATCTTCTTTACCTCCGGTTCGACGGGCACCCCCAAAGGCGTGATGCTCTCGCATCGTAACCTGCTGACCAACGCCCTCTCCATCCAGCGGTATCTCCACATCGACTCAACCGACCGCGCTCTCGCGCTCCTCCCGTTCTATCACGCCTTCGGCAACTCCGTCCTCCAAAGCCACCTGCTCGCTGGCGCGACACTCGTTCAGGCTGGTAGCCTCTCGTTCCCCGAGACGATCCTCAAAGCCATCCAGGACCACCAGATCACCAGTTTCTCCGGCGTCCCCGACTTCTTCCGTGTCCTGCTGAAATACACCCGCTTAGGCCAGATCGAACTCCCGTCCCTGCGCTACGTCGCCGCCGCTGGTGGTGCCCTCACGACGACCATCGCAGACGAAGTCGCCTCCCGGATCGGCGCAGCCAAGCTTTACCTGATGTACGGCCAAACCGAAGCCACCGCGCGACTTTCCTACGTCCCCCCTGACCAACGCGTCCTGCGACCTGGCTCCATCGGCAAAGGCATCCCCGGCGTGACACTCCAGGTCGTCGACGACTTTGGCCAACCCGTCGCTGTCGGTGAAATCGGCCAGATCCGCGCCCGCGGCCCTAATATCATGCTAGGTTATTTCAACGACGAAGCCGCCACCCACTCTGTCATCAAAAACGGCTGGCTTTACACCGGCGACCTCGCCACCGTCGACGCCGAGGGCTACATCTACCCCCAGGGACGTGCCAACACCCTCTGCAAAATCGCGGGGTATCGAGTACACCCCAGCGAAGTCGAATCCGTCGTCACCGAGAAATTCCCACGTTGCGAAGTCATCGTTGTCCCCTTCGAGTCGCCTCAGGTCGGTACAAGACTGGCCCTCTTCTACACCACAACCTCAGACAACTCGACTCCTACGACTGACATCCGAAAACATTGCCAGTCAAGCCTCCCTCGTCACCTG
Organism: Lacunimicrobium album; assembly: GCF_052161635.1. Taxonomy (GTDB): domain Bacteria; phylum Planctomycetota; class Planctomycetia; order Planctomycetales; family Planctomycetaceae; genus SXPC01. The sequence goes on from NZ_CP197413.1 coordinate 2,115,514, forward strand.
GTTCCCGCCCACATCGAACAGCTCGAAGACTGGCCTCTCAACTCGTCCTTTAAAGTCGATCGATCAGCCCTCACCCAACTCGCTACGATCAACCTGAAATAGTCAACAAGGCGGTTGCAGCAGCCGCCGGATACATCCAAGAAGGCCCCCCATGACCGACCGCAACAACATCACCCCATCCCTCACCAACTACATTCAGCAAACCTACGGTCCCTTCGACCAACTCACCCCCGACACCCCCCTCGCGACACTCAACCTCCTCGAATCCCTGACCATCATGGACCTCCTGGCCCACATCGAATCGACCTACAACGTCTCGATCCCCCCCGAAAACATCAGCCCCGCCAACTTCCGCTCCATCAACACCCTCACCACCCTGATCACCTCCTGCCAGTCAAACGTCCCTACATAAAAAAAGCCCGCCGAGTAACTCGACGAGCGATTCGCATGTCTTAGGCGAGCGGGGGGTGTCAACCCCCTGTCCCCAGTGCTAACTATTCACATCGCCACCCAGAGTACGCCAAGCGCCCCACTCTCGGCTCGCTCACTGACACTCACGGCAACAACAAAGACCGCGTCCCATTAATATGGCTCGCCATCCGTTCTTCCGCCGCTTTCGCTTCACCTTGAATCAGGTGCTGATAAATCGCTTCATGATCCGCTAACGCGAACGTCAGTTTCTCAGCCATCCCGCGCGGAGCCGAGTAAATCGAGCGATACGTCTTCTCGCAGATCTGGTCAATGATCTGCAGCAGTTCCTGATTGCCATACGCTTTCGCCAGAATCAGGTGGAAGTTGACATCAAGGTCAATGAACCCCTGGATGTCCTTCACTTCAGCACATTCACGCTGCATCGCCAGATTGCTCTCGAGGGCATACTTCGAACTCGATGGCAGTTGACCAGCCAGTTTCGACGCAATCTGCGGTTCGAGAATGCTTCGCAACTCAAACGTATCGGTCATCGTTTTGACGGTCAGACCTTTGACCACGATTCCCTGTTGCGGCGCGACATCGAGATAGTTCTCCTGTCGCAGACGACCAATCGCATCGCGGATCGGTGCTTTGCCAATATTGAGGTGATTGGCCAGAAGTCGCTCGGAAAGAAACATCCCCGCCGGCAGTTTGCCAGTCAGAATGTCTCGCTTAATCATCTGGTATGCACGGTCTTTCAGCAGCAGACGTTTGCCGCTGTCGGGCTCGGCTAGCTTGTTCATAACGGTGTCCTTGAATCGATCACAGGGAGCGCGAGACAGGAAGGTGATACACAGCCTTGATGAGGATCATTCCCCGGCCCAGGGAAGGAGCAGCGATCCAGACCAATTCGTGATGGCTGTGCAGACATATTACACATTTCAGCTAAGATGTCACTCCTGCCACTGCTGCGATTGTGAACCTTACCAACATTTTTCCCGAATTTTTTAACATGTTACTGCATGCAGTTTTGAACTAGCGGCTGTTCATCCGCAGAATTCGCCCCGGATTCCCCGCCACAATCACGTCCTCAGGCACGTCTTTCGTCACGACCGAACCTGCCCCAATCACCGATCGTGCGCCAATTGTCACCCCCGGCAGCACAATCACGCCACCACCCAGCCAGGCCCCGGTACCGATCCGAATCGGCTTGGCATACTCCAACCCGCTTCGCCTCGTTTCGAAGTCTAGCGGATGCGTCGCCGTCAGCAGTTGGACTCCCGGCGCCAGCAACACGTCGTCCCCAATCTCAATCGGGGCACAATCCAGTAGCACGCATCCCGCATTCATATAAACCCGATTCCCCAGCCTGATCTGCCCTCCATAATCGCAGTGAAACGAAGGCACAATCATGACTCCCTCACCGCAAGCCCCGAACATCGACGTCAGCTCCCCAAGCCCGATCTGCCCGGTATTGAACTTCATCAACTCCCCCCGACATCGCGTCGACCACACCCGCAGTTCTTCCACATTCGGATCATAAAGCTCTCCCGAAATCATCTTCTCAAATTCAGTCTTCACGATGACCACTTTCTCTTAAATGTTCCTTTTCCCTTGAGGGGAGAAGGTGGCGGCGCTTCGCCGACGGATGAGGGTGGGGTATAGGCACTAACCAACTACCAACAATGTCCAGAACCACCAGGCAATCTACCCCTAATCCCCATTTTCTCATTTTGTACAGTCTTCCCAGCTCCACAAACGGCTCATAATTTGCAGAACTTTCCACCCGTATCGGGATCACATCCCACCCAGGAGCCAACGATGGAACGGATTCGCCCCCACATAGAGACAACCGTAAAGTGGCGATAAGCAACATGATCTCCCGCGTCAACAACACTGCACAACCCCGAGAGCAATTCTTTACATCACAACCTCTCGAAAAATCACCGGTCTCCTCACGAGACATTCCGATCACCAATCAGCTCTACCTCCAGACCACCGCACAAACGTCCGACCCCACCATCATCTGGGGCACGAACGTCGACATGACTGCGATCCAGGCTTATCTTGCCGAGCGTAATCTTGACTCAGATTCCATCCTCACCCCGACCTGCATTCTCTATCGCGCTGTCAGCCTCGCGCTCGCCAAATTCCCCGACTTCAACCGACGCCTCTTCGGCCGCAGCATCTACAAATTCACCGAGTGCAATCTCCTCACCCCCATCCGTCGCCCTGGCAAGAGCATCGGACTCATGCTCATGCGCAAAGTCGACGAGATGTCCTACTCAGACCTCTCTCACGAACTCTGGTCACGACAACAAGCCGAACGCAAAGGCAACTCCGAATTCAACGCCTCCGAAGACCGTTTCAATAAACTTCCCTCCTGGCTCGGGACGCGCATGTTACGTATGCTCATCTGGGTCAGCAATAATGTTAAACGCCTGAAGATGAACGACATCAACCGCCAGTTCCGCGGAGCCCCAATCCTCGTCAACTATCTCGGCTTCCCCGGTTCCACTAACCTCATCTCCTACAAACCCAGCTTCTTCGCCTCCACCTGCACCCTCTCCAGTGTCACCCTCGGCCCGACTTCCATGCAACCCGCCGTCGTCGACGGCAAAGTCGTCCCACGCCCCCTCGCCACCCTGTATATGCGCGGCGACCACCGCCTCGTCGACGCTCAGCAAATCAGCCAGTTCACCGCCTTCCTCAACGAAATCTTCCAATCCCCCGCCGCCTTCGACCTCGAACAACCCTCCGACCCAATCAATGATTCCGACGAAATCAAAATCCCGGCCACTCTCAAACCCCGCCAGACAATCACCAAACCCGACACCGAATCAACCCTCAACCCCGCTTAGATTTTCTCGCATGTGATCCTTCTCCCCCGGGTAAGCAAAGAGCCCGCTCGCCGATAAGGCGAGAAGAAGGGCGAGGCGTTAGTCTCGTTCAGGAAAGGTGGCCGAGACGAACCTCAGATTCGCGAAGCAAAACAGTCGAGGTCGGATGAGGGATCTCTGCGAACCGAGCTGTGCCCTGAGCCTTTCATAGAAATACGTTCTAAACCACATCCCGCAACGCATCCCCCACCTCCCTCACCCCAAACTCAAATCCCTCTTCCCGCAACCGCTTCGAAACCACATACCGCCCATACAGCGCCAGTTCCGGATCCGTCTTTAACACAAACTTCGCCCCCAATCTGACCAGCCACCCCGGCGCCGGCAGCCCGATCCACACCCCCATCGCCTTTCGCAGTTCCCTCATAAACTCCCGCTGCGAAACAGGGCAGGGCGATGACGCGATATACGCCCCCGACATTCCCTTGTTCTCAATCGCGCGGACGAACAGCGCATTCAGATCCGCTTCATGAATCCAGCTGATCCCCTGCTGCCCCGAGCCGATCGTCCCGCCCAGTCCCATCCTCGTGATCCACGTGAGACGATCCATCGCCCCACTCCCTGCGCCCCGGTCTTTCCCCAGCACAAAACTCGTCCGTAACACAACACATCTCTGCGTCGGCAACACAGCCTGTCGAAATGCTTCTTCCCAGGCCCGCCCCACTGTCGGCGCCAGTCCATAACCATACGCAGACTCCTCATCACACACTTCCACCAGCGGGTCACCATAAATGTGAGCCGTACTCATCTGCACCCACACCGACGGCGGCTTCGCAAGTTCTTTCATCGCCAACCCCAACACCCGCGTCGACTCTACCCGCGACCTCAAAATCTCATCACAATTCTCTGGAGTCTTCACACAATCCACACTCCGCCCCGCGAGGTTCACCAGAGCAACTGCGCCATCTAACTCCCTCACCCACTCCCCCACCGACCGCGCATCCCACTTCACCACGCGCCAGCCAACATGTCTTGCTTCCTCTCGACGCGACAACACCACCACCTCATACCCACGCTCCTCCAGCGCGACCGCCAGAGACGTCCCTAAAAACCCCGATCCCCCCGCAATCACCACGCGCCCACTCATCACAATCTCCTTCACTTCCAAACCGACATCCCGCCATCATTCTTAACCCATCTTAATCCTTCTCCCCCGGGGAGAAGGTGTCAGCGCTTCGCTGACGGATGAGGGAACTCTGCGAATTTCAAGGAAGCAGAAATCCCACCAATTCTCCTCCCATATTGTTCCCACCACTCCCGCATGATATCCTCTTCACATCCTTCTTTGCGACAGCCCCTACCCGGAGTCCCTCCATGCTGCTACGTTCGACCATTGCGTCCACGTTTGCATTTCTTCTCACGATCGCTTCTCTCCATGCCGCCGACTTCGCCAAGACCGATTGGCCACACTGGCGCGGCCCGAACAATAACAACATCGCCGTCGAAGGCCAGACACCGCCGACCAACTTCGGCCCTTCAAGCAATGTTCTCTGGAAGACTCCCATCCCCGGCCGCGGTCACTCCACACCGACCCTCGTCGGCGACAAAATTTTTCTCGCGACTGCGGACGAAGACCGCAAGATTCAAGGCGTCATCGCTTTCGACCGCAAGACCGGCAAACAGGCCTGGATCAAGGAAATCTCTCGCGGCGGCTTCCCTCCTGTCCACCCGAAAAACACTTACGCCAGCGGCACCATCGCCGCCAGCCCCGATCAGGTCTTCATCACCTTTCACCACGATGACCTGCTGACCCTCGCCTCTCTTGATCACAGCGGCAAACCTCTCTGGTCCATCGAAGCCGGCCCGTATGCCCCGCGCGTCTACGAATACGGCTACGCCCCTTCGTCACTCCTCTACAAAAATACGGTCATCATCGCCGCTGACTACGAAAAGGGTGGCTACCTCGCCGCCTACGATCAGAAGACCGGCGATCAGGTCTGGAAAACCCAGCGTCCAAATTTCCTCAGCTTCTCTTCACCAATCGTCTGCAACGTCGCTGGCAAAGAGCAGCTTGTCATTTCCGGGTGTGAACGAGTCTCCTCGTACGATCCCAACACCGGCAAGGAACTCTGGTCGACCCCCGGAACCACGATGGCCACCTGCGGAACCGTCGTCTGGAACGACGACACCATCTTCGCCTCCGGCGGCTACCCCAAGTCCCAGACCATCGCCGTCAAAGCCGATGGCTCCAATCAGGTCCTCTGGTCGAACCCTCAGAAATGCTACGAGCAATCCATGCTCGCTCACAACGGCTACATTTATGCCTTCACCGACAACGGCATCCTCTTCTGCTGGCGTGCCTCGGATGGCAAAGAGATGTGGAAGCAGCGCAAAGCCGGCCCTGTCTCCGCCTCCCCGATCCTCGTCGGCGACAACATCTATGCCACCAACGAACTCGGCCAGACCTGGGTCTTCAAAGCCTCACCCGACAGCTATCAGGAAGTCGCAGAAAACAAACTCGGAGACGAGTCCTTCGCTTCCCTCGTCATTGCCGACAGCAAGATCTATACACGGGTCGCCGTCCAGGAAAATGGTAAGCGTCAAGAGTACTTGTATTGTTTTGGCCAGTAAGGAAGAAATCATCCTACTCTGGTAAGACCATTGCGAAGCTTATGATCATTTGTTCCAGAATTTGCTACGCACAGAATAATACGCAGGCCTGCCTAAGTTTTAGGCAGGCGCAACATTCGCCACTTGGCAAACCACATATTTTTCTAAAATGTCAGAATATTTTCCTGCGGAAATCACCGTCCAGAATGCATGCACTCTCCGGATTTGACGACTCTGCCGTTTTCACCGGTGCAGATTTTGCTACATGCTTACCGTGACGGCGGTCTACTTTTTGACGTGACCACCACCCAACATTAATTTCCCACGACGAGGAGTTCACATTGAGCGCAACACTTGAGCCGAAGTCTAAATTCAATGGTGACGCGGCATCGAATGCTAGCAAACGGAAGCAGACAAATGGATTTGGCTCTCCGCGTCAACAAGCCATCGCGGCTGTGACCAGCTATCAGAACAACACCCCAGCTCTCGACTTCTCAGAAGTCTCAGCTTCCGAGCTTTATGGCTCAAACGTCTTCAGCAAGAAGGTCATGAAGGCCCGCCTGCCGAAAGTTGTTTACAAATCACTGATCGCCACCATCGAATCTGGCAAGAAGCTCGACCCAGCCGTTGCTGATGTCGTCGCCTCCGCCATGAAAGACTGGGCTATCAGCAAAGGAGCAACTCACTACGCTCACGTCTTCTATCCTCTGACCGGTGCCACCGCCGAGAAGCACGACAGCTTCATCACTCCAGACGGCGAAGGCAACGCCATTACTGAGTTCAGCGGCGGACAGCTGATCCAGGGCGAGCCAGACGGTTCCAGCTTCCCATCCGGTGGTATCCGTGCGACCTTCGAAGCTCGCGGCTACACCATCTGGGACGTCACCAGCCCGGCTTACATCCTGGAAAATCCAAACGGGACCACCCTCTGCATTCCAACCGCCTTCGTCTCGTGGACCGGCGAAGCTCTCGATAAGAAGACTCCTGTTCTCCGCTCGATGCAGGCTCTCAACACTCAGGCTCAACGCATCCTGAAGCTGTTCGGCCATACCGATGCCTCGTTCGTTGCCTCAACAGCAGGTCCAGAACAGGAATACTTCCTGGTCGACCGCAACTTCTACTTCAACCGTCCTGACCTCCTGTTCGCAGGCCGTACCCTCTTCGGTGCCAAGCCTCCGAAAGGTCAGCAGTTCGAAGACCATTACTTCGGTGCGATTCCAGAACGCGTTCTGGCATTCATGCTCGAAGTGGATCGCGAACTCTTCAAGCTGGGCATCCCGGTTAAGACTCGCCACAACGAAGTTGCTCCAGGCCAATACGAGATCGCTCCGCTGTTCGAGTCTGCCAACCTGGCGACCGACCACCAGCAGCTCGTCATGATCACCCTGAAGCGGATCGCCGAGAAATACGGCATGGCCTGCCTGACTCACGAGAAGCCATTCGCTGGCGTCAACGGGTCTGGTAAGCACGTCAACTGGTCGATGGGCAGCAGCAGCCAGGGCAACCTCCTGTACCCAGGCGATACCCCACACGACAACGCTCAGTTCCTGGTCTTCTGTGCTGCCGTCATTCGCGCAGTCCATATCTATCAGGGTCTGCTCCGTTCCGTCGTCGCGACTGCTGGTAACGACCACCGCCTCGGTGCCAACGAAGCTCCTCCCGCTATCATCTCGATCTTCCTCGGCGACCTCCTGACCGACGTTTTCGAGCAGATCAAGAAGGGCGGAGCCAAGTCATCTCTGGCCAAGAGCACGCTGACCGTCGGCGTCGACGTTCTGCCTCCACTGCCAAAAGATGCTGGCGATCGTAACCGTACGAGTCCATTCGCCTTCACCGGGAACCGCTTCGAGTTCCGTGCCGTCGGTGCCAACCAGTCGATCGCTGGTCCACTGGTTGCTATGAACACGATCGTCGCCGAGTCTCTCGACTTCTGTGCCACCCAACTGGAAGCCGCCACCAACGGCGACGCCAGCAAGCTGCACGGAGCCGTCCAGACTCTGCTGACGGAGATCATCAACAAGCACGGCGCCATCATTTTCAACGGCAACGGCTACTCAGAAGAGTGGCACGCCGAAGCTGCTGCCCGTGGCCTGCTCAACCGCAAGACCACTGCAGACGCTCTGCCTGCTCTGGGTGAAAAGGCGATTGAAGAACTCTTCAGCAAGTACAGCGTCCTGTCGCCACGCGAGCTGTCCAGCCGCTACCACATCTACCAGGAGCAATACTGCCTGACCGTCGAAGTCGAAGCCAAACTGACCGTCAGCATGGCCAAGACCTCGATCTTCCCAGCTTGTATGCGATACCTGAACGAGCTGGCTGGCACCTACGCCAACCTGCGTGCCTTCGACACCGAGTTCGACGCCGAACCACTCGAAGAAGTCGCTTCGCTTGTCAAGTCCCTCCAAGGCGCCGTCAGCAAGCTCGAAGAAGCCCTGCACGAAGCCGAAGAGAAAGACCTTGAGACCAAGGTCAAGCACCTCTGCGACGCAGTTCTCCCAGCCATGCTGACCGTCCGTCAGTGTGCTGACGAGCTCGAAGGCATCGTCGCCGACGACGTCTGGCCACTGCCGAAGTACCAGGAAATGCTCTTCATCAAGTAATTGATGAATGATCTCTCCTGACTGATCCTCAAAATCCCCGAGTCCGCCAACAGGCAGACTCGGGGATTTTTTTGTGAGCCACTTCCCAATCTCCGTCTTGTGTCCAATTTCCCCGTGCCATGCTTGCAGCTTTGGGCAAGCATGTTCAGGCGGCCCCGACCTCACTGTCGTTTTACGATGATCCTTCCCCTCACCGTCCGTCAAAAAATGCCAGAAATTCCCGCAAAGTGCGACTTGCACTTGTTGCAGGCAAATGTATGATAGGGACTGAGATTCAGTCTCAACAGCAAGCAACCTTGTTCATACGGGCAGCCAGCTAATCGATAAGCCTCGCTTTGGCTTATCACCCATAACAGCGGTCACGCACGACCGACTTCACGACACAAGCAGGTTCACGAGCATTCTGCTGACATCTCCGGCTCGTTTCGGACATCAGCAGCCAGACCAGTTCTCATTCCGTTTTCATCTGGTTGTTTTAACTCGCAGACTGTTTCTTCGTGTCGCGTCGTGGTCTGTCATTCCCGCCGCTGCTTATGGCTTGGGGAACACGTAGCCAACGACGGTTTATCTCCGTCGCCCCGGCTTGATGACGATTTACGCCCGCTCACACAAGGATCTTCTCCATGCAGTCTGCTCCGGCCACCTCACGAAGCCCCCGCTCAGTACTCGGCTTTACGCTCATTGAACTTTTGGTTGTCATCGCGATTATCGCGACTCTGGTCGCCATTCTCCTCCCCGCCGTCCAACAGGCACGCGAAGCCGCACGACGCTCCAGCTGCAAAAACAACCTGAAGCAACTGGGTCTCGCCATGCACATGTTCCACGACACCTACAACTACTTCCCAGCTTCGGTGAAGAATATGGATGAACTCGAAATCCAACTCGCCGCTCAAGAAAGCCGCACGCCGACCAACACTTACCCAACTGGCTTCATCGCCATCCTGCCCTTTCTTGAGCAAGACGCCGTCGCACAACGCTGGGATCCCAAAAAGACTCGCAACGATACAACAGATCTCGACGGCGATGGGTACTCCAACGCCTCTCTCCAACAACTCCCCGTCCCAACCCTCCTGTGCCCAACGATGACCATGCCAACCGGCAGCCTCGGTGGCGCAGAAAACCGTGCTCCATGCAGCTACATCTTCAGTGCCGGGACTGTCGATGCTCAGATGTTCGCCTATTACTCTTACTATGGCATCCCTGAACCAAAGAACGACGGTGCCATCCCCGCCGTCCGGCTCGCAGCACTAAACGCCCCCAATACCAGTCCAAATAAAGACTATGCCCGAATGCGAGATGTCACGGATGGCTTGAGCAACACATTCATGCTCGGCGAAACCGACTTCGCACCCAACAACATCCCAACAGCCACGATGGGCGCCGTCTGGTCGTACGGCTACATCTACACCAACGGCAGCACATTTCACCCACTCAACGTGGATAAGAAGACAACCGTTGTCGCCACCAAGTACGGTGCCTTCCGCAGCCAACACAAAGGCGGAGCACAATTCGTCATGGCTGATGGATCTGTTCACTTTTTGAGCGAGAACATCAACTTCGATCTCTACCAGGACCTGTCAACACGGGATGGTGGCGAGGTTGTCGCCTGGCAGTAATCTCCGAAAACGCTCAGGCCACGATATGAATGGGGCGGCGTTCCGACCAACTGTGAATTTCACTTCTCCATTCAAGACAGTCGTGCCGACCAGTTCGCTCGACTGTCTTTTCTTCGACATCATTCTTCATCAAGTGTCCCGCCATGAATCGCATAATGACGTTGACCGCCTTGCTCCTGACATTGCTCGTCATAAATGGATGCGGCCAAACACCTCCGCCACCTCCTCCACTCATGCCAGCCGACGATGCCGTGATGACGCTGGAGACATGGAACGCTCTACCCGAGAACCCGGAAAAATACGACCCGCAACTCATCCAAAAACTGCGTAAAGACGAACCCCGATTTCGCTCTGAGAAAGAATGGAAAACCTTCTATAAAGACGTCGTCATTACCGGCGTCAAGAAAATCGCCCCTTACACCCCACCTGAGAAGAAAAACTAGCTTCTAGTCGTTCATAGGGTATTGGGCGGGAATTCAATTCGCAGAGAAACCTCATCCGTCGTCGAAGCGACGCCACCTTCTCCTTCTGGAGAAGGCTTTAAGATTATCCCAAGTGGTGTTTGAGGAATTGGGAGGCTTGATCTAAGGCGACTTTGACGGCGGGGACTTCGGCGAGGGGGTTGAGGAGGCCGTAGTCGTGGATGAGGTTGCTGTAGCGGGTGATGGTGGTGGGGACGCCTGCTGAGTCGAGTTTACGGGCGTAGGATTCGCCTTCGGATCTCAGGACGTCGTTGCCGGCGGTCTGGATGAGGGCGGGGGGGAGGTTCATCAGGTCGTCGAGTTTGGCCTGGAGAGGGGAGGCGTATTTTTCTTTGCGGACAGCGACATCATTGGTGTAGTTGTCCCAGAACCACTTCATCATGTCGCGGGTGAGGAAGTAGCCTTCGTCGAACTTGTCGTAGGACTTGGTTTCGAAGTTGGCGTCGGTGACGGGCCAGAAGAGGATCTGACATTTGATCGCCGGGCCTTGCTTGTCTTTACACATCAACGCGACGACCGCGGCCATATTGCCGCCGACGCTGTTGCCGACGAGGGCGAGGTTGCTGCCGTCGACGCCGATCTCGGTACCGTTTTCGGAGACCCACTTTGTGGCGGCGTAGGCTTCGTTGATCGCAGTGGGGTACTTGGCTTCGGGAGAGGGGGTGTAGTTGACGAAGATGGCGGTGTAGCCGGAGAGCCAGACGAGGTCTCTGACGAAGCGTTCGTGGGTGGGGAAGTCGCCGAGGACCCAGCCGCCGCCGTGGAAGAACATGAAGGCAGGGCTGTTTGGTTTGGCTTTTTCGGGACGGACGATGTGGAGGGAGATGGTCAGGTTGTCCTGCTTGATGGTGCGTTCTTCGACTTTGCAGACAGGCAGTTTGACGTCCGTACCTTTCTGGGCGTCGATGAGGACCTGTCTTGCTTCCTGGGGCGTCATCGTTTCCATCGGCTTGCCGCCGCTGGAGTTGAGAGCAGCGAGGAACTTGCGGACCTGATGATCGACGGCTGGGTTGTTGGCTGGGTCTTCTTTGGTGGCCATGGTGAGTGCCTCTTGCTGTGGATTCGTTTGTGGGTCTGTGGTTGATCTTATGAGTGGTGAGGGACGAGAGTCAAAATCTTGGGGTTGGACGGACGGAGAGAGTCATTGTGGTTGTTGTTTGAAAAGGCCCTGAGGTTGAGAACAATTTTTGGACTGCTTGGCTAGTTGGTGGTCACATCGGGAGGAACGCGAACGGGCTTTTGGCTTACGCCATTGTCTGGGGAACACAGACAGCAATGTCTGTGCCACCGAGCGGAGCCTGTGTTGCCAGACTTTCCGGACAAAGGATGTCTGTTGTTCTGGCGGTTGCGTCCTGGGCACTGGCTGCTTTTTTGTTGGTCCACCGCTGAAGGACAGTGCCGCGGTCGAGGGAATCGGTCTCCTGATGATGCTAAGAGGTGGGGCTTACTGGGGGCGGCTAGCTGCATCGTGCAGGAGTCGTCCTGTTGGGCAAGTGATTTCATGCCTTTGGAAGTCACGGCGTCTTGCCAGCGTCCGGATCCAGCCTCGGCTGTGGGGATGAGCCCGCAGAGTTGGCTATCGGTTGGAGAGTCACAGGCATGGGTTGGTCTCAGGGGGCATAGGCGTTAGGTATTAGGCGCTAGGCGTTAGGAAGACGGGGGAGACTACATGTCACGATGGAGGGGTTGGGTGAGTGCACGTTACTTGGTCCCTCTACTTTACCTGAAAGTGTTGCGCTGGGAGGGGGGTGTGAAAAAGTTAGGGCGAGGGGTGGGGAGAGGAGGGGGTGTAAGGGGTGATGGGGAGCGGGGTTGGGGGGAGGGGTGTGAGGTGGGGCAGAAATAAGTGGAGTGTCTGAAAAACAGATTTTCTTGGAAGGAGGAGACAGGGGAGGCACCACGAAGGCTCGAAGGACACCAAGTTTCACAAAGGCGAGAGGGGGGAAGTGAGGGAAGCCGGGTTGCTTTGGGGCGCGTGGCTGGAGGGTCGTTTGAGATTGCCTGCTATTTGACGGTGAAGGTGATGGTTTGGGGTTGGTCTTCGTTGTTGAAGGATTTGATGGGGAGCTTGACCGTGACCTTGCCTTTTGCGGTGGGGGTGAATTCGAGTTCGTAGATCTGGGCACCGATGGCGGGGGAGTTGTCGATTTCGTTGAAGCCGGTCCACGTGGCTTTGCCATCGATGGTCATTTTGTCGAAGTCAATGGTGTAGCCGACGGGGAGACTGACGGTCCAGCGGGCGATCTGGGTCTCGGCGATGGTTTTGGGTTCGTTGTCGGTGACTTGGACGATGGATTTGAGTTTGGGTTTCGCGGGAGCGGGGGGAGCGGCGGCTTGGAGGGAGAGGGTGGTGAGGGCGAGGAGGGCGAGGATTAGGAGGTGCATTTTAGGCTCCTATGGAGAAAAAAACGCGGTGGGAGAATTTCATGACCAGTAGTTCTGGAACGAGAGTAGCGTGTAATCTGGGGATTGGGAGTAAAGCTTCACACGCTAGGGAGCGCCGATAAAAGTAAATTGGTCGCAAGAAGAAAATATTATCAAGGTAGACTTTGAAGTGCAAAGTATGTTACGTGAAGGATACTACCTGTCTGAAAGGTAATACTATCAGACGGGAGGAAAAGCAGTATCACATCAAAATTCCACAGTCTGCAGGGCTGTGGAAACAAGTCCTTCACAAATCTTACAAAGCCGCACACTTCGGCGTTACAACCAAGCATTCCTCATTAAGATATCATTCGATTTCATGCAGGCAACTTTATACCTGAAAGCTTCTGGTACATGTCCACTGCAAAAGAGTCTGTCATACCAGTAATGTAATCCGTAGCAGCGAGAATGCAATCATAATCAGAAGGCGGAGAGTCTTTTAGGCCATAGTTTTTAGGAAGATACTTCCTAGGAAACACACTGAGCAACTTTCTCGTACGCTGACTCTTCTCATTAATTTCGTTCTTGTGTTCTATAATAGCAGGGACAAAATAATTCAAAAGACCTGATATTACTTCATATCCAGCTAGCTCAACAGACAAAACCCTGTCATTACAGTAGGCAGTATTCTTTACCATTTTGGTGACAGCACTGTAAGACGCTAATAGATCTGACTTATTCAGAAGGCTATCGGAAAAATCACCTTGAAAAATCGCATCGACATTATCACAAAATACCTTGTGACACTCATCTATTAGAGCTTGGATTGCATATGACTGCAACCGCTGAACTTCGTCCCTACCATTATACTTACTTTCTTTAAACTCCTTAACCCTAGCCGCTAATGGAACAAGGACACCTATTGCATCGTCACAAGAAATAAGATTTTGGTCAATTGAGTCTTCGAGATCGATTATTGCATAGCATATATCATCTGCAGCTTCAACCACAAAAGCCAACGGATGCCGAAAATATCCACCCTTCTCATACTCTACCATTTCCATTTTATCGAAGCACTCCTGCTTCACAAAATCATAGTCGCTATGAAAATAGCCAAATTTCTTGTTTTGTACTTTTGTTGCTTCTTTGTTTTTTTCCTCTTCGAAAACCACAGATGAACAAGGATATTTCATCATCGAGCCAAGTGTTGCGGCAGTTAATTGAAGCCCTCCATGTCGCCGTGATGTCAGTCGTCGCGTGATTACCCGTATCGCTTGAGCATTTCCTTCAAAATACCAAAGATCGAAGAGCTGCTGCTGAAGATCAACATGAAAAGTTTTTGCGGTTCCAGCTTCTCCCACATTAGCAATTGCCCATGTCTGTATGGCGTGCTCACCGGAATGACCAAAAGGTGGATTCCCAATGTCATGGCAAAGACAAGCGGCAGCAACAATACTTCCAATAGAGTAATAGTGCTCAGTTCCAGGATTTAGTGTTTCCGCAATTCTACGAGCCAGACTTCGCCCAACACATGAGACTTCAATACTGTGCGTAAGGCGTGTTCTTGTAAAATCATTACTAGACAAGGGAAAGACTTGCGTCTTGTCCTGCATGCGACGAAAGCCACTGGAAAATGCAATTCTATCAAAATCTCGCTCGAAATCATTTCGAGCTCCATCTGCATAGGCCATTTTATCTGTACGTCCCGTGCGATGTGGTGATAGTAATTTTTTCCAGTCCACTCCCATAATTTTTCACTCCTAACACGGTTTAAAAAGAACCAACGCATATTTGAGAATTAATTTCATCATAGCAATTCATAAGCATTTTTCAATAGGTACAGCTTTAATTCTCACCAATTCATTAATTAAAGTTATTTCAATATTTGCTCGATTGACTTATTTGTGCTTACCTATTGGTGTATATACTGCCGCTTTATGCGTATCTAAATTACCTCACAAAGCCGTAAACTGTCAGTTATCCTTATACAGTCTCGGCTTGGCACGCTAGAAATATTCGTATTTCCTAAGTTGTGGTGTTTTGTTGTATAAGGCTCTTGGATTTGTCGTTAGGAGCACTCGGAGTGGGTGATGCGGGTTGGTTTGCCACGAGCGCACGAGTGATTAGCACTCACCCTCATCGGTCGGCGAAGCGGTAGCAAAGTTTCCTGAGAAGGACTACTGCGTCGTCCTTTTTCTCGCCTTATCGGGAGCGGCTCTCTTGCTTCCTCTTCGAGGGAGATAGATGCTGAGAAGGCGACGGGTGGCGCGTACTCACGGCTTAGGGGCAGCAGGTTGCACAGGGGACAGGGGGTTGACACCCCCCGCTCGCCTTTTGGGAGGGGAGGAGAAGGGGTGTTGGGATTGGGGGCTGTGTTCTGCCCTCGATTGGTTGTTGAGTTTATCGGGAGGTTGCTGGCGCGATGCCCTCATCCGCCCTTCGGGCACCTTCTCCCGGGGGGAGAAGGGGGGCTATGGGGTTTCCAGGGTTTTGAGTTCGGCGAGGGCTTGGGTGTATTCGTAGATGTTTTTGGGGCCGTTGTCGCGGATCCATTGGAAGTGGTTGAGGGCGGTTTGCTCGTCTTTGTTGGTTAAGGCGAGGAGGGCGAGGAAGCAGCGGGCCTGGGTTTGTTTTTGGTTGTCGTCGTCGACGAGTTCGAGGAGTTGGGTTTCGGTGAGGTTGCCGCGGAAGTGTTCGATGACGGGGGTTGGCCAGGTATCTTTGAGTTTGCCTGCGGAGATCGCGAGATAGTCGTGCTTAGGTTTTGTTTTGGGGATGAGTTTGCTGGCGAGGTGGCCAAGGATGATGGCGTATCCTGACCGTGATCCCGTCATGCCCTGCTTTTCGAGGATCTTGTCGCAGTCTTGAAAGGTGAGGGGGTCACGCATGGCGAGGTGGGTCATCGCGAAGTAGTGATAGATAATGACGTCTTTGGGGTCGATCTCGAGCACCTTTTCATAGTTGGTGAGGGCCTGATCGTAGACGCCGATCGCGGTGAGGGCATTGCCTCTGGCCTTGAGGGCGGTTTCATACCTGGGGTTCAGGTTGATGGCTTTGGTGTAATCGCTGATGGCTTTGCGGAAGTCACCTTTAGCGTGGTAGGCTTCGCCGCGGTCCTGAAAGGCGCCTGCGTTCTTGGGGTCGATGCGAACGCAGACAGAGAAGTCTTCGATGGCGGCGTCAAAATTTCCTTGCATGTGCAGGAGGGAACCGCGGCCTTGAAGATGAAGGTTGGAATCCGGGTCGAGGCGAATCGAGACGTTGTAATCAGCGAGGGCTTTTTCGTAGTCTTTCTTGGCACGCCAGGCACGGGCGCGGTTGTAGTAACCCGTCGAGTATTCGGCGTTCAGATTAATCGCTGCGGTGTAGTCGGCGATGGCTTCGTCGTGCATGTTCTTGTTGGAATAGGCAATCCCTCGATTGTTGTAATGGCCAGTGCCTGAGGGATTCAGGCGGATGGCTTCGGTGTAGTCGGCGATGGCTTTGTCTTTGTCCTTGAGGGCGCTCCAGACGAGACCGCGAGCGTTATAGAGACTGGCATCCTGAGGTGAGGCTGCAATCCACTCATTGAAGCGAGTGATGGCATCGCTGCTTAGAGGAATGACGTTGACGGGTTGTAGCCAGCCGGGTTCGCCGTTGCCGACCCAGAGGTTGTTTTTGCTGTCGACGTCTTTCACCCTCAAAACCGCGCCCGGCGAGACCGTGTCGGCATTCTTGCCGTTAGAGCGAAGCTTGACCTTTTTGATGACGACGACTTCGTCGCCGACTTTGTAGGTCTGGGCGTGGAGGAGATGGGAGAGAAAGAGGAAGAAGATGAGGGAGAGAATTGTGGTTCGCATGCCTTGTCCGGGAGAGCATGAGGGTGAGGTGAACGCTGATATAGGCGATAGGATACGGTGCAGTGGGCGTGAGGGCAAATGGGAAACGGGGAAAAAGCGGTGTAGGGGAGGAGGGGGACATGATTTTAGATAGTGGGTGCGCATCGCGAGCCAAGGGGGGAGTGGAGCGATGGCGTACTCGGAGTGGCGACTTAAATTGGGAGCACAGGGGACAGGGGGTTGACACCCCCCGCTCGCCTTTCAGAAGGTTATAGGAGGTCGCTGGCGAGTTCGGCGAGTTCGCTTCGTTCGCCTTTTTCCAGGGAGATGTGGGCGTAGAGTTTTTGGCCGACCATGCGGTTGATGAGGTAGCTGAAGCCGTTGCTGAGGGCATCGAGGTAGGGGTGGTCGATCTGGTGGATGTCGCCGGTGAAGATGATTTTGGTCCCTTCGCCGGCGCGGGTGATGATGGTTTTGATTTCGTGGGGCGTGAGGTTCTGGGCTTCGTCGATGATGAAGTAGACGCGCTGGAGTGATCGTCCTCGGATGTAGGCCAGCGGGGTGATTTCGATCTTGTTGGTATCGAGCATCTCCTGGATTTTCTGAGCGGCGTCGTTGTGGTTGAGTTGATGCTTGATGACGGAGAGGTTGTCGAAGAGGGGCTGCATGTAGGGGTCGAGCTTGGCGGCGACGTCGCCGGGGAGGTAGCCGAGGTCTCGGTTACTCAGGGCGACGATGGGGCGGGCGAGCATGATCTGGCGGTATTTTTGTCGACATTCCAGACCGGCTGCGAGGGCGAGGAGAGTCTTGCCGGAGCCTGCTTTGCCGGAGAGGGTGACGAGTTTGATGTTGTCGTCGAGGAGGGCGCGGAAGGCAAACGCTTGTTCGGCGTTGCGAGGCGTGATGCCGTAGACGCTGGATTTTTCGACGCGACGAAAGGCGTGTGACTGCTGGGAGTAAACGGTCAACGCAGACTTGGAGCCGTTTCTCAGGATGAAGTATTCGTTGGGGTTGGGCTTCTCGACTTGAGGAACGCGTTCTGCGGGGACTTCGCCGTACCCTTCGAAGAACTGGTCGACGACTTCCGAGGGGATGCCTTCGACTAGGCGTTTGCCTTTATAGAGTTTCTCGAAGGACTCGACTTTGTCGTTGTTGTAATCCTGGGCGTGGAGGTGGAAGGCTTTGGCCTTCATGCGGAGGTTGGTGTCTTTGGTGATGAGGATCACCGGGCGTGGCTGGCTTTTGCCGGCTGCGGTTTCTTCGAGCTGTTTGACGTGAAGAGCGGTGCGGAGGATGCGGTGGTCGGGGGAATCCTGCTGGAAGACTTCGTCGAGGAAGCGGGAGTGGTCATTGGTGACGAAGGCGATGCGGATGTGGCCCATGCCGGGGCCGAGGCTGGCGCCTTCTTCAGAGAGGAGGTCACCGGTGATTTCGTCGAGGCCTCTTAAGAACTGGCGGGCCTGGAAGTTGATGTCGTCGTTGCCTTTTTTGAAGCTGTCGAGCTCTTCGAGAACGGTGATCGGGATGACGATGTCGTTCTCCTCGAAACGACGGATACACGAGGAATCGTGCAGAATGACATTGGTATCGAGGATGAAAACTTTCGGACCGGATTTCGCAACGATATCGATCATGAGTGCCTCCCGAAAACATGAAAAGAAGAACTAGCGATAGAGATCACAGAGGACACGGAGAGAAGCGGGGAGGCTTTATTGCGTGTGGTCATCTGTGACGGCGTCCTCAGTGGATTAGGGGGTCCTGGGAGGTTGCCAACTGGTCGACCCCGGGCTCTTCATCATCGAAGGCGGCGGGGTGGAGCCATTTGGCACTGTTCTTATGAGAGAGCAGGGGAATGTCCTCAGGTCGCTCGGCATCTCGCTTGGCGACGATGACGAGGTCATAAGGGCGGTCTTTCTCTTTCCGGTCGCAGTTGACCGTCGAGATGATGGTGTAATCGAAGGGGAACTCCGGCAGGGGCTGGTCGGCCCCTTTGTGGTGGAAGCAGAAGTATTCGAAGTCGGCGGGGATTTTCGCGGGGTCATCGGGGAGCGTCACCATGGGGATGCGCTCGGCGTAGTAGAAGCTGAAGAGATGGTGAATCAGGCCAAGACTGACGAGTTTTTCGGACTTGGGAATACGGGCGCGTGCCTCAGCGACTTCGTGGTTGGCGTGGAGGCGTTTGTAGTTGAGAAAGTCGGTCAATGGCCCTTGGCTGATGAGGACGAGCAGTCCTGCCATCGTGAGAATCTGGGCGTGAAGTGTTTGAACGGTCAGCAGATGGCGGGTTCGCCAGATGATGAAAAACGCGACAGGTGATAGCAAGAGGAGACCGATGCTCCATGGAGAGAAGAGGATCTGTCGGTCGCTGGGGCTGACGATCATCATGGTAATGGCGAGTGCAACACCGGCGGCGATGTACATCGGCAGGACCAGCAGGAAGCGGCGCCAGAGATAGCTGAGCTGATGATGAGCAAGGAGGTGGGTCGTAATGATCGAAGCGAGTACGGCGACCAGCGGGTAAACGGGCATGAGGTAACGTGTATTGCCGTCGGTCGGAATCCAGACGGTGGGGAGAGCGATCAGGAAACCGATGGTCGAGAAGAGGGCGATGTCTCGTCGAGTCGAGGCAGCGGACGAGGGGTCGTTGAAAAATGTTGTGCGGAATGTTTTGTCGAAGAAGGCAGGCAGCAGGAGCGACCAGGGGAGGAGGCAGCCGAGGAAGAGTTCGATGGGGAACTGGACGAGGTGGTTGATGTACTCGGAGGTCGTGACGGTGGTGACGTGCTTGGCGAGTTCTTCGAAAGTGATGTCGTAGAGACCTTTCGGGCCAAGGCGCATCGCGAAGGGGATGAGCCAGGCGGCGAAGGTGGCGGCGAAGGCGAAAGACATGAGAGCGACGGGGCGACGTGCTCGCAGAATGTTTGCGACGAATGCGTTGAAAGTGAGAGCGTTTGTCGTATTCGTTTTGATCTTGGCAGCAGATTGCACAAGGGACAGGGGGTTGACACCCCCCGCTCGCCATAAGAGGTAGAACGTCATCGTGCCGAAGTAGTAGACGGGGGATTGGATGCCTTTGGTGAGCATCGCGAGGGCGGCGAGGGAGCCGGAGAGGAGAGGGAGTGCCCATAGGCTGAAGATGGTCCAGCGTGACGAATGCAGAGTTCCCTCATCCGACCTCGAAGACTCGGCCACCTTCTCCCCGGGGGAGAAGGATCGAGAAAACACAGGTCGCAGGGAGAGGTGGAGGGTTATGAGGGCAGAGCCCATGAGGGCGGTGAAGATGGCTTCGGATTCGCCTAAGCGGCCGAGTTGGAGGACCTGACCGAGGGTCATGAACGCGAAGGCGGCGAGGAAGCCGGAGGTCGGGTTGAGGAGGTAGGCGACGTAGGCGTAGAGGGCCAGGGAGGTCACCAGGACAGAGAGGACACTGGGGAGACGGACAGAAATCGCATCCGCCTGGCCGGTAGCTTCCATCGTCGCAGCGATGAGCCAGTAGCTCAACGGGGGGCGAGTCAGACGTGGTTCGCCCTGCAGTCGAGGGACGATCCAGTCTTTGTATTCGATCATCTCCCAGGCTGTTCGACCGCGACGCGATTCTTCTCCGCGAACGGAGAGACGGTCCATGTTGATGCCGTAGAGCAGGATGACGAATAGAGTCAGCAAAGTGACATAAACGCAGGAAGCGGGAATGCGTTTGAGAAAGCTGAGTCGAGACCACCATCGCGTGTCGGCAGAGCGGTCATGCTCGCTGACAGGTGGCAGATTGTGATGAGACGAAGTCAGTGACAATGCGTTTCCTTCCGCATCGACAGGACCGGCGTGGAATGGCCCGATCCTCGATTCCTCAGGAATGAAACGTACCAAGTCCCCATCCCAAGGGACAGCCTGAGCCGAGTGGCTGGCAGGCGTTTGAATACGAGTCATGAAACGACCAACCTGAGTTGGTTCACTCTACTAGTTCTCGAACAAACATGGGAAGATCATTCAGGAGAAAATCGGCAGCGAGGGGACAATTCGCCCAAACTTTGGAGAAAGCTCACAGGAAATTTATTCGTTGCCTAATCCTATGCTCCCACATCGCGACTGCGAATTTCTGGTGAATAGACCTGTAGTTACAATTGAATCTCTTCACACAAGACGTGAGGATAGAGAGAACGAACATCGCGAACTCACAGCGGGGAAATTCCAAAGTCTCCGTTGTCTGGACGTTCTTGAGATTCAACGGCGCTGAGTGGGCGACTCAGGCCGGATTGGATCTGCAGGGGAGGTTCGTTGTCGTCCTGGAACAGCGAAAGAAGGTGTCACGGTGGCCACGTCCGAGCGTCTTGCATCTTATGATTTTCAGAAGTATGACAATTTCATTCAGCTGACGCTTAACCCTCCGCTGTCTGATGCTCCGTGGGGAGATATCGATGATCTGGGCAAGAATGTCCTCAACGAGCTGGAAACAGCACGGACCCCTTCGGTCCTGGTTGATCTTTCGCCGCTGACTTATATGGGCAGTGCCGTGGTCGCACTGCTTGTTCGCATCTGGAAGGCGACCAAAGGGAAGTCGGGCGAGATGGTGGTTTTGTGCTCGCATCCGATGGTCCTGAAAGTGATCAGCCTGGCAGGGCTAGATAAAGTTTGGCGAATTACGCCGAACGTCGAGACGGCGTACAAAGAACTCAAAGTTAAGCCACCTTCCGCCACGGCAACCAAAGCGAATTCGTTTTCTAGTGGCGTTTCTCCGGGGCCAGTCGTCGTCGGATCGAATCGTTCTGGCGTGACAATCAATCCGCTGTATAACGCACAAGGTGCGCTGGTTATTGGTAAGGAAAGTTCTGCCAACGGAAAACATGTGGTCGAAGTTGATCAAGATCAAGATGATGAAGAAAACGACAACACGACGATCTTCGCAGCTGTTCTGATCACGGTGGCTGTGCTGTCACTGATTCTGGGAGGCGTCGGGCTGGCTGCGATGTTCAAGCTGTCATCGATTCCTAAATCAGTCTCATTGACGTTGGCGTTTGCCGGATCTGGGGTCGCTGCTATCTCAGCCATCGCCGCCATGACGACAGGCAAAGCAACGGCACGCATCATCGCGGCGATCTGCCTGCTGGTCAGTGTGATTGAGATGTCAGTCGCATTTCTTTATCGATAAACATTCTCGGTAAACATTGTTGAACTCAGAGCAGCTCGACGTTTGCCCTGGTCGAGCCTTGCAATTCAGCCCCACATCAAATCGCGATACGATTTCTGGAGAACGACAACGATGCAATTCGAACGACAGACCCACGGCGGCGAGTATCGACAGCGAGCATTGCAGAATGAGCTGGTCAGCTTGATGGGGGTCGTCTCGCCGGCATCGATGGTCGACCTGCTGCTGGAGCGGGCCTTTGAAATTGGCGCGACCGATATTCACTTTGATCCGAGGGAAGACGGGCTGCATATTCGACTACGCGTCGATGGGATGCTGCATGACATTCTTCAACTGACACCGGATCTGGTGTCGCATGTCATTTCACGCCTGAAGCTGATGGCAGGGATGGATATCACCGAAAAACGACTGGCCCAGGATGGTCATATTTCGAAAGAGTCTTTTCAGAATCATCGTGATATCCGTGTCGGCAGCGGTCCGACGATTCATGGCGAGCGACTTGTCCTGCGACTGGTTCCCGATGGGACACGCTATACGCGTCTGGAAGATCTCGGTTTCGACGAGAACCAGATGAATTCGGTCAAGAAATTTGTGTCAGCCCCTTACGGCATGATGCTGAGTGTCGGGCCGGTAGGAAGCGGGAAAAGTACGACGGTCTACAGTTGTATGGAACTGCTCAATCAGCCGGGACGTTCGCTGGTGACGATCGAAGACCCAGTCGAGCGTCGCATGAAGGGGGTCAACCAGATCCAGATTGATACGAGGGTGAATTTCGGGTTTGTTGAGGCCTTGCGTGGAGTCTTGCGTCAAGACCCGGATGTGATCATGGTGGGCGAGATTCGCGATCCCGAGACGGCTCAGATCGGGACACGAGCCGGGCTGACGGGGATCCGGGTTCTGAGCACGATGCACGCTCATGACTGTGCAGCGACGATTGACGTTTTCCGAGACTTCAAGATTCCGCCAATGTTCATCGCAGACAGCCTGAACTGCATTATTGCTCAAAGACTGCTGAGAAAGACGTGTGAATCGTCGCGTGAAACTTATGTGCCCGATGAGATCACCTGTCGAATGCTGGGGGTGGACCCGGAGCGTGCCTCTGAGCATCGGCTGACGAGAGGAATTCCAGCGGATTCGAATTTTTACACGGGGTATTACGGACGGACAGGCGTATTCGAGGTCATGCCGGTCGATGCAAGAATTCGAGAAGGGATTCTCCATGGCCGATCCAGCCGTGAGTTGACGGAAATGGCCGCGGAAGCCGGGATGACGACCCTGGAGCAGGCGGCTCGTCGCAAAGTCCTGGCAGGGCAGACGACGCTGGAAGAAATGCACCGCGTCATGACTCTCAATTCAGGTTATTAAGACCAGGCAACGGATAAAAATTCAGTGATTTCGCGAATCGATGGACGTATTTGCGTGTTTAGAGTGGGTCAAAAAATTGCTACCTGACACACACTGAAGGATTGAGACTATGATGCGAAAAGCGTTTTTTACTGGCGTGACGACGTTCGTGATGTTGCTGGCGATTGCGGTTGTCTTTGAACCCGCAACGGCTATGGCACAGCCTGGGGGTGGTGGACGCGGCGCAGGTCGTGGCGGAATGATGGGGGGCATGGGCGGCGGTAGCGTGCTGGCCATCCTGATGAACGAAGAACGACGTGCCGAACTAAAACTGACGGACGAACAGGTCGAGAAGCTGCAGGAACTTGGCAAAGAGCTGGCACCGGATCGGGAGAAGATGACCGAGATCTTCGGCAAGATGCGTGAAGCATCTGAAGATGAGCGAGCCGAGATTCGTAAAGAAGTCGCCAAGCTGACCGATGATATGGCAAAGAAGGCCGATGAAGGAGTCGCCAAGATTCTTGATGAAGCCCAATACAAGCGCGTTAAACAACTGGCCCTGCGAGCCGGCGGCGTGCGTCTGATCACGACCGACGAGAACGCCAAAGCTCTCGGCCTGACCGATGAGCAGAAAGAGAAGATCAGCGGGATCATGCGTGAAAATCGTGGTGGATTCGGCGGGGGCGGTGGCCAGCGAATGTCTCGCGAAGAGCGCGCCAAGCAGCGTGAAGAGCTCGAAGAGAAGGTCACCGCTGTGCTGACGGACGACCAGAAGACCAAGTGGAAAGAGATGCTCGGACCAGAGCCCGCCGCTGCCAACTAGTCATTTCCTGACATTTCAATCATCGAATTCGAAGCCGCTGCACAGGTTGTGTGGCGGCTTTTTTCATGCGTCGGGCTTTTCGCGACGCTCGACAGCGGTGATTTTTTATATCTGCAGGTGTGGTTTACGCTTGCGGGTGGGGGCATTTGACATGAGAAGGTAGGAGGGTCGGGAAAAAAAACGTCTTTGCGCGAATCGTTTTGTCCGACACTGTGTTTAGAGAGAGGCCTCCCTATGGCCCTATCCTGCGCAGAGACCGGAAAAAGCCCATGACCGCATTCAATCGACTTAACATATTTTCTGCCATCACTTTGTGTCTGATCGCCCTGACCTGTACTCCCGCCTGGGCACAACCCGGGGGTGGTGGACGGGGTGGGGATCGTGGCGGTTTTGGCGGTGGGGGTGGTCGTGGCGGTTTTGGGGGCGGCGGATTTGGAGGCATGGGCGGCGGCGGAATCATGCGCGTCTTGATGGATCAGGAGCAAAGCGCTGAACTCAAGCTGACAGACGACCAGAAAGCGAAGCTGGAAGGTTTGCGGGAAACTTTGACTCCTGACGAAGAGACAGTGGCGAAGTTTCGCGATCTGTTCGGAAAGATGAACAGCGAGTCGGAAGACGAAAAAGCGGCTGCTCGAGAAGAGTTCCGAGTTCTTAGTCGAGATACAGCCAAAAAGGGTGAAGCTGAAGTCCAGAAAGTATTGGACCCGACGCAGTTCAAGCGATTGAAAGAGCTGGGGTTGCGCAGCAGTGGAACACGCGCAATCGTGGACGAAGACCAGGCAACTGCTTTGAATTTGTCTCAGGACCAGAAAGACAAGATCAACGCCATCATGCAGGAGAACAGCAGTGGCGGTGGTCGAGGGTTTCGGATGTCTCGCGAGGAACGTGAAAAACTACAGGCGGAAACAGATACCAAAATTCTGTCAGTCCTGAGCGACGATCAGAAGAACAAGTGGAACGAAATGCTTGGGCCTCCTCCAGGTGGTCAACAGCCCGCAGCAACAGCTTCAACCTCGACAACCACGCCGTCAAAAAACGATGACGATCTGGCCAAAGAACTGGAAGCAGCGCTTGCAGACAAGCCGGTCGTGGCGGTCAGCGGTCCTGCGGTGATTGATTTTGGAGTTGCGGATGAAATGCTCAAGTCGATCCCGGCTGAGGGGGTTGAGACGATGTCGTTCAACTTCCGCAATGCCCAATGGGCCGATGTGCTGATGCTGTTTGCCAAGATCTCCGGACTGACTTTGGATCTGGATGTCATTCCTCCAGGAACCTTTAATTACATCGATTCTCGTCAATACACGCCGATCGAGGCGCTGGATGTTCTGAACGGCTATCTGATTCAACGCGGTTATGCCTTAGTGCAGCGGGATAAATTCCTCGTCGCCATCAAGATCGCCGATGGAATTCCAGCCACGCTTGTACCGACCGTGACAGCCGCTGAACTGCCGCTGCGTGGTCGTAACGAGTTTGTTCGTGTCCTGCTGGAAACGGGCGACCTGGAAGCATCGTCGATCAAAGATGACCTGACGAAGATGATCGGCAAGCATGGAGAAGTCACGGCATTGTCGAAGTCCAATCAGGTGATTGTCACTGCGACCGCCAGCAATGCGATGCGAATCAAGGAATTACTGGATAAGTCCAAGCCGAATGGTTCGGGGGACTACGCCATGGAAGCCTTCAAGCTGAAGTACGTGCAAGCATCTCAAATCGAGCCGATTGTTCGCTCGCTGCTGGGAGTGGATAAGTCGTTGAGCCCATCTGCTCCGACGTCTCGCCGCGGCGGTAATCCCTGGGAAGACATGATGCGCCGGTTTGGCGGTGGACGGGGTGGTGGCGGAGATGACAATCAGCCACAGATGCCTGGTGCGACCAATCTGGCTCGCGTGACGATTGATGACCGTACCAATACGCTGCTGGTTTCCGCTAAGCCTGTGGAACTTCTGATTGTCCGTCAGGCGATCGAAGAGCTGGATATCCCGCTCAATGATGATCAGAGCGCGGCTTATGCCAATCGAACTGTTCCCAAAGTGCGGGTCGTTCCGCTGAAGAATGGGGATATGGATGTCGTCGCGACTTCGGTCCAGATGATGATTCCAGGGATCATTATCAATAAGGATGGTGATCTGGATGTCCTGCACATCATTGGCACGGAAGAGAAACAACAGGAAGCTGCCGAACTCGTTCGACTGCTCGATAGCTCGGGCGGCGGAATGTCCGTGGCTGTGATTCCGCTCAACCGAGTCGATGCTTATTCGGCTTCCGTTGTGCTTTCGAACATGTTTACCAGCGAGGGGCGTCAGGCTCCTGCAATTCAATCCGATCCAGAAGGCCGCAGCTTGTTGATTCGCGGGACCGTTGATCAGGTCGCGCAAGTCAAAGCCATGTTGCTGCAGCTGGGTGAAACCGGACAGACGGTTCAACAGAATCGCAATCGCGGACCGGTTCGTCGCATCCCACTGAGTGGTCAAGACCCTGCAAAAATGGCGGAAACGATCGAGCAGATCTGGAACCGCTCGCATGACAATAAGATCCGAGTGATTACCCCTTCTTCGACACGTCAGCCAGAAGTACAACCACCTGCAGAAGGTCCGACGACGTCGGCTCCGCAGAGTTCCAGTGTGGATCAGTTTCAGACGCACTTTGAACCAAAGACCGTCGTGAACGCACAACTGGCTTCGATGCAAAGTGAAAAGCAATCTGCTCCCTCCACACAGCCTGCTCCGACCGAGGAGAAGAAA
Organism: Lacunimicrobium album; assembly: GCF_052161635.1. GTDB lineage: Bacteria > Planctomycetota > Planctomycetia > Planctomycetales > Planctomycetaceae > SXPC01. The sequence goes on from NZ_CP197413.1 coordinate 2,142,300, forward strand.
GCCGATATCTCAATCGCCGTTGTGGGTGGCGAACTGGTGATCAGCTCGCGCGATGAAGCGCTTCTGGATGAGTTGGAAGATCTGCTCGCGACTATGGTTTCTGAGTCAGCCAATCAGACGCAATGGACGGTCTTCTATCTGAAGGCGGCTGAAGCGGGAACGATTGCTTCGATGTTGAGCGACTTCTTCCCGAATGCGTCGATTGATACCGCTTCGAGCAGCCTGTCGAGCTATTCAAGCGGATTTGGTGGATACTCATCCTACGGGTCACGCGGATCGTCTCGCGGGGGCAGTAGCTTCAGCCCGACGATGCCCACGTCTTCTGCGACAGCGTTGAAGGTGATTCCAGATGACCGAACGAACTCGCTGTTCATTTCCGGGACTGCGTCGATGGTTAGTGAAGTCGAGCAGTTGCTGAAGATTCTGGATGTCTCCGAGTATCCCGGACAGCTGTCAGGACGTCTGCCGCGCATGATTCCGGTCAACTATGCAGATGCAGCGATGGTGGCTGAGATCGTGAAAGAGAGCTTCCGCGATTCTCTGTATGAGGCTCCTCAACAACAAGGTGGGAATAACAATGGCGGTGGCCGGGCGGCTGGGCCTGCTCTATTTGCAGACCGGGTGACGATCGCTGTGGATACCAATACCAGTCAGATTATTGTGTCTGCCAATGACCAGTTGTTTCAGCAGATCAAAACGATGGTTGCCGCCCTTGATGATTCGGCTCGCGATGCCAAACGGACGATTCGCGTCATTGGGCTTGAGAACTCAGATCCTGCAGTTGTGCAACAGACGCTGGGGGCTCTCCTGCCGAAGGTTCAGGTTTCAACGACTCGCTCGAACGTGTCTTCCTCGTCTTCCTCTTCAGGTGGACGAAACGCTGCTCCAAGTGGCGGCGGCGATGATGCTGCTCGACGCGATCAGTTCCGTCAGATGATGCAAGGCGGCGGGGGCGGATTTGGAGGCCAGGGAGGCCAGGGTGGGTTCGGTCGCGGTGGCGGCGGAACCGGTGGCTTTGGTGGAGGCGGATTCGGTGGTCGCGGTGGTGGAGGTACAGGCGGCCGCGGCGGTGGCGGTGGTGGACGAGGCGGCGGTGGTCGCTAACGATCTGGATTCGAAATCCTGTTCCCGATTGTCTGTTTGTCAGATTGTCAGTTTGAAGATTCAGGGGAGTTGACGGTTTCTCGATGATCATGGCGCTTGAAAGTGTACTGGTACGTGACGGGCTATTGACGGCCGAGCAGGTCAAGGATCTGCAAGGGTCTGGCGTGGGCGCACGACTTGATAAAGCGGCCATGGAACGGGGCTGGCTGACGGAAGATCAAGTCCTTCAGTGCCTGGGTGATGAGTTTGGAATCGATGTGATCGACCTGCGCAAGATCACCATTGATCGCGACATCCTGACCCGCTTTCCGACGAAGACGATTTTCCGACATGAGCTGCTCCCGCTGTATCGGGAGAACGGGCATGTCGTGGTCGCGATTAGTGACGCATTTGAATTGGACTTTGTCGATGAGCTGAGCACCGCGAGCGGGATTTCGCTCAAGCCAGTGCTGGCGCGTCAGCGCGAAATCAGTGACCGGATCAAAGAGCACCTCGGGGTCGGCGGCGACACGATCAACGAGATGGTGCGTCAGCAGGAGAGTGAAGACGACGCAGAATATCTGCAGAAGCTCGACCACGAGATGGGCGAGCTGGCAGAATCGGCTCAAGCCCCTTCGGTGATTCGCCTCGTGAATGAACTGCTCATCGAAGCTGTCGAGCAGCGGGCGAGTGACGTTCACATTGAGCCGATTGAACGCGGGCTGACGATTCGTTTTCGCGTCGATGGTATTCTGCAGATACAGCCGGTCCCATCTGAGATCAATCAGTTCGCATCGGCGATCGTGACCCGTCTGAAAATCATGTCGCGGTTGAACATTGCTGAGAAGCGTCTGCCTCAAGACGGCCGGATCAACCTGCGGGTCGCGGGCAAGGCGATTGACTTGCGGGTTTCAGTCATTCCGATGGTCTTCGGGGAAGGGATCGTTCTGCGTCTTCTGGATAAGGACCGAATGGTCTTTAATCTGAAGAACGTCAACATGCCTCCTGACATGGATAAGAAATTCCGACAGCTGATCGAGCTGCCTCACGGAATCGTGCTGGTGACGGGGCCGACGGGGTCTGGTAAGTCGACGACCCTGTATAGTGCGCTCAAAGAAATCCAGTCGCCCGAAGTGAAGATCATCACGGTGGAAGACCCGGTCGAGTATCAGACGCCGGGGCTGAGCCAGATTCAGGTGCACCACAAGGTCGGGCTGACATTCGCTGCGGGTTTGCGGAGTATTTTACGTCACGACCCGGATGTCATTTTGATCGGGGAAATTCGGGACCATGAGACGGCCGAGTCAGCGATTCAGGCGTCACTGACGGGTCACCTTGTTTTCAGTACGCTCCACACCAACGATGCTCCGGGCGCGATCACGCGTCTGATCGATATGAAGATCGAGTCGTACCTGGTCGCAAGTACGGTCGAAGGAGTGCTCGCTCAACGTCTGGTGCGGAAGCTGTGTAAGCATTGTCGTAAACCGGTTGACCGTGAGCATGATGACTTCCCGCCGGACTTCCGAGAGATCCTGGAGCAGCATCCGGATGTCGAATTCTATAAGCCAGTGGGATGTCGGGAATGTCGAGAGTCGGGGTACGCCGGACGGATTGGTGTGTTCGAATTGATGCTCAACGACCCGATCCTGAAAGAGATGACCGTCCAGCGCAAGAGTACGGTCGAACTTCGAAAGTATGTGCTGACAACAGGCATGATGACGCTGCGGGAATGCGGCTGGCAGCGAGTTCTCAACGGGATTACGAGCGTTGAGGAAGTGCTCCGGGTTTCGAAGACGGAGTAGTATGGGAATTAGAAATTGGAAATTAGAAATTTGCCGATCCGCTTCGCTGAATTTTGAGTTGAATTCAAAGACTCAGCTACTGTTGTTACAGAATCGCCAGTTAACCAATTCACAAGAGACTCAAACCTGGCGAAGCGGATTGGCCCTGTGTCGCATATGATTGCGACGTGAACGCAATACTTCCAATTTCTATTTTCCAATTTCTAGACTCAGAGTAACTGGCAATGGCTGAATTCGTTTATACAGGACGAGAGATGTCGGGGACGGCGGTCACGGGGACGTTGACTGCCGCTGACATGAAGGAAGCCATTGCGCAGCTGCAGGCCAAGAAGGTGTTTCCGCTGGAGGTGAAGCCGGCGGGTGGCTCAAAGATGTCGATGCAGGTCGGCGGGAAACGGGTTTCTTCGACGCAGTTGAGTCAGTTTTATTCGCAGCTGTCGGACCTATTGGGCGCCGGGGTGCCTCTGCTGAGGTCACTCAAGATCATTGAGGATCAGTCGAATAATCCCGCGCTCAAGGAAGCGATTTCTTCGATCTCCGGGCAGGTTGCCAACGGTCGAACGCTGACGGAGGCGATGAAGCGGCATCCGAGGACATTTAACGAGCTTTCCTGCAGCCTGATTGAGGCGGGCGAGGAAGGCAGCTTCATGGAAGACGTTTTGCGACGTCTGGCGATCTTCACGCAGCATCAGGCGGAAATGCGCAGCAAAGTGATGGGGGCGATGATCTACCCCATGTTTCTGCTGACATTCGGAATCCTGGTGGTCATCGTGATGATGATCACGGTCGTGCCTCAGTTCGAGCCGATTTTTGAGCGACTCAAAGAGCGCGGCGCGCTGCCGACGGCGACGGTCGTCATGCTGGCGATGAGCGAGACGATGGAGAAGTACTGGTTTCTGCTGTTGTTTGTTGTGGCGGGAATTGGTTACGGGATCAAGCAGTTTCTCGACTCGGAATACGGGAAGCGTCTGGTTGCCCAGGTGTCGATTTTTGAGGTGAAACTGGGCGGCACGCGGTTTGGACCTGGTCCGATCATGAAGAATCTGGCGATTGCGAGATTTTGTCGCGTTCTGGGAACGCTGCTCAATAACGGTGTCCCTTTGCTCAGGTCCATGAAGATCAGTCAGGATGCAACGGGGAATATCATTCTGCAAGAAGCCATCGCGACGGCTTCTGAACGGGTTTCTACCGGAAAATCGTTGGCACAACCTCTTGCTCAATCGAAACATTTTCCGACCGAGGTTGTTGAATTAATATCAGTTGGTGAAGACTCCAACCGCCTGGAAGCGGTTCTGATCAACATCGCTGATACGCTCGAGCGCCGGACGGAACGGTCGCTGGAGCTGGTCGTGCGGATGATCGAGCCGATCATGCTGCTGATGATGGCGGTTGTGGTGCTGTTTATTGTGGCAGCCCTGCTGCTTCCGATTCTGCAGAGCTCGACAGCGGTTTAATAGACTGACCATTTGTCGAAATCGTCTGTAACGGATCCATCCGGTACGGTAAAATATTCATTCAAAATGGTTCGGTTCGCAAAGCCTCGCCTGCCCCCTACAATGTGGCGGTGCCATCGTGGTCAAACAACAAATTCAAGTCTCGTATAGATAGGTGTTTATCAACATGAAACGTCTTTCATCACATGCGGTTGTCCGCCCGGCTCAACGCGGTTTTTCTCTGCTGGAGCTTTTGATCGTTCTGGCAATTCTTGGCGTTCTGGCAGCAATGGTTGTCCCGAACTTGCTGGGGACGCAACAGAAGGCGAATATCAAGACCACTCAATCGAGTATCCACGGTCTTGAGCAGGCTCTTAAACTTTACGCTGCCGATCATGCGGGCGAATATCCACAGGGTTCCGGCGATGAGGTTTACACGCTGCTGTTGGCGAAAGCTGATGAGACCGGCAAGGCTGTCAAACCATTGCTGGAAACGAAGCCTCTGGATGCCTGGGGCACGGCGCTGTTTTACGAGTACCCGAACACAAAATCTGATACCGACAAGCCTGCCATCTGGTCTGCTGGTCCTAATAAACAGGACGAGCAGGGTGGCGGTGATGATGTCGTCAACTGGACCGTCCAAACCTGATTGACGTTCTGAGGTTCTGCAGTGCATCGACACGATTTCGACAAGAGGCTCATGTTTGGCGTGAGCCTCTTCCCTTGTCACGAGGGAAGGGGAACGGAGAGGTTGCGTCCCCCGGTTGTCGGATCTCGACGCGGACGCGGGTTCACTCTGTTTGAATTGATTCTCGTAGTTGCAGTCATTGGGGTTCTGATCAGTGTCTCTGTGCCCGCGACGATGGCGATCTTTTCGCGTCAGAAGACCGAAGATGCCGTCAACACGACGCTGACGTTTTTTGGCGATATCCGACGGGAAGCAATCACCAGTGGCAAGAACTGGTGGGTGCGATATTCCAACAGTGTTCCCGGGCTGATTGCGGGACTCGAAGGTGAGCCGGGGACGAAGTCTGCGACCTTAGGTGAAGGGATCACGCTGTCTGGTGAGACGAGCTGGATGACGCTCGATTCCAAGCAGCTGGGTGATGTCGATCTGACCTGGGTGCAGGCGAGCTGGTCGACCGAGATTCCGTTTGAAGCGGACGGGTCGTCGGGCGATGCGCTCATTACGTTGACGGCACCGGGGAACCGGCCGGTGATGATTGAATTACGCGGCGTGATCGGGCGCGGCGAAGTTGTTCCATACGATGAGAACCGCAAGCTGTCGAAGCCTGAGTTGAAAGAGGCGGCGCGGGAATGAAAGCACAGGGGAATAATCTACGATTTTGTCGAATTCGAAGACACAGGGGGCTTAGACTCCTGAGGAAGACTACCGCGTCGTCCTTAATCTCGCCTCATCGGCGAGCGGACTCCTTGCTCCCGCCCGCTCGCCTGGGGCTTTCGTTGTTTGAGGTCGTGATTGCGGTATCGATTCTCGCCAGTGGCTTTGCGGTTTTGAGTTCGTTGATATCGGTTGGGAATGAAGGTGCGGTGCGGGCGGCGCTCGAGCTGGAAGCACTGGTGAGGGCGGAATCGGTCCTGGATGAAGTCGTCAGCGGTGTGACAGAGATGGCTTCCGTTGGCGAGACTGCTTTTGCGGATGATCAACTCTGGACGTACGAAGTTGTGGTGGAGCCTGATGCTTCAGGTCTGCCATTGAACTTCTGTCTGGTTCGCGTTTTCCATGTGAACACGACTGGAAAACAGAATGCGAAAGTAGAGCTGTCGCGTTTGATTTACATTCCTCCTGAAACCAGTACGACGACGGAAACCGATTCGCTCGACACGTTGACGGGAGGATCCGGATCATGAGGCGATCGGGCTTTACTCTGCTCGAACTTGTGCTCGCGGCGGGGTTGTCGGCTTTGATTCTGGGGGCGACGCTGCAGGCGTTGTTGCTGGTTTCGCGGACTCAGAATGCGGGTCGGGATGCGATTGTGCAGTCGCAGCTGGGACGGAATCTGATGCGGCAGTTTGAGTGGGACCTATCGCATCTGGTGCCGCTGTCGGTCGAAGAAACGAGTAGCGAAGACACGGAGTTGACCGATCAGCTCGCGACGATCAACGATCAAGCGACCGATAACGTCGTGAAAGAAGAAGGGGAAGTTCTGGCGTCTCTGTCGGAAATGGTCGGGACGCCGGATCGGCTCGAGATGCGAATCGATGCTGTAATGACGGAGTCACAGTGGAAGCGTGTGTTTGACGCGACGGTGACAACGAGTTCCACAACGACCGATGAAGTGACCGGGATGACGCGACGTCGTCGAGTCGTGGTCTGGAATCCGCTGGGGGATGGTTCGGGAATCGTGCAAGTCGATGCCGCGAATTCGAGTCTGAAGATCCTGCGTCAGGAGATGGGCGTCGATTCCACGGAGACCATCACAGGAGACGTGCGACTGACAGCCGTTCCGGAAGTTCGCAGCATTACGTTTCGGTATTTTGACGGCACCGACTGGTATGAAGACTGGGACTCTGGGTTGATGGCAGCGTATCCGATGAGTATCGAGATGACGCTGGAGATGGGTGCGGAAGGGGTCACTGATGATAAGACGGCGACGATTGGTGCGGGCAAAGTTTTGAAGCGGGTGTTTGTGGTGGAGATGAGTCGATTTGTGAGAGAAGCGAGTTCGACGTCTTCTTCGACGTCGAGTGGTTCCTCGGGTTTGGGAAGTGGCAGTAGCGGAGGGAGCGGGTTATGAGACGAGATTCGTTTCCGAGAGCAAATTCAGACGTTCAAAAAACTCGGCCGGGATTTATTCTGGTTGTCGTGTTGGCGGTGCTGACGTTTGTTACGCTGGTTTGTTATCGGTATGCGGATCAGATGGCGCTGGAGCGCGAGGCGGCGAGTCTGGCGGTTCGCGAGGCGCAAGCGAGGCTGTGGGCGAAGTCGGGCGTCGAAGTGGCGATGGCGATGATGGCGGCTCCGGAATTCGATGTCACGTCGGTTTATGATGACATCGCGCTGTTTGCGCAGCAGGGCGTGAAGTCGACGGATGGCTCGGGGCCAGTGGGGGCATTTAGCATTGTCGTCGGTGAAGATATCGTGACGGGACAGCCGTTGCGTTACGGGTTTGACAGCGAAGGGGGGAAGATCAATCTCAATGCCCTCGTGTTGTCGGAGTTGAGTGAAGAAGATCAGCGCGAGATTCTCATTGCGATCCCAAATATGACGGAGACGCTGGCGGATACGATTCTGGATTACCTGGACAGTGATGCGCAGGCGAGAGACTTTGGAACAGAGACTGACGAGGAAGGCTATCTGATTCGCAATGGCCCGCTGTCGAGTCTGGATGATCTGCTCAACATACCCGGGATGACGCTGGATCTGCTGTATGGTGAGGATGTGAATCACAATCGCGTTCTGGATATCAATGAAGACGATGGTGACCTGCGATGGCCGACGGATAATGGAGATGGCGCTCTCAGCTACGGGTTTGACCACTATCTGACGTTGTGGAGCGCGGAGTCGAATCTGCAACCGGATGGAGCCGCGAAAATCAATCTGAACACCGATGACCTGGCTCAGTTGGAGACAGATCTGGCCAGTGTCTTCAGTGCTGATGTCGTGAAATATATCATCGCGTATCGACTGTATGGACCGGTGCAAACGGCTGCTGCGCAGGGCGGGACCGATGGTGGAACCGGTATGGGAGGCAGTGGCGGGAGCGGATCAGGTGGGAGCAGTGGCGGTGGCGGGAGTTCCAGCGGCGGAGGCAGTAGTTCGGGTGGATCGGGGCGAGGAGGCTCTTCCAGCGGCGGGAGCAGCAGCGGCGGTGGTCGCGGGGGTTCGAGCTCTGGCGGTGGGAGTTCTTCTGGTGGAGGGAGCAATAGTGGCGGAGTGGGGACCAGTACTGCCCAAAGCGGAGGGGGTGGTGGAACGACGACGAACAGCACAAGCACCGGTTCAGGAAGCGGCGGGACTGGTGGTGGCGGGGGAGGCGGATCTTCCAGCGGCGTGAATACCGTGACCGGGTCAAGTAGTACCAGTGGTGTGAATGTCATTAAATCGCGCGATGTCTCGGGGCAGTCTCAGACGACAGCCAGCAGCGGGAGTTCGAACAGTACCAATACCAGTGGCACGACTGATCCCCTTGATACCACACAGCAACCGAAGTTTCAGATTGCCAGCATCTACGAACTCTTTGAGTCTTCTGTCAAGTACACAGAAAACGAAGCGGAGGTCACTTTGACCAGTCCGTGGGTCTCGACTGATCTGAGCGTGCTCGAAGATATCGATACGACGCTGAGCCTGACGGATGAAGCGAGTCTGGCGGGGCGGATCGACCTGAACTATGCGACCCGCGAAGTTCTGACCGGCTTGCCTGACATCACGACAGCGATGGTCGATGGAATTCTCGCCAAACAGGGTGACTGGCGATATTCCGGAGAACTGATGGGCGAGGGGGTCGTGAACGTCGAGCAGATGAGAATGCTCGATCAATTCATCACGACCGGATCGAAAACGTTCCGATTGCAGAGCATCGGGTATCCAGAGAAGGGAACGCAAAGTGTTCGCGTCGAAGCAATCATTGATGCATCGAGCGGAACGCCGTCGTTGATCTGGATGCGCGACCTCTCGATGCTCGGGAAGGCGTATGAAGACGTCGTCATCAAGCCGGAGACGGTCGATACGAATACCACGAGTCCCTTGAGTAACTGACACAACCCTCAAATTCGACACGGATTCCAACCAGGTTTGTCTGGCTGCCATCGGGCGCGGTCGGACAAACCCGGCTTGTGTGTTTTGTTAGAGTCTGTCTTCTCATTCCTGTTTTTGGTGCAGGAAGCACAATTGGTGCGGTTCGCCAAGCCTCACCAGCACCCTACAATTTGAGACCCGAAGATACGCATTTGCATGCTGTCGATCTGACAGTGTGCGACGATCCATCCACTGACCATAAGTAAGTGATCATGCAGGAACTGTTCATAGACTGGGATTTGCCGCGCGTGACCTGCGTGGAAGTCTCGCGCTCGGGTGAGGACGTGATGGGCGTGCAGGTGCATGAGTTCGTCGCGCCCGAGGATTTAGGGGATCTTCGTCGCAGTCGCGAACTGGGTGAATGGCTGGCGCGCGAGCTTTCTCTCAAACAGGTGAGCGTTTCCCACTGGACGGTCATTCTGCCGCGTGATCGTGTCATGATGCGTCGACTGGAACTGCCGGGAGTCCCGGAGGCTGAGATCCCGATTGTCGTGCCGTTTCAGATGGCGACTCAGTTGGGGACTGCTCCGGAAATGATTGTGGTTGACTATCTGCCGAATCATCCGGGGATCGTGATGGCGGCGAGCCTGCCGTCGGATGTTCTGGTGCAGATCAGGGCCGTCGCGACTTTGTGCAGCGCGACGATCGATCGGATTCTGGTCAGTTCGTGTCTGGTCTCCGCAGCCAAGCCTGACTTTATCAAGAAGGCGGTTGTGATCTGGGCGGATCAGCATCGGATCGAGTCGATCTGGAATGATGGTTACGGGATTGCAGCGGCGAGCTGTCGTCGTCGAAACAGCCAGGCGGACTTGGCTGTGGGGGAACTGGCGGGAGAAGTTCGTCGTCTGCTGATGAACGTCGATACGAGCGGCGATGAAGTTCCTGTCTTCGTCTGGGGACAAGCTGCTGCGCTCGTCAGTGAACTGACTCAGAAGCTGGACACACCGGTTTCCGTTATCGACTCTGAACTGGTTTCGACGAAAGCCTTCAAGGGAAAAATCGATGCAGGACTGATGGAAAGTCAGCCGGCGATCGGGAAGCTGGCGCTACTGGGGCTCAAGGGAATTCCGGCTGATAAAGAACAGGTTGATTTTCTTTCGCCTCGCAAATCGGCTGCGAAGAAAGATCGACGTATGCTCTACGGAATCATCGGCGGCATTGCAGCTGTGCTGGTGATTGGAGTGGGGACATGGATCTGGAACTCGAAACTTGCTGAACTCGATGACGAGATCAGCACCATTCAAACTCAGATTACGGATGGGAACTCGTTCATCAAGGCGCGTGAGTCGATTGGAATTGCAGCCGGGAAGATTGATAAGCATGTGTCTCAACAGGTCGAGCTGTCGAACCACTTTTCCGAACTGCTGACGACGCTGCCAGGAACGCGTCAGCTGTTCTTGACGAGCTATTCGATCATTCCCCTGACTGGTGAATATCGTGCCCGCGTGGTGGCATCAGGTGTGGCGAAAAAACGGATTGATGTCGAGTTGTTCTTCGAGCAACTCAACCAGAAGGGTCTGCGGGTCAAGCCATCTCCAATTGATGAGGAGACGAAGAAAGATCGGGACTATCCGGTGGAATTCAAGCTTGAGCTCGATATCCCCTCCCGACGAGCCGTTGCGGTAAGTCCGAAGAAAGAGACTCCTCGTCCCAGCCAGACGACCGCAGTGGATCCATCATCAGTTCCAAGATCCTGAAGAACTTATCATTCAATCGTCTTGGACGGCGGGGATGAACCCCGCCGCTCGAGAGAGATGAGACGAAGTACGAAGCATATGAAGTCACGCGAAAAATATCTGGCGATCGGTCTGCTGGTTGTCATCATCGGCTACTTTGGCAGTGCAGGTCTGTCGGACTGGCTGTTCAAGCCATTCAAAGATAAAGAGCAGAAGATTGCCAATCTTCGCTCGGACCTGGAAGCAGTTGACGCCAAACAAGGGGCGTTGCTGAAAGCCGCGTCTCAGATGGCGGTGTGGAAGAAGGAAGGTCTGATCTTTGACCCGCTCGTCGCGCAGCGGATGTATCAGTCCTGGCTGACAGACCTTTCTGACGATTGCGGGTGGAAGAACGTCACGGTCACTCCCGGTAATACCAAGCTGGTCGCTGATAAGACGGCGATTGCTGTCTCGATTATTGTCGAAGGCGAAGCGACTCTGGGATCGCTGGCTCGATTTGTCAGCATGTTTGAGGGAGCGGAGCTGTTTCATCGTATCGAGCGACTGGACATCAAGCCGTCTTCAAAAGAGCCCAATGCTCCGATGAAGATCATGCTCACTGCCGAAGCGATGGCGATCGACGGAGCCAAACGACGCCCCCTGCCTTATACACAGTGGCAGCTCGTCGATCGACTCGAAGCGAATCAACTTTACTCACGCGTTGAGCCGCCGACGGTGCGCCTGGAGGATCTGCCATTCGAGTTCCAGATTGGTCAGGACAAGTTCCAGTTGATCAACGTCGAAGACGACGGGTCTGGCTGGATTTTCCAACCGGTTGGGGAGAGGAAACAAAACCGGACACTGCCGCGCGGGACTCGTTTGAATTATATCGATGAATCACGCCCTGCCGACCAGCTTGGCGAGACGTGGGCGTCTGTTGTCAAAGCGAGTCCGTTCTCGTTGCCATTGCCTGTTGTGCGGACGAATCCTCAGATCGAAGTCGCGGGGTCATTACGTCTGACGAGGGGAACGCCGTTCGAAGCCACGTTGCGAACGAGTGGTTTCTCACCTGAAGCAGGAACATTGACTTGGGAATTCGACGGGGCGACACCGGATGGCATGACATTGAATCCGACCAGCGGAACCATTCGATGGAATCCTGCTGCGGACATTGCGATTGGTGATATTCCTGTCCGGCTCAAGGTGGCGACCGCCAACGGGAAGGAAACTGCGGCTCGCAATTTGACCGTCCTGATTCGGGATCCGAATACGCCGCCGACGCTCGAAGAACTCGGCAGCAAGGTTGCGTATTCCGGGGAAGCCTGGAGCCTGCCTTTGTCGGCGAAGGATCTGGAGACGCCAATTGAACAACTGAAATACTCCGTCAGCGGGACCGTCCCCGAGGGGCTGCGTGTCGATCCTGCGACACGGTCACTGGTCTGGTCGCCGAAACCTGATCAGGAGAACAAGACGTACACGGTTGCAGTGACTGTGACTGACAATGGTGAGCCAGCCATGACGGACCGGGAATCGGTCACGATCCAGGTGACTCACAATAAAGAGACGACGTTGATGCTGTTCGGAAGTACGTCGATCAATGGAGAGCAGAAGGTCTGGTTCAAAGACCAGCGAACTCAGCAAGGCTTTTTGCTGGGAGTGGGTGAGAAGCTGGATGCGTCTGGCTTTCAAGGAACGATTCAAAGCATCGAAGGCGACCGCGTTTTGATGGAGTCGCAAGAGAAGACCTATGCACTGCCGTTAGGGAAGACGGTAGCGGAGCGGACGGCGCTGTAAAGAAGAGAGAGTTGGAACGCAGAGGGAACAGAGGGTCGCGGGGTTCGCAGAGTCGAACGTTATTTATTGAGTGCTTCTGATACCTGTTCCTGGCGTCTTCGCGCCTGTGCGCTGAATCCGGATGCTTTCTCTGCTCACCTTTGCGTGCTCTGCGTTCCAGTCTTTCTTCGCTGCGCGGCAATATCGAGAAGACAGGCAAGATCGGAAGGCTGCAAAAACATTAAGGATTGTTCTCAAGGCAATGTTAAACTTTGACGATAATACCGATAGTGCCGTCAATTCAGACACGAATTCAGCACGACCCCTTCCTTTGAGCAAGTCTGCCTCAAGTTACCCTCCCTTCTTTATCACGTCTGGTGATGTCCCCACCAAACAAGATGTCAGGATGCTCTTGTCATGTACGCGCGTGTGGCCATCGTATCATTCTGCCTGTGGTTGACCTTCGGTCATCAACTGATTGTTATGGCAGGCTCGGGGACGAGCAAAAAAGCAACCACGAGTTCGTCTGCTGACGAATCACCCGAAGAGAGTGACAAAAAGTCGACTGCCCAGGCTAAGGACGAAATTGAACTGCGGATCAATTACGTCGGTGCCTCGTGGAAGTCTGTGCTTGATTCTGTCGGCGAAAAGACCGGCAAGAAGGTTGTCATGCCGGAAGTCCCTCGCGGCAAGTACAGCCGGACGGACCTGAAAAAATACACGCTGCCTCAGGTGCTTCGCATCCTGAACGAAGAGTTGCGACCTCAGAATTTCCGCATTGTCGACAAGGGCGAATTTCTGATCGTCCTGCGGGATGATTCGTTCCGCCCCGAATATGAGCGCAACGAAGTCAAGAAAACTGTCAGCCGGTCTGCGGATGCACCAGAACAAGCCGACGTTGAACCAGCCAAAACGCTGAAAGACAGTTACGTCCGATCAGCGTCTGGCGAAGACGATCCCGCGTTTTCTGCTGTCCAGACCGCCAGTGTGACGGACTCTGATAATGCCAAGTACACACATGTTGAACTGCAGCATCGACGCGCTGTCGATATCGCCAAGCAGATCTATACCGCCTATCAGCCTGATGCCAAACTCATTACCAAAGGGTTGATGGGGCTTCCCTCTTTCCGCGTGGAAACGCCAGCCAAGGACAGCAAGCCCGCTGTCACGTTTGAAATCGCCCTGGATACGGAATCCAACGAACTGTTCATCGATGGCGATGCCAAGTCAAAAGCGGATCTGACAAAACTGTGTCGGATTCTTGATCGTGCTGATGTGGCTGCGACCAATCAGAAGCTGATGACGGTCTCTCCGAGTGTTGCTCCGATGGCGGAAGAGCTGCCACTAGTGGTTGGTGAGTTGCTGAAAGATCCACGTCGCGCTCAAACGATCGCGATGACACAGGCACAACCGCAAGGCGATACTCCGATCACTGCACCGCCAGTTGCACCTGCACAGGCCGTCGATCCATCACGTCAAGCAGATCCGAAAACTGCGGCTGACCTCAACAGCATTCTGAACCGCATCCGCGGGAATGTGAAAGTCGAGTCACTGCCCGATTCTGGCATGCTGGTCCTGGAAGGTAACGAGCAGGACATCAACGCGGTCATGGAAATCATCCGCTCGATCGAGGGGATGTCATCCGGGATGACGCCAGAGATTCACCTGCGTCACCTGTCGTTCGTCAACAGCGAAGCACTGACAGAACTGCTCAACAGTGTTTATACCTCGGTGCAATCGATTGATCAGCGGACCAGCCGAAATCAGGTGAAGGTCAACGTGATTCCGGTCGTGCAGCCGAACTCGGTGATCATTGTCTCTCCGACGGTTGAACTCGATGCCGTGCTGCAGTTGATCGATCAGCTTGATCGCCCGATGGAAGCCGATTCGATGATTCAATTGTTCCAGCTCAAAAATGCCACAGCGGCGGCTGCTGTCGGGGTGATCGAAGACTTCTATCAGACAAACGTCGGTATGAAGTCACGGGCCCGGGTCTCTGCGGATTACCGCACGAATCTGGTCATTGCACAGGGTTCTCAGCGAGACCTGACCGAAGTCGCGAAGATCCTGGAAGGTCTGGATCGAGATGAATCTCATGCGATCAACCGCATTGAACTGATCCCTCTGAAGTATGCCGTAGCTCAGGAAATCGCGGACTTCCTGAATGAATCGATCGATGAAGCCTTGAATCCCAAGCAGTTGACGAACGCCGGTGCTGCGACACAGAACTCGGCTCGCTCGATTGTCCTGGAATTCCTGTCTGGAAGCGGGCAACAAGCGGAACTGATCCGCTCGGGTGTGCTGTCGGACCTGAGGATCTCAGCCGATATTCGCAGCAACAGTCTGGCTGTCATTGCCCCTGCTCGTACGCTGCCTTTGATTCGCTCGCTGATTGCTGCGTTGGACCGTCCTGCTGATGCGGCTGCGGTCATCAAGGTCTTCACGCTGGGCTTTGCAGACGCGACTGCTTCTGCGGATATGCTGTCTCAGCTGTTTGATGCGACCGATGCAGTGTCTTCAACGATCCCGGTTCAAGGTGCTCGTGACTCGGCGAGCAGCCTGATTCCGATTCGATTCTCAGTCGATATCCGCACGAACAGCATTCTGGCGATCGGTGGCGAAGACGCCCTGACTCAGGTTGAAGCGATCCTGCTGAAGCTCGACCAAAGTGACTCGCGTCAGCGGAACAGCAAGGTCATTCAGCTCAATAACAGTCCTGCCGAACAGATTTCTGAAGCGATCAACCAGTTCCTGACAACACAACGAGAACTCGCCGAGCTCGACCAGGATGCCATCAGCCTGGCTGAACAGCTGCAACGAGAAGTCATTGTGGTTCCGGACCTAAACGGCAACAACCTCTTGATCTCAGCGACTCCGCAGTACATGGATGAAATCATGCGGATCATCAACGAGCTCGATAAAGCCCCTGCCCAGGTCATCATTCAGGCGTTGCTGGTCGAAGTTGCCCTTGATAACACAGATGAATTCGGGATCGAGCTTGGCTTTCAGGATTCGGTGCTGTTCGATCGAAGCATCATTGACTCGATCACAACTTTGACTCAGACAACGACCAACCAGAACATTCAGACAACCACTCAGAACATCGTTTCTCAGTCGGGATCACCTGGTTATAACTTCAACAACGGCAACCCGCTGGGGAACAACCTCGGTCCTGGGGGTAGTCCTAATACCGTCGGTTCTCAGTCACTGACAAACTTCGGCGTCGGTCGTGCCAATAGCGAGCTGGGATTCGGCGGGCTGGTTCTTTCAGCCAGTTCCGAGCAGGTCAGCCTTCTGATTCGTGCCCTGCAGGCTCGACGGAACACACAGATCCTCTCGCGTCCACAAATTCGAACCGTTCACAACCAGCTGGCTCAAATCCAGGTCGGTCAGAACTTCCCGATTGTTGATGGGGTCAGCCTTTCAGCGACAGGAATTGCCAACCCGAACGTCTCCTACGATACCGCCGGGATTATTCTGGACGTCACTCCACGGATCAACCCTGATGGTCAGATCGTGATGGATGTCGTCGCGGAGAAAAGTAACTACACGACTGCAGGTGGAGTCCCCATCTTCGTCGATGCCAATACCGGGAACACGATTACTGCACCTGTTAAGAACGTGACTGTGGCTCGCTCGACGGTCAGCGTGACATCGGGTCAGACGATCGTACTGGGGGGAATGATTACTGAAGAGGATGATACGGTTCAACGCAAGGTTCCCTGGCTGGGAGATATCCCGATCATCAATCACCTGTTCCGCTATGACTCCGTCTCGACGACTCGACGTGAGTTGCTGATCTTCCTGACGCCACGCGTGATCGGCGATGACTGTGAGAATGAGCTGATCAAGGAAGTCGAAGCAGGTCGTCTGCACTTCCTGGTAGAAGATGCAGAGAAGGCTCACGGGCCACTGTTCGGAATTCCGCAAGAAGGTGCCAGTCAGATGATGGAAGGTGTTCCTCTCCAGAATCTGGAAATGATGCCCGATGGAACGATGTCGCCTGCTCCTGCCCTGGAATCGGAATACATCGATCGACGGTTGGAGGAATCGGATGTTCCCTCAACCATCATGCCGCCGGGAGATCTGAAATTGAGCCCACCAAATTCGATAACCGCCAAGCCAGGGAGTGCCCGTCTATGAACACCAAGAGTTTCATTGTCCTGTCACTTGTCCTGATCAGTTTGACCAGTGGTTGCAGTACTCTTTCCATGACGACGGCCCTGATGGGACGGCAGCCTAAAGAGAACAAGGGATTGCCAGTCGTCGAAGTGATGGCGATCTGGCAACCGGGAGAAGGCAAGAGCACAAAAGGCGTTCCGACCCGTGGATTCGCCGGGCAGATCATGTTCTTTGCTCAGGGCTCGAAGCGACCGATCAAGGTCGATGGTGATCTGAAGGTTTATGTGTTCGACGACGTCGGAAGTGTCGAAGAGCAGTCCAAACCAATTCACATTTTTGAATTCAAAGGTGGAGCTCTGCAGGGTTACTACAACGAAGGAAAACTCGGACCGGCGTACCAGTTGTTCCTGCCTTATACCCGTCCGGGAATGCACGAAGCCAAATGCACGCTGAGAATGAAGTACAACAGCGAATCGTCTGGCGATGTTCTGTCGAGTGAATCGACGATCGTTCTGTCCGGCAAGAAAATCGCCAAAATCACCGATCCAAAACCAGGTGACCACTCAGTCAGCCTGGCATCCAACTACGATGTTATTGAACACGAGAAATTGCCCAATACTGTCAATAGCATGACAAAGACCTACAAACCATTTCTGCGAGGGGGGACTGGGATTGAACTTGCCTCGCATGAAGAGCCAGATGTGCGTCCGCGAGTGGGGGCTCAAACACGCACGGAACCGCAGGATGAGCAGGCACACCCTCTCAAGGTGATGACCCTGACGCCTCAGAGTTCACTGGCTCCTTCAGACACTGCCCAGACGCCGCGAGCGACATCCCAGTCGTCGGCGTCCGACGAACCGGCGTTCGAGTCACATCAGTTGGCTCCTGCGGAGACCAAGCCAGCTGAGCCGGCTCGGAAGCGAACCGCAGTCAGTGGTCATCCGTTGGCAGAGGGGAGTTCGGAGCCTGCCAAATCAGACAGTTTTGACGATGTTTTTGGTCACTGAGAATGTCCTTGGTCACTGACGATGTCTCGTTCAGTGTGAAACCAGCCGAGTCCATTTTTCGAAAATGCTGGCTATTCCGGCCGATACTGCGAATCCAACCCGGCAATATCGGTGTTGAAGCAGAGTCAATGTTCGATGCGACACGGTTAACCAGTCGCCTTTCACGGAGATCGATATGCTTCGAATTACTGCCTGCTTGACGTTACTTGTTCTCTGGTCCGCAGATGTGTCGGCACAGTCGCGCACCACGTCAGGGACTGGATCAGGAACATCCGCCTCAAGTCGAAACAGCAGTACAGGTTCGACTTCTCGTGGGACGACAGGCGGTCAGGGCTCGACGCGAGGTTCAGCAACCGGAGCATCTCAAGGCATCAATGCAAATGCAGGCGGAGCAGATAGTGTCAGTCGCGATTTCGGCAACGACATGGTTGGCTTCACTGATAATGCCGGAGGACTCGTCGGGAATGCCCAGGCAGGGACTCAATCGCTGAACATGCAGACGCCGAATTATCAACAACGCAATAGTGCCTCACGTCTTTCCAGTTTGAACAGCCGGATCAAGCAGGTTGATATCCGTGGCGGGGTTCGTCTGGGATTCAACATTGAGCCAAGTGCACCGCGCACGTTTGCTTCTGCTCCACTGCCACAACAAGTCAGCAAACTCGTCGCAGCGAAGAGAGTGAATGATTCCGTTGCGGTCGAGATGTACGAAGGCGGTACCGCGATCCTCACCGGGACTGTTCCAAATGCTCAGAAAGCAAAACTGCTCGAGATGTATATGATGCTCGAGCCAGGTGTGAGAAATGTTGAGAACCGCATGGTGATTGCAGCCGAGTAGAGTGGCTTGTATTCCTGAAGATCAACCGAGAGGTGAAGGCTAGGCTAGGCTTTCACCTCTTTTTTTGCGCCCGGTGCCTAGATGGTGCCATGCTCACAGCTTTGGGTGAGCATGCTGCTTCACTTGACATTGGAGCGTTCAGAACATGCTTGCTCAAAGCTGCAAGCATGGCACGCAAGCTACCCGTTGTGGAACCTCACTTGCCGATGCAGAATTTGCTGAAGATGCGGTCGAGCAGGTCGTCGGTGTAGACAGCGCCGGTGATTTCGCCGAGGTGTTCGAGGCCGGAGCGGAGGTCGCTGGCGATGAGTTCGTCGCCGGTGCGGGACTGGGCGAGGGAGAGGGCGGATTCGAGGAGTTCGAGGGCTTTGCTCAAGGAATCGCGACAACGGGCGGCGGTCGAGCCGACGAGAAGACGTTGCTCGCCTTGCTGGTGGGCGTGGCAGGTTTGTTCGATAAGATGCTGGATCTCGGCGAGGCCGGTTTTCTGGTGGACGCTGAGGGGAATGTCGTAATGTTCGTTGGGTGAAGTGGGAAGCAAGTCCGACTTGGTGAACGCGTGGAGGACGGAGTCGTGTTGGTGTCGAAGCAGATCGGCGTGGGTTGAGTTGATCGGGCCAAGGATCGGGTCAGAGGCGATGTCGGGAGATGTGCACCAGATGAGGACGTCGGCCTGGCTGATGATTTCTTCTCGGAGTCGCTGGGCTTGCTGCATAGGGCCGAAAGGGTCTTGTTCCCAGCCTGCGGTGTCGATGAGTTCGATCTGGGTGTTATGCCACTGGATGGTGTGACGCAGGTAATCTCTTGTCGTGCCGCGGACAGCCGAGACGATGGCTGCGTCCTGACCAGCGAGTGCATTGAAGAGCGTGCTTTTGCCAGCGTTCGGGAGCCCCGCGAGGACGACTTTGAACGGGTGGTCCTGACGGAACTGGTTGGACGCTGCGTCGCGCAGTTCGCGCGTCTTACTGATGACTTCATTGAGGCTAAGGATGAGGGACGAGCGGTCGACGAAGTCGATGTCTTCTTCGACAAAGTCGAGGCCGGCTTCGAGATCTGCGAGGTGGTCGAGGAGGGCGAGTCTTAAGGCCTGGAGTTGAGTCGAGAGACCGCCGGCAAGTTGGGAGAGGGCGGTTTTGAGTTCGTCGTCATCACGCGCATGGATGACGCCGAGGACGGCTTCAGCTTGAGTCAGATCGAGCTTACCAGCGAGGAAGGCGCGGAGGGTGAATTCGCCTTGCTTGGCGGGGCGGGCGCCGGACTGGTAAAGCAGAGTCAGGACGTGATCGAGGATGACCGGTGAGCCGACGAGGTGGAACTCGGCCAGAGGTTCGCCGGTGTAACTGCGCGAGCCCGGCCACAAGTAGAGCAGGGCGTCGAGGGGAAACTTCTCGAAGACGGTCAGTGAGCCATGGTGGAGACGAGGGGCTTCTCTTGAGACTGCGGTGTCGAAGCGGGAGGTATCAGTCGGGGTGAAGATTTTCTCGACGATCGGAAGTGTCTGTGGGCCGGAGAGTCGGAGGATGCCGCGCGGGGCGGAGCCGGGGGGAGAGGAGAGGGCAGCGATGGTGTCGTCTGGGTGCATTCGAGAATTGTAGGGTCTGCTTTGCGGACCGTAAAAGAGCTGTCTAATAAGAAAGAGGCGGCTATTTGAGTAGTAGCCGCCTCTTGGAATCATACCGCATTGAAGGTCCGCACAGCGGACCCTACGTCAACTCGGCTTCTTGGTTTTTGAGAGTTGTTTGGCTTGCGGGTCGTTGGCGGCTTGATCGAGTTGCTTCATGAGGTTGCTGAAGTAGCCGGGTTTCTTTTCAACGTCTGGTTTTTTGTCGTCGGTTGAGGCCGGCGGCTCGTTGGCGCCGGTCCAGTCGAGGAGTTTCCGTTCGGCCAGACCCCACAATGAGCTGGCGATGAAGTAGACGCACAGACCCGCGGGGACTTTGTAGAACATGAAGCCCATGAAGACCATCATGTAGCTCATCATCTTCTGCTGCATCGCCTGCTCATCGTTGGTCGGCGGCGGCATGAACATCTTCTGCTGCACGATGAACAGGACGATCGTCAGGATCGGCAGCAGGTTGAAGGAGTTGGTTCCAATGAACGGGAGTGTGAAGGGGAGAGTGAAAAGGTGATCGGGGGCAGCAAGATTATCGACCCACAGGAAGCTCGCCATTCGCAGGTCAACCGAGTGCTGCAAGGCGCTGTAAAGGGCGATAAAGATCGGCAGCTGGAACAGCATCGGCAGGCAGCCAGCGAGCGGGTTGTAACCGGCTTTGGCGAAGAGTTCCATCTGGGCGCGAGCCAGTTTTTCCTTGTCGTCGGCGTATTTGGTCTGGAGCTCTTTGATCTTCGGCTGAAGCTCTTTCATCTTCTGAGCACCCTGGACCTGCTTCCGAGACAGCGGGAACATGGCACCACGGACGATGACCGTCAGCATGATGATGCACAAGCCGTAAGGCAGGAACAGGTAACGGTGGAAGATGTTCATCATGCTGAGCATCAGTTTGGCGATCGAGCCGAACCAACCGTATTCCATGATGTCGTCGGCTCGGAGCGATGCCAGAAGCGGGCTGCGTTTAGGACCCGCGAAGAGCTGGTATTCGTGGCCGACGGTTTCGCCTTTGGCGACGGCTACCGGCTTCGATTCGAAGGTGAAACCGAAGTCCGTGTGATTGCGGTCACGTCCTGGAAGGTTCAGGTAAGGCACGACGCGTTCGATGTAAGACGATTCCAGCTGGCTGCCGACGGGGTGGAGCAGGGCAGCAAAATACTGGACGTCCTGTCCGAGAAACTGGAACATGCCCGTGTAGGTTTCGACCTTTTTGGGATCATTTTCTGTCTGTGCTTCTTCGAACTGATTGGCCAGCTCTCCTGCGGTCACCTGGACGTGACTAACCCCCCCTTCAACATTCAACATGCCGAACTGGAGATTGCGGAATCGCTGGATGTTATCGACGTTCTCCAGCGGCAGACCGACTGGACCATGTGATTTGTACGAAAGCTTGAGCTCTTCGCCCGACTGGTTGATGAACTCGATTTTGGTTTTGAGCAGGTAGCCGGTGGGATCGGTATCGCGCGCGTCAGACTTGCCATTCTGGATGGTGTAAGTGCGCCGAACGGTGACTTTGCCATCGGGAGACGGGTATTCGAAGACGGCGGTGTCGTCCTTGGTCAGTTCTTCGTTGACCTTCCAGTTAATGACATCCAGCTTGCCCGATTTGCCTTTGAGCTGGTCATCGATGTAAGGGATGTTGGTCTGGAGGGTTGCCAGTTCAGGATTGTGGTTGTTACCAACGACAGCCAGAGGAACAGCGCGGTCGGTATCGGTCGAGTAACGAGGGTCATTGAGCTCGATGCGAGAAACGCCCGCCCCCTTCGATGTCAAACTGACCTGATAGTAGTAGTTGGATTTCGGATCGAGGGAGCCGAGGACGACTTCACGGTAAGGGTAGCTGGTCACTTCAACCGGTGGCTTCTCCTCCGCGGCGGCCGGCTGACCCTCTTCAGCAGGTTTGGTGTCGGGTGTTGCGGGTTTGGCGTTGACGTCGGCTGGTTTGACTTCGCCGTCAGCGAGTTTCTGCTCGTTGGCTGCGTCTGGTTTGACGGGAGGCTTTGGAACCAGTTGTGGGAAGAACGTCGGAACGATCAGGTAAAACCAGACCGATGAGAAAACGACGCAGGTGATGACGTAAGTAATGAGACGTCGTTGTTCCATGACAGGAGAGCTCGAATCGATATCAAAAAGGAAACGTCGCCCTGGGTCCTCCGTGGAAGCAGTCGGGCGACAAAAAAACAAAAGTAGGGCTACGCTCGGAACGCCCGGGGGCGTTGGATGGTTTAAGCAATTCCAGTCGTGACCGAAATTTGCCGGTGATTAACGACCGTCTCGCAGGCGATCACCGAGGAAATTATCCAGTTCGGGAATCGGGTAAATCTTTTGAGCTGTCTTGTTGAAGTCGTAAGGGACACGTTTGAAATTGATCGTCTTGCCGTCAAGGACGACGTAGCTGGCACGGTTGTCACCATTGCGAGGCTGACCAACTGAACCGACGTTGACGAGGATTTTACGGTCGGTGAGCGTGTATTTGAAGTCGCATTCTTCCGGAGACAGGAACATCAGGTCTTCTGAGAAGACGCCCGGGATGTGAGTATGTCCCTGGAAGCAGTATTTATCGACCAGTCCGAAGATGCGTTCCATTTTTCGCTGGTTGTAGACGTCTTCGGGGAAGACGTACTCGTTGAGCGGGTTTCGAGCAGAGCCGTGGACGAACATGATTTCCCCTTCGCGTTTAATCCGGGGGAGTTCGCCGAGAAAGTCCCAGCGTTTTTCGTTGCCTTTGGCGTCGGCGGATTCGAGTTGGCGACGGGTCCAAAAAATGGCTCGTTCGGCACCGGCGTTAAAACCTTCCGGGTCGAACATGGCTGCTTGATCGTGGTTGCCGAGGATAGTGACCTTGGCCCGCTGCATGATCAGATCGATGCATTCACGGGGGTTCGGGCCATAGCCGATGATGTCACCCAGGCAGTAAAGTTCAGTGATGGATTGCGCGTCGATGTCTGCCAGCACGGCCTCGAGGGCTTCCAGGTTGGCGTGAATATCACTAATGATCGCTCTCAAATGACGGCACTTTCGCAGATGACGGCACAGTTGATCGCCTTCTTTTGACTGGGAAGGCGAAATGTCGCAAGTCGAAACAAGGCTTGGAAAAAGGACGATTTCCCCGGCTTCGACGCTGTGGGGTGTGAAAATGATCACATTCCAGACCACTCCACAACCAGACATCTTAGCATTGGTGACCTGTGATTCGGTAGAGTTTGCCCCTTATGGGAGCCAAAAACCGCAAAATTCGCTGTGTTTGCAGTTCCCGATGTGACTTTACGGCCCGATCGGAAAGTCAGCAGCGATCCCTGCTTCCCAAGAGGGGACTTGAGCATTTTCTGTGAGAAATTCTCTGTCGGCGGATTTGGGGAATGTCAGATTTCCGGTCGCAACGATTCTCCGGACAGGGAATTATAACCCGGCGCGCGGAATCATGTTGACCGAACGCAACCGTGACATAGGTTTGCGTATCCTCTCGGCAACAGAAGTCTCAATTTTCACACGGCGGACGTTCAGTAGGAACAACCACCACCCGAGTCTTGTGTTGCGTTCTGTCTCCCAACAACTTCCACGATTCAAATGTCTTCCACTTTGCCCGAAACGGCCTGGAACGGTCTCGACTTGCGCACGCATCGAGACGTTCCGGCTTACTCGCGGTCATCCGACCCAATTCTGCCTGATGGCTTTGCCGCGCAGATTGTCTCGACAGAACTCAGCCGAAGAGAACAACTCCATGAAAATGAACCAGGGTAAACTCCTGCTCGTCGATGACGACCGCCACATTCTTGAAGCGATGGCGGATTACCTGCGCAAGTCAGGTCACCGTACCGAAACGGCTGCCACCTGCCAGGATGCCATGAAACGGATGAGCGAATATCCGTTTGATGCCGTCGTCTGCGATGTCAACCTGCCTGATCGCGATGGCTTTCAGTTGCTCGAATGGGCGACTCGAAACGTCCCGGACACCTCCGTCATCCTGCTGACAGGGTATGGCACGATTGAAAGTGCCGTCGAAGCCATCCGCATGGGGGCGTTCGATTACCTGACCAAGCCAGTCCTGGAAGACGAACTTCAACTGGCGATCCAGCGATCACTCGGTCAAAAGAAGATCGTCGAAGAAAACAAGCAGTTGAAAGCACAGCTGGACCAGAAGTTCGGCTATCAGAACATCGTTGGCAAAGACTACAAGATGTCGAAGATGTTCGACCTCATGGAGAGCGTCGCTGACACGAAGACAACAGTTCTCATTCTCGGCGAGAACGGAACTGGTAAGACGATGACCGCCCGTGCGATTCACCAGATGAGCACACGACGCGATAAGCCATTCGTCGAAGTCGCCTGCGGGGCGCTGCCAGATACGCTGCTCGAGAGTGAACTGTTCGGACACGTCGCGGGAGCTTTCACCGGTGCTTCCCACGACAAGATGGGGAAATTCCTGCAAGCTGATGGTGGGACGATCTTCCTTGATGAGATCGCCACCGCAACGCCATCACTGCAGGTCAAACTGCTTCGCGTTCTTCAGGATCGCGAATTCGAACCCGTCGGCGGCACGAAGACCTATAAAGTCGATGCCCGCCTGGTACTCGCCACCAACGAGAATCTGGAACAAGCCGTCGCAGAAGGTCGGTTCCGTCAGGATCTGTATTACCGCATCAACGTCATTACTCTGACACAACCGCCGCTGCGTGAACGGATCGGCGATATCCCGCTGTTGATCGAACGCTATCTGGAAGATTTCAATCAGCAAAACGGCAAGAAGGTCGATCGTTTCAGCGACGATGCACTTTCTGTTCTGCAGCGTTACAACTGGCCGGGCAACGTCCGAGAACTGGTCAACGTTGTTGAGCGAGCAGTTGTCCTGTCTCGAAGTAACATCGTCCATGCCGAAGACCTGCCAGAAGCAGTTCGGAACGCGGTCTTCAACCCGCAGTCAAGTGATGCCCACTTCTATGGTGCCTCGCTGAAAACAGCGCTGGCGAATCCGGAACGACAGATCATTCTGGAAGCCTTGGAGTCCAACGGCTGGAACCGACAGGGAACTGCAGAAGCGCTCGGGGTCAACCGCACGACGCTTTATAAGAAGATGAAGAAGTACAACATCACATTCGAAAACCAGCACATGTGATAACGCAGGCAGCCTTGCCAAACTGGGCAAGGACTTGAATCCGCCACATCGTTTTTCCTCTGTGAATTTCGCTGCAAACTTCTAGGAAGCCAGGCCACTGCCTGACTACGATTCCAGCCAGCGACGATCGTCTGTCGATGTGCGTCTGTCTGCCTCACCAGTGCTCTATCAGGAAATTGTCTCTATGAAAGTCATCGTCACCGGCGGTGCTGGATTTATTGGTAGCCACATCGTCGATGCCATCCTGGCTGGCGGTCATCAGGCCATCGTCATCGATAACATGAGCTCCGGAAGCCGGGACAATCTGCCTGCGGGTGTCGTTGTTCATGAAGCGGATATCTGTGATCGCGATGCCGTCGAGAAGATCTTCGCAGAACACAAGCCGGAAGCCGTCTGTCATCAGGCGGCCCAGCTGTCGGTTTCTCGCTCCGTACGCGAGCCGATGATGGATGCTCAGATCAATGTCATCGGACTGCTCAATGTGCTCGAAGCAGCTCAGAAGAATGGTGTGAAGCGATTCGTCTTCGCGTCTTCGGGCGGCGTTCTTTACGGCGATCAGACGGAACCTGCCCCGGAATCGACACCCCCAGATCCAATCTCGCCGTACGGCATTACGAAGTGGATGGGCGAACGTTACGTGAAGTTTTTTGCCGACGAACATGGCATTGAAACCGTCGCGCTGCGTTACTCGAACGTCTACGGACCACGCCAGAATCCCCACGGCGAAGCGGGCGTTGTCGCGATTTTCTCCAAGCTGATGCTGGGTGGCGAAGCAGCCCGCGTCAACGGGGATGGGAAATATGACCGTGACTATGTCTACGGCCCCGATGTCGCAAAAGCCAACTACCTGGCTTTGACGAAGCCGCTGCCTGCCAAATTCAATGCCTTTAATGTTGGTACTGGCGTAAAAACCGATGTCAACCAGTTAGCCAACCATCTGCGTGACTGCTGTCAGACCATTCTTAAAAAGAATGGCAAAGCCATCACCGTCCCGGAACCGACCAAGGGTCCGGCTCGTGCTGGTGACCTGCGATCGAATGTGATCGATGCCTCATTGATCGAGAAAACCTTCGGCTGGAAACCAGCTGTGACCGTCGAAGAGGGACTCCGTCAGACGGCTGACTGGTTCTTCGAACATACTAAGTAAATCAACCTCAAGACCCTGCTCGAAATCTGCCTCCATTTTCCATCTAGGAACCACCATGAAAAAAGTGATCGTTACCGGCGGTGCCGGATTTCTGGGAAGCCATCTCTGCGAGCGTCTGCTCGATAAGGGTTATGACGTGATCTGCGTCGATAACTACTTCTCTGGATGCAAGGAAAACATCCTGCACCTGATGGGAAACCCACGTTTCGAAGTCATTCGACACGACATCGTCCACCCGCTCTACCTGGAAGCAGACGAGATCTACAACCTCGCCTGTCCCGCTTCTCCGGTCGCCTATCAATACAACCCCATTAAGACCATCAAGACCTCAACAGTCGGTGTGGTCAATATTCTGGGACTGGCAAAACGGACGAAAGCCCGTGTCCTGCACACCTCAACGTCGGAAATCTACGGTGATCCGGAAGTTCACCCGCAGAAAGAAGAGTACTGGGGCAACGTCAACCCGATCGGGCCTCGCAGCTGCTATGACGAAGGAAAACGGGTTGCAGAATCGCTGTTAATGAACTATCACCACGCTCACGATATCGATGTCCGCATCGTGCGGATCTTCAATACATACGGGCCGCGGATGGATCCAAACGACGGTCGCGTGGTGTCCAACTTCATCAATCAGGCACTTCGCGGCGAACCATTGACCATCTACGGCGACGGTAGCCAGACACGATCGTTCTGTTACGTCGACGATCTGGTCCGCGGGTTCATCACGTTCATGGAACAGGATGAGCATATCGGGCCGATCAACATGGGAAATCCGGTCGAAAATACGATGCACGAACTGGCCGATGCCGTCCTCAAAGCGACCGGCGCGACCTGCGGCAAAGATTTCCGACCACTCCCGAAAGACGATCCAAAACGACGCTGTCCCGACATCACCCGCGCCCGCACACTGCTGGGCTGGGAACCGAAAGTCGACCTGGCCACCGGTCTTAAGAGCACGGTAGATTACTACCGCAGCATCATGGCCAAAGGGAACAGGTGGGTAAATACTTAGTCACTGGAACAGCCGGTTTTATCGGTTTCCATACCGCACAGCGTCTCCTCAATCGGGGAGACGCTGTTGTCGGTTTAGACATCGTTAATGATTATTATGATGTCACGCTTAAAGAAGCCCGCTTGAAGCTTCTCAGCCAGCATGCAAAGTTCAAATTTCTAAAGATTGACCTCGCTGACCGCGAGAAGATGAGTGAAGCATTCCAGACGCAGCGTCCGGACATCGTCATTCACCTGGCTGCTCAAGCCGGCGTCCGCTATTCGCTGACCAATCCCCATGCTTACATCGACAGCAATCTTGTCGGGTTCACGAACATCCTCGAAGGGTGCCGGCATAACAGCGTTCAGCATCTGACATATGCGTCTTCGAGTTCAGTCTATGGCGCCAACCAGTCGATGCCGTTTTCGATTCACGACAACATCGACCACCCGCTCAGCCTCTATGCTGCGACGAAAAAAGCCAACGAGCTGATGGCTCACACCTACAGCCACCTTTATCGCCTGCCAACAACGGGGCTGCGATTTTTCACTGTCTACGGACCGTGGGGACGCCCGGATATGGCGATGTTCCTGTTCACGAAAGCAATCCTGGCCGGCCAGCCGATCAACGTCTTCAACCACGGCAAGATGCTGCGGGACTTCACCTATATCGACGACATCGTCGAAGGGGTTGTTCGCACGGCTGATCACACCGCAACGCCGAACCCCGAGTGGAGCGGCAAGACTCCCGATCCAGGGACAAGCAACGCCCCGTATCGGCTGTATAACATCGGCAATAACCAGCCCGTCGAGCTGATGCACATGATCCATGTTCTGGAAGACAAACTCGGCAAGAAAGCAGAGTACAACATGCTCCCCATGCAGGCGGGTGACGTCGCAGAGACTTATGCCAACGTCGATGACCTCGTCAATGATGTCGGTTTCCAGCCGAAGACAACGATTGAGACGGGGATCAGCAATTTCGTCGATTGGTACAAGGCCTATTACAAAGTTTGATCGCGCAAGTAGGGTGCAGGTGAGTCTTTGAACCGCACCAAATGGGCATCCAGTTCAGATCATCGTCTGCTTCAAAATCAATATCCATCTGATGCGGTTCGCGGAGCCTCACCAGCACCTTACGCCTCAGACACCCCATCGTTTCGGTGGGGTATTTTTTTGCGCATGAAACACTCAGAAAGCCAGATTTTGCTCTTTAAGTCTCTCAACGACCGATAGAATCAACAAACGCTGATCCAGTCAGACAATGACCATTCAACATAGAGACTGTTTATGATTCGCCAGTTCGTGACCTGTGTCGTTTTGCTTGTTTGTGTGCAGACTCTCGTCGCTGAGGATCAGACATCGCGGTCTGCTTTTGAGATCAACAAGACGCTCGCCAAGACGGTCAACATGGGAAACATGCTCGAGCCGCCATATGAAGGGGCCTGGGGACTGACTTTGAAAGAGTCCTATTTCCCGATCATTGCGGAAGCAGGGTTTACGGCCGTGCGGATTCCCGTCAGCTGGGGTTATCACACGGCAAAGGAAGAACCGTATCAGATCGATCCGGAGTTCATGGCGCGCGTGAAACGGGCGGTCCAGGCGGCACTGGATGCGAAGCTGGCGGTCGTGCTGAACATTCACCATGACCCTTCGATCAATGAGCATCCAGAAGAAAGCTGGCCTCGCCTTCGAGCAATGTGGAGCCAGATCGGACGCGAGTTTGCAAACGCCCCTGATACACTCGTCCTGGAACTGCTCAACGAACCGCATGACCAGCTCAACGCCGAACGCTGGTTGAAGATGATCCCCGATTTATTGGCGATTGTCCGGGAATCCAACCCGAAGCGTGTCCTCATGGTCGGCGGGCCAAACTGGAACTCGATCAGCGATCTCCCCAAGCTGAAACTGCCAGAAAACGATCCTCAGATCATCGCGACGTTTCATTATTACCTGCCGTTTGAATTCACCCACCAGGGAGCAGAATGGTCGTCCGAGCATGTCCGCAATATCCGACGCGAATGGACGGGAACTGCTGAAGAAAAAGAAGCCATCGACAAGCATTTCAAACTGGCCGCTGAGTGGGGCAAAGCGAATCACCGCCCCTTATTTTTAGGTGAGTTTGGAGCCTATTCGAAAGCAGATCAGCCAAGCCGGATTCGCTGGACGAAGGCGATCGTCGAGACGGCCAAGAAGTATGAGATCTCCTGGGCGTACTGGGAATTCGCGGCTGGATTTGGGATTTATGACCCGCAGGGGGAAGCGTGGAAAGTAGATCTGCGTGACGCGCTGTTGAAATAAGCAATACGCAAAAAAGAAAAGCCTTGGTGAATACCAAGGCTTTCCCATAAGAAATTGACCATCAAGACATGACGACTAGAAGTCGATCACCACATTGCCATTGCCAGCAAAGTATTGATCAATGGTTGCCTTATCGGTATCCAGGAACAGCATCCATTCTTTCGGCATGCCTTTCACGCCGATGACATAGACATCATATTTGCCCGTCGAAGTACGTTTGCAGATCTTGATCTTTGGAGCAACGATCTTCGCAATTTCACACTCTTCTGTGATCTCTTTACAGTCTTTGCAGGGAACACAAACCGTAATCTTGCAGCACTTGATCGTGTAGGAATGAGTCTTGAACTCTCTGGTTTCCTTGCACCGCGTAACAAGTTTGGGACCATCAACTTTCACGTCCGAATAGTCTTTACATTGAATGTAAAACTTTTCGTCGTAACGCTCGGTGTCGAGTTCGCCGATGACATCGACTGGCAGATCAAGACAGGATTTCCCGTCAGGACATTGTCCATTCTCGACATCAACGATCGATGGCTTGTTGAGGCCAGGCTTGCAATTATCGCAATACTGCCCGGGGGTATTGGGGTCGCATTTACAACCGTGAGTCAGGTCGGGGAGGGTGGCCGTTGTTGAGACTGGCGTTACAGAAGCCGGTTTCGCTTCCTCCCAAACAACACGACCACCAGGGTAAATCACCTTACGCTTTTCACCGGCATTGACCATTGAAGTAAAGCACAGCGCAGCAATCAAAACGGCGTACTTCATATACGCTTTCTCCTAAAAATGATGCTAAAGTGGAAATCCGTTCAACGCTAAATGGCCATTTCCCCCAAATTACCACTACTGTAAAAACAATCAACTCCTTTTCGTTCAATTGTTCATTTTTTCATACATATTCGCAAATCACCAATATTCGGATGATAACTAATCAAAAAAAAGCCTCGGCAGAATTCACTGCCGAGGCTTTTCGCAACGTATCGCAGAGCTTACTTGATTTCGTAGGCTTCTTCTTTCGCAGCATCGCCGCCAAAACTCTTGCGGAAAGCTTCCACCTGGGCTTCGACCGATTTCTTCGGGCCAGTCAGTTTGAGGAAGTAGTTCCCCTGGGTGGTTTCGATGATGACAGCCAGCATGCGGTAGTCAGGTTTGTCGACGGTTTTACGCAGGATAGGCGGGCCGTCTGGTTTCTTGTAGGTGCCCGTCAGGTCGAGCAAGTAGTAAGGCTTGCCTTCGGCGGTTTTCCCCTTGGTGGACTTCTTCTCGGCGCCTGAGAACTGACCCTCCCAGCGCATCAGGTTTTCGTTGACGGAGCCGCCGAAGGGAGGGAAGACGGCCAGTTCGGTGATCTCAGTTTCACCTTCTGCGGATGGGAGTTTGAATTGTCCCAGGCGGAGGTTGTTGTCCGGTTTGACCTTCTCCCAGTTTGAAGGGATCTGGAGGGTCAGCACATCGTCCATGGCGACGGGGGTCGTGTCAGCGGCGTACACTTGGGCTGCACTGCAGACCGCCAGCAGGGCGACGAGACTCAGACAGTGGGAGAATCGCATGGGTGGTATCCTTTGCAAGGTGTCGATAGAGACGCGGGGAGAGTCGGCAGGCCGAGGAGCGCAGACCAACTCGGGGATTTCGATCTTCATTGTCACTGTTCACTCGGAAGAATCAATTCTCGTTTCATTGAGTCTGCGAATTGTCGCAAAAACGGATGTGTGAAAAAAAGTCCACAAGCAGATTGACAAATCACCCCAGAGCCCCTAAATTAAAGGTCTCTCAGGTTATCAACACGCTTCAATTTCGATGTTGTCTTTATAAAGACGCATCGACCGCTCTCAGGAATGTGGATTGTCTCCACCGCTTTTGCAGGTCCTGAGCGATGCATTCCAATCCTCGACGCTTTTCCAGCGATATGGCTTTGCCGTTGGCTGTTTCCAGTCATGTCTCGATTTCGGAAATCGATGAGAGGCTGTCTCAAATCGAAGAGTTATTAGCGGTCAGGAAAATCGGCCAGGCTCGTCAAATCGTGATGAAGCTGTCTGTTGAGTGGAATTCACTGGAAGACGTCACAGCGGAGGCGACGGAGCGGCTTGGACGGGCGCTCCTGGAACTTTCGGAATATCAGCTGGCGGAGCATTTCTTGCGTCGCGCAGTGCAGGAATCAGCAGGGGAAAGCGAATGCCTGGGGAGCCTGGGAATCTGCCGGCTGATGCAGAACGACGGTGAAGCGGCGATGCCATTTTTCAAACAGTCAGCCAGATTGCATCTTGCAGACGGTGATGTCGAAGGGCTGCTGGCGGATCTGAATAACATGGTTGCCTGTAGTCTGAGCCTGAATCAGCCACAGCTGGCGCGAGATGCGATTCTGGAGATTGTCGAGAATCGTGCCTGGCTGACCCCGGAGTTGGAGATTCAGATCGAGGAACTGGTCGGATCACTGGAGCGCTGCGAGGCTTTGATGGGTGCGAATCCGTTGTGGAATTGACGGAGTGATCAATTTCGCAGAGTTCCCTCATCGGACCTCGAAGACTCGGCCACCTTCTCCCCGAGGGAGAAGGGTCAGAAAACGGCTCCCCGGGGGAGAAGGAGCGGAAACGAGGATCAATTCTGAGGGGGTGTTGCCGAATGGCGACGAAATGGCTCTCAAGTGACATTAACGATTGGCTAGACCCTGATTTTCTGTTTGATTCTCGGGGTTTGTGGCGGTCTAAAACATGCGGATTCTTCCAAGATTTCTTGACCATCACCGTCTATCAAGTAGAATTGCAATGTTCCGGCGATATTTGTGTTGAAATCGAACCTTGCGGGGTTTTTCACCATGTCCCGGCCATGCTGCTGAGTTTTGAGTTCGCGACCTATTTTTTACTGCGTCACGATTTCATCCGGCCAAACGCCCTTAGCACCATGACACTGCACAATCGAAGACCAGACCGAGACAATCGATCTCCGTTTGGTCTTTTTTATTCCACACGCGTGAGCTGCGCGGGTGACTTCCTTCTTCACCTTTCCTCATTGAAAAATCGGAGTTCTCTGTGTCGTCAATGATGGGTGGTGATTTCAAAGAGCAGGTACGGGCGAAGACGAATATCGTCGACCTGATCAATGAGACGCGTCCCGTGATCCCCAAACGAGGTGGTCGCGAGTACGTCGCGCTCTGCCCGTTTCATGACGACCATACCCCCTCGATGACGATCAACCCGGAACGCCAGACCTATCGCTGCTGGGTCTGCAATGAAGGGGGCGATTGCTTTCACTACTTCATGAAGCTCGAGAACGTCCCGTTCTTCGATGCTCTGAAAATGCTGGCGGAAAAAGCTGGTATGGAAATGCCAACCAGTTCTGTACCCGCAGCAATGGCTGGCAAGAACAAAGCCGACATCTATGCGGCTTGCCAGTGGGCCAGAGATCAATTTCACCAGTGCCTGCTGAATTCGCCTCACGCTCAGAAGGCGAGAGATTACCTCCTTGATCGCGGTATCCACGAAGAATCCTGGATCAAGTTTCATCTCGGTTTTCACCCTGATCATTGGACATGGCTGATTGATCGGGCAAACGACAAGTTTTCCCTTGAGACACTCGAAGATGCCCGTCTGATTGCCAAACGCCCAAATCAGCCGGGGTATTACGACTACTTTGTTGGTCGAGTGATGTTTCCAATTCACGACCTGAGCGGACGATGCGTTGCCTATGGCGGGCGTGTTCTGCCGGGTTCAGATTCAAATGGACCGAAGTATTGGAACTCGCCGGAGTCGATCATTTTCTCGAAGAGCAACCTCGCGTTTGCGCTCGATCTGGCACGCGATGGGATCAAACGTAAGAACACGGTCCTCGTGATGGAAGGTTACACCGACACGATCATGGCGCACCAGTATGGGCTGGATCATGTTGTCGCGACGCTGGGGACTGCCCTGGCTGATACGCATGTGTCACTGCTCAAGCGTTTCTGTCAGCAGGTTGTTCTGGTTTATGATGGAGATGGGCCAGGACAGGCAGCAGCCGAAAAAGCGCTCTCGCGGTTCGTCGCTCAGGATGTTGACCTGCGGATCCTGACGCTGCCAGAGAAACTCGACCCAGCCGATTTTCTTGCTCAGAAGGGTGTGGAAGCGTTTGATGAGTTAGCTTCCAATGCACCTGATGCGCTGGCATTCAAACTGGAAGCACTCATTCGTAAGCACGGGATCGGGACAGAATTTGCCCGCCAGAATGTGCTGGTCGAGATGCTGGCGTTGTTGAAGTCGATCCCCCGGTCGATTCCCAAGCCACACGAAGATCGCATGCTGCAGCGGCTGGCTCACCGCTTGGGGATTCGCGAGGAAACGATTCGGGCCGAACTGCGACGACAGAAGTCTCCGGGCCCGACCCGGAATGCGTTTCGCGAGTCGGTTACCAGCTCGACGGAGCATGTCGATGAAAACGCTGCCGTTGAGCAGCTGCGTCTTGAGAAAAAACAGCAGTTTGACCGCATCAAATCTGGAAAAGCGGGGAAAGACGCTCGTTTGATTTGTGAAGTTTTGCAGATCATCCTAGCTGCACCAGAAGCAGCCAAAGTTTTCAATGCGGAACTGAGGACGGACGAAATAGAGGAGGGCCTCTTAAGAGGTCTCTACGCCCATTGCGTATCATCAGATCGACTTAGTCAATTAGAAGCCGACTCCCATCAAAATCAGAACTCCCTCCTCGATCTCCTGTCTGACGACTCACTCGAGTCTTACTTTCTTCGTCCTCTGGCCGAGTGGCTGCTCAGCGAAGCTGAGCTCAAGCAAGTGGCTGGCAAAGTGCGGGACGAGTTAGGCATCACTCCCATCGAAGCCACCGGCATGACCGGGACGTTAATCGCGCAGTTGAGACTGCGTCGAAGTCGTCGTGAGCAGTTGTCCGGGATTCCCGGTCAGTTCAACACGTCGGGAAGTCTGGATGAGACTTCGATGGAAGCGTTCCGAAAAGCCGCTGATTTTCACCGTCAACGGGCAGATCCGAGAAAATCGTCCGCATAACCCCGAACAGTCTTAGAACTCATCTTGTTTTCTTATTTAGTGACCAAATACTTTAATTAGTACCAATGATTGAATATTTGACCTGATGAAGTGTTTCCCCGTTCCGTCTTTCTCGTCGCGATCGCATGGATGTCGTCGTCACATTCTGAATAACGCGGACAGCTGCGGCGATCAGAATGTTTCTCACAGGATGGTTTTCGGAAATGTTGGCCTCGGAAAACTGGAAGCACAGTCGTGCTTTAGACTCTCTGAGTAACCAACAAAACAGTGTCCATCTGAGTTACCTGAAACACTGGGTGACTCACAACAGAGTGACAGCGTTCCAAAATCGATAGACCTGCCCCTCGACAGACCCCAACGAGAATCCAATAGAAGCTGGAGTCCTCCGTGCATCAAGTTGACGACCGCCTGCGTGTCCTGATCCAACAAGGCCAAAACAGTGGCTATCTGACCTTCACGCAGGTCAACGACTATATCCCCGACGAAGACGTCAATCCGGAGATCCTCGATCGCCTCCTGATCTCGCTGGAGGAGTTGGGGATTGAAGTCATCTCCGACAAGCAGCTGCCCGCCAAAGAGCGAGAGAAGCTCGAAAAGCAGGTCGCAGCAGTCACCAAGACGACCCGTACCAAAAAGAAGAGCAAGAAGAAAGACAGCCTGCTCGAAGAAAGTGGCAGCCGTCGCATCGAAGATCCGGTCCGCATGTACCTGACCCAGATGGGACAAATCCCGCTGCTGTCTCGTACGGAAGAAATCTCGCTGGCCAAGAAGATCGAAATCACCCGCAAGCGTTTCCGTCGTCAGTTGCTGGGCTGCGATTATGCCATGCGACAGTCGATCGAGATTCTGACGAAGGTCAGTGTCGGCGAGCTCCCTTTTGATCGAACAATCAAAGTCTCGATGACGGAAAGCCTGGAGAAGGAACAGGTCCTGGGACGCATGCCCCATAACCTGAAGACTCTCGAATACCTGCTGCAAAAGAATACGAACGACTTCTCTCGCTTCAATGAACCCGCTGCTGCCAAAGAAGATCAGGACATTGCCTGGAAGTCTTTGCAGACACGCCGTCGCAAGATGGTGACGCTGATTGAAGAGCTGTCGCTGCGAACCCAGCGTCTGCTGCCGATTCTGCGGAAGATGGAGCAGATCTCGCGTCGCATGACCGAACTGCACCGTCGCCTGCTCACGCTGAAAGGCGAGCGAGCTGATAAAGACGAACGAGCCAATGCTCAGAAAGAGCTGCAGGATCTGATGCAGCTGACTTTCGAGACGCCTGAGTCCCTGCATAAGCGAGTTCGCTCGATCCGTGAACGCTACGCCGCTTACGAGCAGGCGATGCGCGACCTGTCGGGCGGTAACCTGCGACTGGTTGTTTCGATTGCCAAGAAGTATCGCAACCGTGGATTGTCGTTCCTGGATCTGATTCAGGAAGGCAATACCGGCCTGATGCGAGCCGTCGACAAGTACGAGTACCGACGCGGTTACAAGTTCTCGACGTATGCCACCTGGTGGATTCGTCAGGCGATCACGCGTGCCATCGCGGATCAGGCTCGTACGATTCGCATTCCGGTTCACATGATCGAAACGATGTCCAAGCTGCGTAAGGTGAGCAAGGATCTCGTCCAGGAACTGGGGCGCGAGCCGACTATGGAAGAAACCGCAGAAGCTGCTGGTATTTCTCTGGATGAAGCTCGACGCGTTCTGAAAATCTCACGTCATCCGATCAGCCTGGACCGTCCGGTTGGCGAAAGTGAAGACAGCTACTTCGGCGACTTCATCGAAGACCACACACACGAAAGCCCGATCGCGACCGCTGCTCAGGAGATGCTCAAGGACAAGATCGACAGCGTTCTCAAGACGCTGACGTATCGCGAACGCGAGATCATCAAACTGCGTTACGGCTTGGGTGATGGTTACACTTATACGCTGGAAGAAGTCGGCCGCATCTTCAAGGTCACGCGTGAACGCGTCCGCCAGATCGAGGCCAAAGCCGTCCGCAAACTCCAGCACCCGGTTCGTTCCCGCCAGCTGAAGGGCTTTATCGAAACGATCATGGCCAGTGCTGGTCAGTGATTGGTGCTGAATGCAAACACAAGGAAAGGCCGGTGAGAAATCACCGGCCTTTCTTTTTTGGATCGTATGGATCGATCCGCGTTGATGATCGCGAAAACGGTGATGTTGTTTGCGTCTCAGGTATGGCTGCAGTATTCTTACCGATTGGCAGCGCAAGACTTCCCGCAAAAATGTCTTAGCAGTACCGCCAGTTGACTGGCTCATTGCGTCGCCACTTGTTCGCTCAGAGGAAAAGTACATGACGGTTTCGGCAAAGGATCTAGGCCATCTTCATAACCTGCACATTGAGTTTCAGGAGATTGTGGGCCAGTTGGATCGTGGACCGAAGCGGATCAAAGCCAAGCAGCAGCAGACTGCTCAGAAAATGCAGGAACTCGACGAAGCCCGGGCGACTCTGAAGCAGACCAAGGTCTCCGCTGAGCAGAAGAATCTCGAACTCAAGTCGCTGGAAACGCGAATCAGTTCGATGAACGGCAAGCTCAACCAGGCGACGTCGAACAAAGAGTTCGAGGCGATCAAAGGCCAGATCATGGCTGACGAAATGGCCAAGAGCGTGCTGGAAGATGAGGGATTGGAGATTCTTGATCGCGTTGATGTGGCTTACGCGAAGATGAAAGAGTGCGAAGAGGCGCTCAAGAAAGCACAGGAAGAAGAGAAACTGTTCCGCGATCAGTTCGATTCTCGCGCTGCCGAACTCAATGCCAGCGCCAAGCGTCTGGAAAGTGAGATCGTCGCTTCATCGAAAGTGATTCCTGCCGAGTTTCAGGAGCAGTTCCGTCGTGTTTCTGCGAACAAAGGAGCCGACTGCATGGCTCCGCTGATTAACGGAACCTGTCAGGGGTGCTATTTCAACCTGCCGGCTCAAACCGTTATCACCATCAAGACCGGGCACATTGTCTTCTGTAAATCATGTGCAGCTCTACTATACCCGAGCGAATAATTATACCCGAGCGAATACTTTGATGCGTCAGCGGTAGCTTTGCGGACTTTGTAGTCGTCGACCGAGCAAAATAAATTTGCAATGCTCGCCCATCATGCACAAGATGGGAACGTATTCTGGTTCGCTATCGGAATTGTCACCGGCAGTGACCAACTTTATGGTGAGTTTTCACCACACGGGATGTTGATTTACGTCATCATTTTCACCACAGCTTGTCGCGTTTTCAAAACGAAAAAAGGCGGGTGAGAAAAAGCGTTCAAGATTCTTAGCTTATTGTTTAGACAATTGCGACATCGCCCAAATTGGTAGTTGGCAAACTTTTTTTCGCCGGTAGATTGGCCCAGTTCTTGCTTAAACAAACCATCACACGAGATGCTCACCTACTGTGATTTGTTTCAAATACAGGAACCTCACCATGGCACCACGCAAAAACACTGAACGTATCGATGTCTACCAGCACCGAGGCATGACTGTCCTGGATATGGGTGACATTGAGATCTGGGACGGAGCCGATCTGTCTCTGATTCGAGATATGTTGCTCGTCGTGATTGAGAAGCGTGGCTCGAAGCGAATCGCTGTCGAAATGAGTTCGGTCAAGTACGTTCCAAGTGGCTTCTTTGGAATGTTGTTTGACTGGTTTGATCGCGGGATTGAGATCTCTATTCTCTCACCACAGGATAATGTCCGTCAGATGCTGTGGTGCAAGCGCTTCTTCAGCTCGAAGGACAACGAGATTTATCATCTCCACGTCGGGCCACAAGTCGCATACGCCGAAGCCGATGCAAGCGAAGAGTGGAGCGATGCGGAAAGCAATTCAGAGCATGAGTATGATTTTGCAACAGTGTCGGTGAACTGAAAATCATAATCCAGATACCGCCGTAAATCCATACGTCTGCATACTTTTGTGACCTGGATTGATATGCAGATTGCACACCACGCAGGCATCGAAGCGAACTCGCAGGTTAATGCATCGCTTCGATTCCTATCGGGGTCACAGAACTCTCGGGAATAATTCCTGGCTTGGATTCAACAGTCATTGGGACTTGTTGAATCGCCATCCCGGCTGGACGATTGACAGTCTGGTTTGCTGACGCAGCCTCGCTGTGGCTGGCTTGAAGAATGGCCGCCTGGTATCCATTCGGATCTCTCTGGCGTGCTCGTGCCAGATATTGATCGGCAAGCCCCTGTTGGCCTTGTCGTCTGAGAATCACGGCGATGTTGATCTGTGCTGCTGTTTCGCCGACCGACTTGGACATGTGCGTTAAAGCTACCTGATGACGTCCCAGTTCAGCCAACACGACGCCCAGTTCCAGGTTTGCTTCCTTGGAAGTGGGGTCAAGTTTGTAACCGGCCTCGAACTGCACGAGGGCTTCCGGGAATCGTCTTTGAGCGACGTAGAATCGACCGATGCGAGATCGGACTTTCCCCGACTCAGGATGCTCAGCTACCAGTTTGAGGTATTCCCGCTCAGCCTGTTCCTTCTTACCTTCCAGATCGCTGAGTTCCGCCAAGCCGAGAAACGCGTCAATATTTTTCGGCTCTTTTTCTAATGCCTGCTGATAAGCGACCCGCGCCTCGGGGTAATGACCGAGTTGGGCTTCCCAGGCACCGTATGCCAGGAAGAGTTGGGCGGGCTGCTTAATATCTTTCATTGTTCGCGGAACATTGGACGATTCCAGTTGCGCGAAGGTTGGCTCTTTGACTTTGACGGCCTGTGGCTCATTGTAAGCCACTTTCTTTTTCCGCATCCCCGCGCAGCCTGTCAGGCCGACGAGCAACAGAAGAAGTAGGCAAATCTGTTGACGCATGAGATCACCGGAGTATTCGAATAGTCGCCTTAGACCCGAGAACGCATCTCTCAGGCATGCAGGTGAGGGAAAAACTGAGTCGCTGCTTGCGATACAATCGTTAAAGTCGGTTGGAACTCTTGTCTGTTGAATCGACAGATCGCCTCGGCTATCTCCAGCAAATCTCGGGGGTCACTGGATCGCGGGCTTCTTGACTGGCTGTAAATCTGCTCGAACAGATAGTCAATGACGTCTTCGTGGTAGTCCAGTTTTCGACGGTCACACATGAGTCGCCAGATGCGGGTATAGGTCTCCCGGTCTGGAGGTTGAATCGCGATCTTGTGTCTGATCCGGCGTAAAAAGGCATCGTCGACGAGCGACTGAGGATCGAGATTGGTCGAGAAGATGATCAGCTGCTCGAAAGGAACCGAGAATTTTTCTCCGGTTGCCAATGTCAAATAATCGATGCGTTCCTCGAGCGGAAGAATCCAGCGGTTGAGGAGCTCTTTCGGGCTGAGCAGTTGACGACCGAAGTCATCGATGAGGAAGACGCCACCATTGGCTTTGATATGCAAAGGAGCCTGATAGTAGCGAGACGATTTGTCGTAACGCAGTTCGAGCATCGAGAGATTCAGCTCTCCGCCCGTGATGATGACCGGGCGACGGATGCGACGCCATCGCTGGTCGAAATCAGTTTCGTCGGTCAGATTCGATGTGCTTGACTGGGCGATGCGACTGGGAGTGATCGATTCCCGGTGACCTTCCTGTTGGTCTGTAGCTTGATGAATGGTGGGGTCAAACATCGTGATGATGTTGCCGGACACCTGGATCGCATAAGGGATATAGATCTCCCCGCCAAAGCGATTGAGATAGGTCCCGAGTCCTTTGGCAATCATCGTCTTGCCGTTGCCGGGAGGTCCGAAGAGAAAGATCGATTTGCCGCTGCAGACTGCAGGACCGAGTTCCGACATCAATGCTGGCGAGATCACCAGCCCTTCAAACGCGGAGCCGAGTGTCTGCGAATTGCAGCTTATCTGGGCGACATTCTGCAGCTTGCAGTATTTGACATAGTCAGCCAGCGGAACGGGTGCAGGCCCGATATAGCCTGATTGCTCCATGGCATCGCGGGCACGCTGGCGTCCGAGATCGGTCAACTGAAAGCGATACGAAACGCGCCCCATCACCTCGCCGGTCAAAACCTCGATCTGCTTTTCATGAGTCAGCTGTTGCAGCGTCTCATCGATCAAAGCATATGGCAGCTTGAGCAGCCTCGCGAGGTCGAATCCGATCAGCTGGCCATGTGCGTACAAGAGCTTGACGATGAAGGCCGAGAGTTGACCCGGATGGAGACCTGCTTCTGCAAGGGTCTTGGGTGTTCTTGGCTGCGGAATCGGTGCGAAGCCTCGCCCGTATTGGCCAAGAAGCTGAGTGACGCTGCTTTGAGCCGGATTCTCAGCTTCGGGTCTTTTCGCAAAATTCTGCTGCAGCGGGAATTCTTCGAACAGCTTGTCGAAGAGATCCTGAAGGTTCTTTCCGCCCGCTGACGCGGA
This sequence comes from Lacunimicrobium album, assembly GCF_052161635.1. Classification (GTDB taxonomy): domain Bacteria; phylum Planctomycetota; class Planctomycetia; order Planctomycetales; family Planctomycetaceae; genus SXPC01. The sequence goes on from NZ_CP197413.1 coordinate 2,183,267, forward strand.
CTGGCTTTCCACTCGGTGAGCCCCCTCTCGTTGTTGTTGGTCCATGATTCGGTCGATCCGAAGAATGCCTGACAACTAAACGAGGTCTTCGCGTGGTCGCAGAGTGAGTGAAAACCAGCCGAGACAGCTATCACACATGCCGGTCACAGCAAAAGCATTTGATAATCGATTTGAAAACCATCTTCCCAGAATGGTCGTCAAGATCCACTATCAGAGCCACCGCTGGCACTTGGCGAGGTGTATTGAATGTGAGGAGCGGGCATGTTCTCGCGATACGACTTCTGATACGTATCGACTTCGAGGGCACTGCGTCCAATCGGACCTGCAACACGCAGCATGACAGGAATCTCAGCGGCTCCCATGACCGACAGTTCGTTGGTCACTGTCGAGAGTCGGGCATCGTTGATGCCTTTATCATAGGAGGATGCCACGAAAGCCTGGCGATGTTGAGCAGGTGCGTTTCCGATGATCCACTTCAGTTGCTCGCGACCAGCAGAATTGAGTTCCTGCGTATCGGCGTTGAAGTGATAATCGAAGAGTGTCGAGGCTGCTTTCCAGCCAGCTGTGACCTGCATATCCAAGGCATCATGCGTCACTGCACGATCCTGGATGTTGTAAGGATAAGGCCAGTACTTGGCGGCGTGGTACTGCTGGAAGAAAAGGCGTTCCGGGCCGTCGGGGCGTTGCTCGGGAGGCCAGACCATGCCATGTTTGAATTGACGAGTTGAGCCAGGCGGGATCGCTGCGTAATACGAGTAATACTCGGGCGAACCTTTTTTAAAGCCAGATACGGGATCAACCTTTTCCCACGGCCAGCCAGCGGTGAGCAGATGAGGCCCAAAGCCGAACGTTGCGAAAAACGCAAACAGCCACACAAACCATGTTAACCGACGCATCATGCCCTCCATGGCAGATTTCGAATCATCCCCATTCTGACAAAAAGTCAGCGCATCAATGCGCCGTCAGAACGGTTCGAGGTCGTGCGCCGGAGGGTCGTACTCTGGGGAGGTGAATCCTCAGCAACGATCTACGATAAAGAACAGGCGGGTCCTGCTGTTCTCGAAACGCTCTCCGGCGGCTGCGGTTGAATGTGCCGACCGTAATGCTTTTATCGGATGGAACATCCCCATGGATCAGACAAATTTGCCTGCGAGACGAACAGACTTCATGCAATTGCAATCTCTACAAAACCAGCAGGTCTGAATTGACAGCCAATCCAGCAAGTGCGGCTTCAGGCGTCAGGAAAGTGTGACAAAAATGTCTTCACCTTCGATCGTGACCGGGAAGGTGGCATTCTTGATCGTCTGACTCTGAAGATGCTTTCCCGTCACTACATCAAACTGCCAGCCATGCCAGGGACAGGTAACCGTTGTTTTTCTGAGCGTCCCTTTGCCGAGAGGCCCACAAGCATGAGGGCAAAGACCATCGATCGCGAAAATGGTTCCCTCGACATTGAACAAAGCCACAACGCGACCTTCTGCGGCGACTTCAATCCCTTTTCCCAGCGGAACATCAGATACTTTAGCGACGCGCGTCAGCGACATGCTGCAATCCTTGAAGACGATCAAACATCAAACCGCCAGCATAGACCAAAAGCCATGGGTCGACAATTGAGTCCAGAGAGCCCCTGTGCCCAGACAGCCTGAGCAATAGACGAAGAAAGAATCAATCATTCAAAATGACGGAACTGTTTGACGTCGACGTAGCGGTGCGTCCCATTATTCTGCGACGCCAGACGCTCCAGAAAGTTGAGCCCCCGATCAAGATCCGGGCCTGAGCCGAACTCGATGGTATGGATTTTTGCGCCACGGTTATAACTGCGAAGGCGTTCCAACTGGCTGGCTTCGAGCTTGGGCTCCAGCGCATCCGTCAGAAAGAAGATGACGTCAGGACGGTATTTGAGTGCCGTCATCAACGCGGGCTGGTGCGAAGTTCCGCCGCTGGGGAGTTGGGCCGTGATGAAGTTACGGGCCAACGTGAGGTGCACCGGACTGGCCAGAACGAGTTCGGCTGCACGATCCTGAAGACGAAACTCGTGAACCTGACCGTTGTAAAAAACGACCTGAAATTTCTGTTCGATCTTCAGGTTGGAAAGGCCAGCGAGGAGTTGTTCCCTCGCGGCGTCGAAGGCGTTGTCATCGATCATGCTTTGGGACATATCGATCACAAAGACGAAGCTCTTACCGGTATCGGCAATGTTGAAGAAATTGATCGTCCCCGCTGGAGGAGCAGGACCGCCGACACCCATGCCTCCGCCGGGGACAATCGTCGCAACTTCGGGAGGAGCGGCTGAAGGAGATGTCGATGTCGACATGCCCGCCCCGATCTGCTCCGACATCGATTCTGATGGTTCGTCTGGTAATGGCTTGGCGATCGTCGATGGATCGACCTGGTCCATGGCGATTTGCGTATCAGTCGGCTCGGGCTCCGTTTCCTGTGGCTCGACGAACGCAGGAGGATCCGTCTGGACTTTCTCCGTTGTTGGTTCCGGTCCAGGGCCGGGCGATTCAGAAAATGGACGCCCATCTCCCGTCCCGCCAGGGCCTGAGGAGGAATATAAGCCGACGGTGTGATACTCCTCGATATCCTGCCCCATGCCACCGGGGACGCCATACGCTCCGGAAAAAAAGAGCGCGATGCACAGAATCGAGACGTGCACGACGAGAGAACCAGCCCATCCCCAGACCATGTACGGCGATCGCGATTCGCCCTGTTCAGTTTTAGCCGGTTTCATGGGCATAGAGGAACTCGTCAGAAGATTCAGCGTCACATCAGAGCATGAAGACCATTGATTTGCTATTTTGATACAACGACATGAATTACGCCAGATCGATTCTCTGATCTCCACTTTCACGGAACCTGTTTTGCCTTCACCTGCCAAGCCCAAACCACCTGCCCCTATTTCTCCAGTCGCTTCAACTGGTCGCATCGCCGTGCGGGGGGCTCGAACCCACAATCTGCACAGCATCAATCTCGACTTAACGCTGCATCAATTAACGGTTGTCACCGGCTTGAGTGGCAGCGGCAAGAGTTCGCTGGTCTTTGATACGTTGTATGCAGAGGGATATCGACGGTTCTTGCGAAGTCAGTTGCGCGATGCCGGGAATCTTCTCAAACGTATGCACGCCCCGGAAGTCGATTCGATCTCCGGCCTGCCGCCGGTCATCGGTGTCGCCCAGGATGCTGGCTTTCACTTGAGGTCTTTGCGCGGCACCTTTGGTTCCTTGACGGGACTCGATTCGCTGCTGCAGCTTCTTTATTCGAAACTGGGCGTGATTCATTGTCCGCAATGCGGCCAGGAATTGCGAAGCCACACAATCGGCGAAGTGATCGCAGATCTGACACGCCTCCCCGAGCGGACCAAGGCGATTCTGCTCGTCGAACATGGTCGCGAGGTGATTTTGACCAAGGAGTCTCTGGAGCAGATTCAACGAGAAGGCTTCATCAAGCTGCGAGTCGATGGACAGCTGATGGATATCAGCGAAGTCTCACCGGAGAAGATTGTCTCTCCACAACGGGTCGAGATTGTCGTCGATCGGGTCATCATCAAAGAGGGGATCGAAACTCGGCTAAGGGAATCATTGCAGAATGCGTTTCGACATTCGGGTGGGAGCTGTCTGGTCAGCATCGAGCAAGACGGGCAGTGGGTTGATCGGCATTACGCGCTCACGCCGCGGTGTGGGGCGTGTGGAATTTCGTTTCCGCCTCTTGAGCCGGAGTTGTTCAACTTCAATAGCCCGCGAGGTGCCTGTCCGACCTGCCAGGGATTGGGTGTACTCCCCCTCAATGAGAAAGGCGTCCTCACACGGGACGATTTGCTGGAACATCGCTATCAAACCTGTCCTGACTGTGCAGGGTCTCGACTGATTGCTCAAGCACAAGCCGTGTCATTGAACGGCCAGTCTTTTCCACAGGTCCAACAGCTTGATTTGACGTCGCTGCGTCAATGGACTGACGAGCTCAAGAACTCTTCGACGAGCCTGCAGGATGAAGTCAAACGAGTGCTGCTACCACAGTTGGCGCAGAGGCTGTCGTTTCTCGATTCCGTTGGCTTGACGTACCTGTCACTGTCACGACCGACGCTGACTCTCTCGGGAGGTGAGTTTCAACGGGCTCGACTGGGCGCAGCACTGGGAGCAGGATTGTCGGGGATCTGTTATCTGATTGATGAGCCGACGACAGGTCTGCATCCCGTTGATCGTCAGTCGCTGATGGATGCCTTGCGCAAGCTGATCGCGACAGGAAACTCCGTCATCACCGTGGAACACGATCTCGGATTCATTCGCCAGGCCGACTGGATCATCGACCTGGGCCCCGGTGCAGGAACTCAGGGTGGGCATGTCGTCGCGGAAGGGACGGCCGAGGAACTGTCGAAGAACGAGTCATCCCCGACCGGTCGCGCCTTGAAGCGAACCCTGACACTCTCGAAGCAGCCATCAACGAAGAGTAACTTCGATTACCTTCGAATCAGTCACGCGACGACTCATAACCTCAAAGACATCACGGCTGATATCCCCCTCGGGCAAATCACCGTCGTGGCAGGCGTCAGCGGGTCCGGGAAAAGTAGTCTGGTTGTCGATACCCTGGTCCCGCTCGTGAAACAGTCACTGCTGCAGCGTGACCGTCCTTCTGACAAAGCGAAGCCGCCAACAGAGCAGGGGGCACAACTCGAAGGGATCGAGAAGATTCAAAAGCTGATCGTCCTCGATCAATGGCCGCTGGGAAAATCGCCGAGAGCAGTGCCAGCGACGGTCCTGCGAATCTGGTCACCGATCAGGCAACTTCTCTCACACACACGGATCGCCAAGCAAAAAGGATTCGCCGCTTCGAGGTTCAGTTTTTTGTCGAAAGAAGGCAACTGCCCTGCCTGCCAGGGGCGAGGTTTTCAGAAGCTGACGCTGTCTCGCGATGCCTCGCCGATCGTGGAATGCCCCCGCTGTCTGGGAAAGCGGTTCAATCCGCAGACGCTGGCAGTCCGTTTTCGCGACCATTCGCTCGCCGATCTGCTCAATCTGTCGTGCGATGAAGCCGTCGAGGTGTTTGCCAATCTCGAGCGAATTCGAGGGCCCCTGGAAGTCGCGTCACAGTTGGGCCTGGGGTATCTCAAACTGGGACAACCTGCTCACACCCTTTCCGGCGGGGAAGCACAGCGATTGAAGTTGGCATCTGAACTGACGTTCTCGACCCGCCACGCTCTGTTCGTACTCGACGAGCCGACGACGGGGCTCCATGCTCTGGATGTTGAGAAATTTCTGGAAGTCTGCCAGCGACTCAAGCAACAAAGTAATACGATTCTGATCCTGGAGCATCACACTGACGTCATTGCCTCTGCCGACCATGTCATTGAATTAGGCCCCGTCGGCGGCCCGGAAGGTGGGCAGATCCTGTTTTCTGGTTCCCCCTCGCAACTTGCTAATAAGGAGACGCCGACGGCTCGAGCGCTTCAATCGCGGTTTTCCTGACCGTTTTAATCGACCCGTTCGACAGCCAAGGCGACTGTCAAAAAAGTCGCGATGAGAGAGCAGCCGGTTGCCTTGCGAAAAAAGGCGGGCTTGGGTATCGTATTCCCTTCCAGTTTGCACGAAAGAGGCGTGATTCGTCACGCGTCGTTTGGAATCCTGAAATGCCCAGGTGGCGGAACTGGCAGACGCGCTAGGTTCAGGTCCTAGTGGCCGCAAGGTCGTGGAGGTTCAAGTCCTCTCCTGGGCACTTCTCTCGTAAAAAACCAAATTCCATTATTTGGTTCGCTTAAGAAATATGTCTCTCAGCATGCCGTCCTGATGAGAATCTTCCTCGTCCTAAGTGATACGAGCTGCGACGACCTGCTCAAAAAGCAGCTGTCTTCAAGAGACGTTCTGAAGAGTCGCTTCGGGAAGGTCGAGGTGAAATCATGAAGCGAACGCCCGCCGAGGAAATTTCCTATCGGTTATTTGAAGAACAAAATGAGCAGCAGCCTGCGATTGTAATCAAGAAGAAAGAGTCGAACTGGTTGCTTGTGTGGGGAGTTGGCGTATTCGGCTTAAGCCTCGCAATTCTGTTGTTTTCTTCACCTGAAGAAAAACAGAGCGAGCCCCTTGGCAGTGATTGGGTGGGAAAATCCGAGGGATACAACCCGCCAACTGCTGTGAATGGTTACACAAGAAAAGACGGTACCAAGGTAGACACATACCGAAGAACAACCAGGGACGAAGCCCCAGAGAATAATTATTCACACGGGAAAAACGTAAACCCGTTCACTGGAGAGAAGAGCTACCACTATCCAAACTCAACCAGCACGGTTCCTGAACAAGGAAAAGGCCCCTCTTCGTATGTTGAGCCGGCAGTCTTTTTTCCTGACGACAACTTCGTGTCCATCGCAGCTCCCGTTGCAAAGATTGCAACCGAATCGCCGAGGGGAATCGACAAGCTTCTGATTGACAATGGGGTTGATCCCACCGGGATGACTACTTTTGAAAAGAAGCAGGCCCTGAATGAACTCAATCAAATGAAGGCTGCGTTCGAAGCTGCTCAACGCCAGGCTCGTCGTACAGGAAGAAGCGTTGATGAATTATCGCTGGCTCAACTGAACAAGTTGGGACCCAAAGGCCTAGAGGATTACCGAAACAAACAAATCCAAGACCGTGTCGCAGCGATGAAGCTGAAGCAACCCGCCGAGGAAAGTTCGGTGCCTAATCTGGCCGCAGCTTCACATATGCAGACACAAATGCTTCAGCAGCAACAGCAATCGATCTGGCAAATGCAACGACAGATTGAGCGAATGGAAAGAGACAGGATATCCAGGTCTCAGCGAGAACAAAATGCTCAAGAGTTCCAAGACATGAGGAATATGCTTCCCCCGACTTTTAGCGAGAGACAGAGTGACTATGAATACATACTCGGACTAGAACGAGACTTCGGCAACTTCTATGGTGGAGGCTTCCGATGACGACAGGAGATACTCACCATGTTTAATCACGCGCTAGGTTCAAGTCCTAGTGGCCGCAAGATCGTGGAGGTTCAAGTCCTCTCCTGGGCACTTCTCTCGGTTTAATATAGTACGAAAATGACGCGGTCAAATGCAGAGAATGCGTTTGACCGCTTTTTTATTGTCCAGCCTCAATAGGGGAAAAACTGCGGTCGCACGAGAGCCGCACCTGGACTAGCTCAAAAGCAGAGCTGACCTTGCCTCGGCTGAAGCAATCGGCACTCGAAATTCCAGCTGGCGTGCAGGTCGTTGAGTTCCTGCCGTTCGACCGACAAGCCTCGCGAAAATGGCCGCTAAAGCGAGACGCTTGGAGATCCTGCTTGATCGCTTTCTCTCCTTGAAGACTTCGATTTCTTATTTTCGAGAATTATTGACTTGTCATGTCGACATATTCCGATATAATAGGTGTATGCAAAACGACGTTCAGAAAACTCGCAAGCAGTGGACCGATTTGGAGGCGCTGACGCAAGCCGCTGAGTGTTTGCGGATTTTGGCGCACCCGCATCGACTTCGCATGATTCAGATGCTGCTCGAGGGGCAATACTCCGTGGGTGATCTGGCGGAGGCCTGTGAAATTCCTTCGCCCATGGCGTCAGAACATCTGAGGTTGATGCAGCGATGCGGGTTTCTGGCGAGTCAACGCGAAGGTCGGAACGTGTTTTATCATGTGACCGAGCCTCATTTGCAGCGAATCATGGAGTGCATTGAAAGTCGATTTGACCCCTCTGCGAAAGAGTGAGTTTTTTTACAACAATATGTAGCCACATTCCGACATCGACACCAAACAACCTTCTTACTGGAGCATCCGATGACGTCGAACACCATTACCCCCGCGCAACTCCGCGAAGTCAGTCTCAAAGATGAAAAGATTGATCTGATCGATGTGCGAACTCCCGTCGAATTCCAGGAGTTTCACATCCCCTTTGCTCGGAACATTCCGTTGGATCAGCTGGATCCCTCTCAGGTCTCTGCCGAGCGGAATGGGGCTCAGAAGCCGCTTTATGTGATTTGCCGATCGGGCAGTCGTGGCAAGCAGGCTTGTCAGAAGCTGACGTCGGCTGGTCATTCAAATGTGGTCAATGTCGAAGGGGGAACGATGGCCTGGGATCAGGCTGGCTTTCCTGTCACGCGGGGTAAGAAAGTGATGTCTCTGGAGCGGCAGGTCCGGATTGCAGCGGGGTCGCTGGTCTTTGTCGGAGCCGCGCTTGGGTTCTTCGTGCACCCGTATTGGATTGGCCTGTCAGCGTTCATTGGTGCAGGGCTGGTCTTCGCAGGAGTGACCGATACCTGCGGCATGGGGATGGTGATTGCGAAGATGCCCTGGAATCAAGTGAAGCCGTGTGGCAAGACCTGCTCGACGTAGCAAATGAAACGGCGTGGTCTCTGCCCAACGTACAAGTTCTCGATCGTTTGCCCACACATTCCTTCTCTTACTTAAACAGCATTTTTGAGCCAAAAAGAGGTTCACATGTTACTCAAATACTTCTACGACAAGTCGCTAGCGCATGCGTCTTACATGGTTGGATGTCAACGAACCGGCGAAGCGATCGTCATTGATCCGGGTCGCGATATCACCCCGTATCTGGAAATGGCGGCTGCGGAGGGGCTGAAGATCGTCGGAGCGGCTGAGACGCACATTCACGCCGACTTTGTTTCCGGGGCACGGGAACTGGGGGATCGGACGGCTGCCAGATTGTACCTGTCGGACGAGGGGCCTGCGGAATGGAAGTATGAGTATGCCAGTCAGGGGAATGTCCAGCTGGTCAAACAGGGGGATGTCATTCGTGTAGGGAATGTCAAACTGGATGTGCTTCACACGCCTGGCCATACCCCGGAACACATCTCTTTTTTGTTAACCGATGAAGGTGGGGGAGCGAATGCTCCGATGGGGATCTTCACGGGAGATTTTGTGTTTGTCGGCTCGATTGGGCGCCCTGATTTGCTCGAGACTGCCGCGGGAGTGGTCGGCAGTGCTCAGACGGGGGCTCGTCAGCTGTTTCAGTCGATGCGGAAATTTCGAGACCTCCCCGACTACCTTCAGATCTGGCCTGCACACGGGGCGGGGAGCGCTTGCGGCAAAGGTCTGGGGGCGGTTCCTTCCAGTACTGTCGGGTATGAGAAGATGTTCAATCCCGCCATGCGATTCGAAGACGAACAGGCTTTTGTCGATTACATCCTGGACGATCAGCCGGAGACGCCGTTCTACTTTGCTGAGATGAAACGGGTCAACAAGGTTGGTCCGGAGTTAGCTCGAGAACTCCCAACTGTGAACGCGGTCGCGTCGAACAAAATCGGGTCGATCGTTGAATCGTCGATGGTGATCGATCTCACGCCGTCTTCGGAATTCGCGCAACGACATGTTCCCGGGACGGTCAATATCCCGTTGAAGATGCTCGTGCAATGGGCGGGGTTTCTGGTCGATTACCGTCAGCCGGTTTACCTGTTGGCTCATCAGGAGATGTTGCCCGAGGTGCTCAAGTCGCTGCGATCGATCGGGATTGATCAGGTCGGCGGTTACTTCGATGCGGGAGAGATTGCCTCCTCTGGTTTGCGGACGGAATCCTACGAGACAGGAACTCCTGAGGAGTTGAGCGAGAGGATCCACTCCGGTCAGGTGCATCTGATTGATGTTCGCTCGACCGCTGAGTATCGCGCGGGTCATATTCCGCAGGCTGAGCATCGCTTCCTCGGGACACTGCTGCGGAATTTGAACACGCTGGATCGCTCTCGTCCGATCGTTGCACAGTGCCAGAGTGGTGCCCGCTCTTCGATTGCAAGCAGTCTACTTCAGCGGGAAGGTTTTCATGTGACGAACCTGCAAGGGGGATTCAAAGCCTGGCAGTCCGCCCAACTTCCGACCGTGACGAGTGCGTAACCAACCGGAGAGAACGCCATGACCTGGATTGCCATTCTGTTTGGCGGAGTCATCGGCTTGTCCCTGGGACTGACCGGTGGTGGTGGAGCGATCTTCGCCGTTCCGCTTCTGGTCTATGGACTGGGAACGCCGCCGCGTGAAGCCGTCGGTATTTCTCTGGCCGCTGTGGGTGTGACATCAATAGCAGGATTCATCTCACGTCTCCACAAGGGAGAAGTCGAACTGAAGACGGGCCTCTTCTTTGCCGTCTTCGGGATGATGGGAGCTCCTGTGGGAACGTGGCTATCGAGGCTGTTTGATGATGCCGTCCTGTTGACGATGTTTGCAGGCCTGATGCTGGTCGTCGCGGGGCAGCTTTGGCGAAAAGCGGGGAGCAATGAGGTCATGGCCGAAAGCCGAGACCGTTCCTGCAAAACAGAGGAAGCCACCTGCGCCCGCGATGAGTGTGGTCAACTGATTCTGACGTCCCCTTGTGCGCTGCTGCTGAGCATCGTGGGAGGAATGACGGGCATCCTGTCGGGACTGTTCGGGGTTGGCGGAGGGTTTGTCATCGTTCCTGCACTCGTGCTCTTCAGCGGAATGTCGATGCATCGGGCGGTCGGGACGTCTCTGATGGTGATTTCCCTGGTCAGTCTGTCGGGAATTGTGTCGCTTGTTCAGTCGGGACAGCAGATTTCCTGGGAGCTCACCGGGCTGTTCATTGCGGGCGGACTGGTTGGACTGCTGGCTGGGCAATTGATTGGACATCGGTTGTCAGAGAAGTCCCTGCAGAGAACATTCTCGATCGCGATTCTCATCGTCGCGGTGTTTGTCATTTCCAGAACAATGGTCTAGAGGTGATTCTTCCTGGCCCTACTTACGAACAAACTTCTCGGCCACAAATCCTGTTCAAGCAGGTATCAGAATAACCGTCAGGCGAAATCCCGCCGGGGTGTTATCCTGGCGGAACATGCTGTGTTTCTTTGCTGTTGCTTCTGACATTTCTGTCTTGATCTTTTGCCTGCTGACTCGCGAGAATGGGTTCATTCCATTTTTGTATGTGTTATTCAGTAAGGTTGCTTGATGTTTTGTCTTAAACGGCTCCTCTCTGCTGTGATGATCCTGTGCATCAGCAGCGCTTCTCTGATCGCTCAGCAGCCGGCATTTCTCGTCGTTGAGACCTTTCGCACGACGGACTGTCCTCCCTGTGACGCCGTTGAGACGGAATTGAAGCAGATACTCCTGCAGAATGATGTGAAGAATCTTCCGACGTACGTGCTCGTTTTCCATGCAGATCCGACTGAGTCGGGGAACGGGTTCACGAAGCCGGAGTTCACCAACCGCTTGAACGCCTACGCACAGATGCTGCAGGCCCAGCAGGTAGCGTATCCACTGATCGTCGCGAATGGCGAACATAGTATACCGACCGAGATGGATAACAAACTGCTCGAAAAAGCAAGGCGCGATGCAAGCAAACTCGCCCCGACTGCCAGTATCACTCTCGAAGCGCGCAAGACAGGGTTCCAGGACATCATCGTCCAGTACGACATCACTCCTGACCTGCGCGGCAACCTGTTGCAGGTCGCGCTCGTGCAGAAGCAAGGCAAGGGCTCTGCCGAGGCGGGTGAATCGAACTTCATTCAGATCGTACGCGATTTCAAATCACTGCGATTCCGCGGTGAAGTGACGACCGGAAACGTCTCGCTGAAAATTCCTAACGGCGTGGAAGCAGCGAATCTGCAGATCATTGCCTTCAGCCAGAACCAGATTAGCGGGCAGATCGTCGCTGCGGCAGTGACCGATATTGATGGTTAGCGTGACGACAGATCGCCAGCGGCAATCGTGAGTGCGTTTGAGAGCTTAACCAGACTGGAATAGTCGTCCAGAACAGGCTGATTGCTGAGGATGACCGCGGCGTTTCCACGCTGTCGGTCGACCCATAACAGGGTTCCCGTTGCCCCCCAGTGGCCAGCGACGTCGGCTTCGAGCAGGTCGCTGAAGGTCGTCCGGTGGTTCACCCAGTTCAGACGCCAGCCTAATCCCCACCCACGATGTTTGACTTCTTTCGGCTCGATCTCCGAGTAATCCGACAGACGGTTGCCGAGCATGCGTTCGACCGTTTGTTTCGAGACGATCTGCTGTCCACGGAAAACGCCATCGCCCAGGATCATCTCGCAGTAGTTGAGCAGGTCACTGGTGCAGGAGATGAGACCGCCCCAGGGAGCGCCCAGGGTATACCAGTAAGCGCTGTTCCAGTCACCTGTCGGCTCAACTTGCTGGAGTGTCGTGTCGACACGGATGACGTCGCTGGTTCGTTCGAGACTGCGACGATCAAACCCCAGCCAGGTCGACGTCATTCGCAACGGCCAGAGGAGTTCACGGTGCAGCCATTCTCGCATGGAACAACCGGTGATTCGTCGGACGACTTCCTCGAGCAGAACAAAACTCATGCTGGCGTAACGAGCCGTCGAACCGGGTGTGAAGATGAGTTCACAGCGACAGGTCTTCTCGAAGAACGTCGAGATCGGCGCATTGTCGGCCCGGAGTTGCTTGTCGTCCGGGAGCGTGTCTGGCAAACCCGATGTATGCGACAACAAGTGGTGGATCGTGATGACGTGCTTGTTATGCGGCTTGAACTCGGGGACGTAGCGGATGACGCGGTCCGTCAGCGAGAGTTCGCCCCGTTCGACGAGCAGCATGACAGCCGTTGAGACCAGAAGCTTGGTGATCGATGCACACAGAAAGAGCGGGTTCTGCGCTTCGTCCAGGCCGGACGAGGATGCGAGGCGCTTCCCATTCGCCTCGACAATCCCCATCGACAGCCGGACATCATTGGATGACTGCACGAGCCGTGAAGCAACCACACACGCTTGTTCCCACGCCTGCGACATCACGTCCTTTCGAGACTGCAATCAAGCAGGTGAGACATCGACATCGTGAAGTTTCAAGACCTGATCGAGCTTCGTGATCGTCAGGACCTCGCGGATATCTTCTGACACATTGAACACATGAACTTCCAGGTGGAGTCGTTTCAAACTGGCCAGCAGACCGAGCATTCCGCTAGGCAGCACCTTTACACCAGTCAGGTCAAAGCCAATGACTTTGCAATGAGACGACTTGATGATTTCGAGGATCTCATCGCGGATTTCTGTCACCGTAGCGAATTCGAGCGAAGTCACTTGATGAAACCCGACGACGGTCAGTTCACCCGATTCATAGACTTCGAGAATCTTGTTCGACATGTTCGCATCCCGCGTTGAAGTGAAGTGACCAGCAGGACTCAAGTCTAGCCACTCCACTCTGACACAACAACTGGCTTATCGGACAACGGCCTTGAACGTGATCTTGCCTTGTGCACCGCCCGGCAGTGGCTCAGCGAGGATCCAGGTCAGGACCGAGCTGCCTTCGCCATTGTCTTCCGCAGCGAAGTCGGCGGCGATGTTGCTCGTCTGGCTGCCATCGATATAGCCCAGGCGTGGTGTCAGGTTGTCTGCGATCGTGACTTCACTGACAGGCTCGGTTCCGGTGTTGCGGAACTGAATAGTGAAGGTGATCTCTTCGCCCACTTGAGCTTCCTGCAGATCAGCCTGCTTGATAATGACAAGGTCACCTTGTTTTCCATTGATCTCCACACCATCCATGCCGGCGGCTTTAAAGATGCTGTTGAGCTCGTTTCCACCAGCTTTCGATGCGGTGATTTGTGGATACAGGTCGCGGGTCCAGTAAGCAGCTGACTGAATAGAATTCAGGAACAATGCGCGAGTCGTACTTTGATCCGTACTCGTATGGACAAAGTTGAGTTCGTTGTCAGGAGACAGAAGCTCGGTGTGACGGTCTGCTGCCTGTCGTTGACCGACATAGCCTTCGTGAACACGGGCTTCATAGCCGCTGGCACGATTGCGAACATCAGCAGCCGAAGGTTTGGTTTCACGTTGTTCCAGCCCTGGTTCAACTTTCGTTTTCAGGTTCGAGCCATAGGCGAGATCGTAAGCACCCGAGACTTTGTCGATGTTGACGTTCTGACGAATGTTGCTCGTACTGCGAACTTCCGAGAAGCGAGGAGCATAGACGCAGACGGGATTCGAGTACTTGATCTTCTGCTGCCCTTGAACAGTATTGTATTGGACGAGCGTATCTTCCGTTTCCAGACCCGAGACGTGAGGAGGTTCGCGAAAGTTTGATGGTTCGTGGTTGCCGCCGTCGCAGAGGTACTCGTCTTTATAGATGTTCGAGTCGGAGGTGCAGGTTGGCCCGCCAGGATAGCAGGGCGATCCCGGGTAGCAGGTTCCCGCAGGAGGCACGCTGGCAGGACGTCCGCCCGGGCAGTGAGGGCAGGGGGTTGAACCGCCCCAGCCATGTTGACATCGAATGGTCGCGACAGCCGAGGGTGCCATCGGATAGCTGACCGAACGGACGCGTTGCGTCGCGGGCTGTGTATCAATCGGAGTTGTGAACTCTTGAGACGAAGCATCAGCTTGATACGAGTTCAAAGTGACCTGGTACTTCTGAGCGTCCGCAGGGAGTTCAAAGGCGGCGTTCGTCAGCGGAGCCTGCCCAATCTCATTGGAACCTTCTGCTGTTGTTGCACCCGTCGTCGGAGAATTATCGGGAAACGATGCCGAAGCAGGTGCATCGAAAGCAGAAGGGGCCATCTTCCCAGGCCCTGCACACGAAGATGAGATCCCAATGAGCACCAGACAACTCAGGCGCATCAGGCTGGTCGAAGTCAGCATGTGACGACATCGAAGGGTCAGTGAGTCGAGTCTGATCATCATGATTCTGGTCTCGTCTAAAGTCCTGGATCTCGTATCGCAGGTGCAGGTCACATCCCGTCTCGGGACGCGACCCTGGTGTTTTGTTATTATTCGATCGGCGTAACAGTGTTCGGCGTGATAGCGTTCGACGTGACAGCGATCGGCATGACCGGTCCGCCCGAGATGAAGAATGTACCGGGTTGACGGGGGTCAGGCTGTCGTCGTCCCATGCGGAAGATCATGATCGGTCGACCTCGCATGTCCGCTTCTGCCAGCAGATTGTGAGCAGCAGGCAGTGTCTCTGTCGTGGATGCGGTTCCAGCAATTTCTGGCTGATCGATGTAGATGACTTTGGTGACCAGATCGTCAGCCAGTGCAGCATCGATATCGTCTTCAGTGATCGTCAACGGCACAGGGAATTGATGCTTCAGGTGAGCAGGAGGATGCAGGCGGTCGATGAGTTCAATCGTTGGATATAACTCAACGCCTGGATAACCTGGAATCTCGCTGATTTTCATGCGATAAGGAGCAGCGACCTGAACGTCCACTTTCACGCCGGAAGCAGCTTTGAGTTCTCGGCCCATGCTGTCATAAAAGCTGATGAGCATTCCCGCAGGTCCAGTGACCTGAACGGTTTGGAGGTCTCCGGGACAAGCTTTTCCCATCTGACCTGCCCATTGACTGGCAACTCCGGGAGCAGCCAGATGATTCAAAGGCCAGTAGCCCTGAGTTCGAGGTGGCATCGCTGTCTGAGCGAAGCTCGATGAAACATGCGACGTCAAAACGATCGCAGCCATCAGGCCCATCAGGATGTTCGACAGTTTGAAAATTGCTGTCATGGGTTGCTCCCCCCGACGTCCGGGGTGCCTCGTTGAATGAGAGAAAACGCCTTACGAAAAAAAGGTCGCGATGGGACAAACCACCATCGCGACCGAGTTCATCAGCAACGGTTCACGATTACTGCTGAGGAGCACCGCCGTACCATGCTGGGTACGACACTTCGCCTTGCTTGTAAACCGGATGCGTTTCTTTGTAGTTGATGTAGTTGACAGGGTGAGGCAGGCTGATGCCCGGCTCATGTTCAACATCGATCAACATGTGCTCGACCGGCTTGCCAACATTCACAGGAGTGTTGTTGCGGATCGTATGAGACTGCAGAGACGCAGGTCCGCCCAGTGGAATGTGCGGAGGACCTGGCAGTCCGATTGGAGTCGCAGAGCGTGGCATGCCCCAAGGTGGAGTATTCATCCCTGAGACCATGTTGACGGCTGGCATCCCTGGGTAGCTAGGACCACCCATGATCTGCGTATGCGGGATACCGCCCTGAGTTCCGACGAATCCGATCGCCATTGGCTCAGCAAAGCCACCTTGAGTTCCATCGACGTTATGAGACGCCTGCAGGATCTGACCATTAGGACCAGTCTTGGTGATTTGAGCACCGCTGCTCAGGCCAAGCTCGTAGTTCTTATTACCAATTCGCAGGACAGCCATGATCGTACCGCGACGATCCGCTTCCGCAACTGGATCAACACCAGGAGCAAGGCGTGTGGAGACCAGAGTCTCGACGCCAGCAATCGCCAGTTCCTGGAAACGGGGATCCGGTAGATAGATGACCTTCGTCACGAAGTTGTTCGTGCGGACCTGCTCGAGGTCTTCGTCCGTAATCTGGACGGGGACGCTGCTGTGAGCCAGGAACGAATCGGTCGTTGGGTGAGCAGGATAGACTTCCAGAGTCGGGTAGAACTCCAGACCGTCATAACCTGGGATGTTCGTCAGGTCGAGACGATAAACGGCTCCCTGTGCGAAGTCATAGATCGAAGGAGCGACCAGCTGGTTCTTGGCGAATGCTTCGCCGATCTGCCAGCCAATATTCATTCCGTCCGGGCCGAGGAAGTGAATCTGTGATTTGCGAACCATCATGCCCGGCATGCCCGGACCACCTGGATATCCCGGAGGACACTGATAACCAGCCTGCATCATGGCACCTGGAGGCGTCAGTGGTGCCAGCACCGCTGGCCCTGGACCATCGACCATGGGACCTGGACGCTGCATCATCGCAGCCGGAGGAGCATGGTACTCCCCTTTATCGAAGAGTTGTTGCCCGTCGGCCGCACAGCCAACACAGACGATGACCGTCGTCCCCAAGGCGAGAAAATAAGTTCTCATGACCTGCCCTCTGATTCATTGAAAAGGCAACCAGGGAAACGTTCCCCGCCGCTGCTATGAACTCGTAACCACGACCGTCCGGCGTACTGGCGTTCTGCCCAGGGAAAGAGATGTCGACCCGAAAGTCACTTCTCTGGTATTCTCCCGAACATCCCGGCCGACCGTTTGTAGCCTGTCGGGTCTCGCTGGAATCGGCATGATCGTCATGATCCGACTTTCCACGTGTCCAGACGGCGTCGTGTAATAGTGTTTTCGGCCTGCACACGCCGGAATCTTTGACAAATCCCACAATTTCGTCAGAACATGAAAATACAACCCACACTACTTATCCTGTTTACCCTGCTTATCTCCAGCGTCTTCTCCATTGTCAAACTGCGCAGTGACGCCCACGCGACCCAGCAAGCAGCGACCCCTGCACCTCTCGCGCAGGACTCGCCACAGCCCGCTCGCAAGACCCCCAGCGTCAGCACCGCCCGCGATGGCCAGGCTCTTTTGAATGATGTCCACCTGAAACTTGTCTCGCAGTCCTCCATCCGCGCACGGCTGCTGCAGACGTTTCACGAGAAAGACAAATTCGTCATAGGCCGCGGCGAGTACCTGCAGGCCGCTCCGATGCGTCTGAAATACACGCTGGAAATGGAACAGGAGGGCGGGACCGGAAAGCTGATTCAGGTCTGCGACTCGAACATTCTCTGGTCCCACCAGGAAATCTCGCCGATTCCCTCTGGCCTCAAGCCCGAGGAGATGTCGCAGTACATCCGCGTCACACGACGCAACGTCAAACGAATTCTCGACGAGATTCGAAATCATGAGCGGATCGATAACTCAAGCCAGTACCTGATGACGGAACTGGGCATGGGAGGTTTGCCAGCACTTTTCGCCTCCTTGAGCGTCAACATGGACTTCGGCGAAGTTCAGGAAATCTCCTACAACGAAACCCCGTGCTACGTACTGACGGGAACCTGGACCCAGGCCAGACAGCAGGAATGGGACGTCCGCAAATCAGGTCAGCGCGAGTTCATGACCCAGTTCCGACCAGCCGCTGTTGAAGTCTGGGTCGATCAGAGAAACCTCTTTCCCATGCAGATTCGATATCTGAGAAAGCACTCAGGAAAGCTGCTGCCGCTGTTTACACTGGCATTTGAAGATGTCCGATTAGGTGAACCGGTTGACCCATCGGAATTCGTCTACACGCCACCCACCTCGATCACGCCCACAGATACAACGCGAGAGTTTCTAGACCGCCTGATGCGTCAGTAATCATCCTGCGACCATTCGCCTCACATTCGGGCTTCTCCCCTTGAATTCCCGACTCGATCAGCAAGAATCGAAGTAACCCTTACGTCTTCTTTTCAGACTGATCTTCATGTCCGCATCGACTGTCCCGACGGGATTTCTTTTCCAGTACGAATTCCCGATTCCGCGTCTGAAAAAGACGCCCGCAGCGGCTTCGTCACTCGAACTCAGCAGCAAAGAGCAGCTCCCGGATCTGTCGGAATTGACAGGCCAGCGTCCTTTTGCAGACGTACAAGCAGCCTGGACCCCTGAGGGGCTCGGCCTGACCTTCCACGTCCGACGCGATTTTGAAGCAGACGACAAATCAGGCATCACGACCGACCGCATTCGCCTCTGGATCGACACCCGCAATACAAAAAACGTCCACCGCGCAACACGGTTTTGTCATCAGTTTGTCTTATCTCCGCTGGGCACGTCTGCTCGATCGTCCAAGCCAACTGCCCAGCAAGTCCTGATCGCCAATGCCCGCGAAGAGGCGTCTTTGTGTGACAGCGATCAGATCTCACTGGATGTCTCCACCAGCGATGACAGCTACACAGCCCGCTGTTGGCTCAGTAAACAGATTCTGCACGGCTTCGACCCTGACAGCCAGTCACAAATTGGCTTCTATTACGAGATTGAAGACCGCATCTGTGGGCGTCAGACGCTTCTCGTCGGCCCCGAATTCCCTTACGATTTCGATCCCAGCCTGTGGCAGACATTACGTCTTGCCTGATTAACGCTGAAAAGCTCATTGCATGCCAGATCTTGCCAAGACGAAGTTCAATCTGTTTGCTTTCATCGGCCTCTGCTTCGGCGGGTTCGCGCTGGTGGTCATCACAGCATTTGCCATCACCCCCTCAGAACGTCCTGAATCGAAGTCGGAAAAAGTCATCGCGACTTTTGATGGTGAAGGCCCGGGAAAAACGGACTTTTTCACTGTTGATCGCGGATGGGAGATCCGCTGGGAAACGAACACCGACCAGACACTGGAATCGATCGCCTGGAGGACGGCCGAAGGACGCGGGAGCATGATTATGAAAATGCACCGCAAACCGCTGCGAATGCACGGACGGGTCAACGTCGACATGGCCGGGACGTTTCAGCTGGAAATCAACGCCAACGGCCCGTGGAAGATGACCGTTTACCAGTTTCAGCCTAAATGAGTCTTGGAGCGAGTCTTCTAATTGATCTCTTGCGTGAAATGTAGGGTGCTGGTGAGTCTCCGAACCGCACCAAAACGACATTCATTCGCACAATTGGTGCGGTTCGCAGAGCCTCACCAGCACCCTACAAGGAATTAGAAGACTGCGTCTTAGCCCAAGTAGAAGACCAGCAGCATCAAGACCCAGATGGTATCGAGGAAACGCCAATACCAGCCCGCAAAGTAGACCTGCTGGTAGGACTCATGGTCGTAATGCCCCTGATGGGCCCAGCGGGTGACAAATCCGAGATGGGCCACACCGCCAGCAAAGTGCAGCACGTGGACGAGCACCATCAGGAAGATCAGGGCATAGGATTTGGACTCAATCGGCTGTCCTGAACCATGTGCCAGCAGCATCTGAGTCATTGCGATGGTCTGCAGAATGCAGAAGCCCAGCGCACAGCCGAATGCGATCCTCAAGTTGATGAGGAAGGATTGGATCTTCTCGCGCCGAATAAAACCGACAGCCCGCTGAAGCATGAAGCTGCCGGTGAAGAGTAGCAATGTGCTTGGAAGCAGTAACCAGGGAAGATCAGGCCGGACCGTCGGCTGGTTGTCAAGAACGTGCTTTTTAATGACGTAAGAAAGCAGAAGTGCCGCGAAGAACATCGCCAGGGACACCATGAACAGGTAGAACCCGATTTCACGAGCCTGCTTTTTCTTCGCGACAGTTGGCACCAGGTCACGCTTTCCGAGGGAGACGCCCCGTCTGCCTGAAACAGGTCATTCCGAAATTACTTCGCCTGCTCTAAGCGAATCTGATCGTAAACGGCTTCTGTTTCCTGATCTTTATACTCGAACTTGTCGTGCAACGTGAAACCGACGAACAAGGCAACGAAGACCAGAGAGAAGAAAACGATCGCAATGTTGAACGGCTTTTCATGCATCATGTGCATGAAGAACGCCATCACCAAGCCCGCCTTCACAGAGGCGATCCCCATCGAGACGATCAGTTCATAGCTCCCCAGTGGCACGTTGGCAGAAACCCACGTCGTCACCCAGGTCAGTCCCAGAAGAACAAAGAAGACAGTCAGCAGCAAAGGAACCGGCATGACGTGGGCAAAGCCATGATGACCATGTCCGTGTCCGTGACCTTCATCGTGATGTGAGTGAGCCATTGATCGAGATCCGCCTGGAAGATGACTTTGTATGAGAAGTGAGCCCCGCTCGATACGACGCGGGGAGCATGATAAATCAGTGAATCAGGTACAGGAGAGGGAACAGGTAGATCCAGATCAAGTCCACCAAGTGCCAGTAAAGTCCGACGTAGTCAACAGGCCCAAAGTACAGAGAGTGGAACTCATTGTTGACAGCACGAACCAGCAACCAGGTGATCGCAATCATTCCACCAATGATGTGGAAGGCGTGGAGACCGGTCATGAAGTAATAGATACTGAAGAAGACGCTCCAGTTGCGAGGAATCTGCTCAGCCTTGTCGAACTGATGAATCTCAGTTTCCGTAGCGTTCCCTGCCACCAGTTCTTTCTCAACGGTCTTCGCGTCTTTTGGCTCGTGAGCAACTTTGTCTGTCGCCAGTTCGGAATCGCTTTCACCGCTCGTCGCAGGATCAGCATGAGCATCGCCTTCGACATGAGCGACTTCGCCATGTTCAGAACCATGCGGCTCAAGCTGATGGTGAATAATCAGTCCCGTTTGAATTCCCGCCATGATCCCGATGATGGCAATCAGGCCGCCGATGCCGGTACTTCTTAAACTGCGATAGTTCATCCAGTGACCGACCAGCATCATCACCAAAGGCAGCATGAGAACCCAGAACCAGAGCTTCATGATATAACCGAGATCATCTTCGACTCGCTTGTTCAGAGTCGCATGATCCGATTCCATTGTGACGTGCAAAACGTGAGCCGCCGGTTTGCCATCGTAGGCTTCTTTCCCAAGATCAGGTGCGCTCACAAACGAACCAGACCACAGCAGGCGTTTCTCGTACTTCTCAGCGTACTCGAAGGTCTTGACCCCCAGGAAGACGGCTGCACAGAACAAAGTCAGCCCCAGGCAGTTGACCAGACCCCAGCGTTTGCCGAGCTGAGCACAACGGACACCCCAGGCCATCGTCAGTGAGCTGAAGAGGAGAACCCCGGTATTGATTGCACCCAGGTACTTGTTCAGAAACTGGTGAGCGTACTCGAAGATCTCCGGGTGAACGGTCCGGTAAATCGTGTAAGCAACGAACAGTCCGCTGAAGAACAGAATTTCTGTGACCAGGAACAGCCAGATGCCCAGCTTACCGGCATCGAACTGCTGCTCAGGGGTATCAAAATGGTGAGCCAGGAAGTCCGGATGGTCCCCGTGACCATGACCGCCATGGGCATCATGCTCATGTCCGACAGAGGGTTTACCTGCGTCACCATGGTGAGAGTGATCAGTCACAGTCGTCATCAGAAACTCGCTGTCAGAATGAGAAGAACGTGAATCGTAGGCCGTCGGGGGTACTCGAACCGTTACCGCAGGGATCAGTGAGCCGGAGCCAGTTTAGCCAGTTCAGGATTATGCTTATAGCCATCAATGCTGGCGTCATATTCCATTTCATGCAACGCGTAAGGATCGCGTCCGACGGGATCGTAATTGAAGTTGTAAAGCGGCGGAGGAGACGTCGTCTGCCATTCCAGAGTCGCTGCCCCCCATGGATTGTTAGGAGCTTTCTTACCACGCATCAGCGAGTGGATCAGAACAGCCAGAGCAATCGTCAACCCGAGCCCGAGGACGTACGCTCCGACAGTTGACATGACGTGCAGGCTTTGGAACTCAGGCACGTAGTTGTAATAACGTCGTGGCATCCCGCGTGTTCCCAGAATGAACTGCGGGAAGAAGGTCAGGTTGAAGCCCAGGAAGACAATGACGCTGGAGACCTGTCCCCAGAATTCGTTGTACATCTTGCCGGTCATCTTCGGCCACCAGTGGAAGATCCCACCGAGGAAGGCGATCAGAGTTCCGCCCATCATGACGTAGTGGAAGTGGGCAACGACGAAGTACGTATCGTGCAGAGGAACGTCAACGACCAGTGTTCCCAGGAACAAACCAGTCAGACCGCCGATCGTAAACAGGAACAGGAAGGCGAGGGCATAACACATCGGAGTCGCCAGACTGATCGACCCACGATACATCGTCGCCAGCCAGTTGAAGACTTTCACAGCCGAAGGAATCGCGACGCTGAAGGTCAAGGCAGAGAAGATGACCGACATCGCTGGCGACTGTCCGGAGGTAAACATGTGGTGTCCCCAGACCAGGAAGCCCAGGAGAGCCAGACCAACCGAGCTGAATGCGATGAAACGATAGCCGAAGATGTGACGTCGGCTGTAGGTCGAAATCAGTTCGCTGATGATTCCCATCGCAGGCAGAATCATGATGTACACAGCAGGGTGCGAGTAGAACCAGAAGAAGTGCTGGAACAGAACAGGGTCGCCACCCATCTTCGGGTCAAAGATCCCCAGGCCCAGAGCACGTTCTGCGATCAGCATCAGCAGGGTAATCCCCAGAACCGGGGTTGCGAGAACCTGAATGATGGCCGTCGCATAAATCGCCCAGACGAACAGGGGAATACGGAACCAGCTCATGCCGGGAGCCCGCATCGTGTGAACGGTGACAATGAAGTTCAGACCGGTGAAGATCGAACTGAAACCGAGAATGAACGCCCCAAACGTGGCCGCGATCACACTGGTACTCGTCGTTGTCGAATACGGCGTGTAGAAGGTCCAACCCGTATCCAGCCCTCCCGTCAGCAGAGCAGCGACAAAGAAGATCGCCCCACCAACCCACAAATAGAAACTCGCCAGATTCATTTGAGGGAAGGCAACGTCTTTTGTCCCGAGCATGATCGGCACGACGAAGTTACCGAGCGCACCCGGAATACTGGGAATGATGAACAGAAACACCATCACCGCCCCGTGGAGCGTAAACATCTGGTTGTACCAGTCAGCAGAAATAATCGTCGGGCCAGGTGTCAGAAGCTCGGTTCGCAAGATCAGCGCGAACACTCCCCCCAGCGCGAACGCCGCCATCACGCCAATCAGGTACATGATGCCGATACGCTTATGGTCGAGCGTGAAGGCCCATGATGAAAACCCGCTGGAAACGTGCAGGTAATCTGGCTCGGTCTGCGGAGGCACAGGCTGTGTATGACTGCCTGGCGTCGTGGAAATATCAGTGGCCATGATTGGCTCCGTCGTATCTATAAAGTCGGTGTCTGAATACTTGGAAGGAATGCGGGCAAAGGCCTATTTGTCGAGGCTCTTGATGAATGCGATGATCGCATCGATCTCAGGATCTTTCATCTGCCCCTGGTAAGAAGGCATGTTGCCATACCCTGTTCGACGTTTGGCATTGGGAGCCAAGATTGATTCGCGAACGTAGTTGTCATCTGCTTTCACAGAACCGTCTTGAAGCTGGATTTCTTCACCGGTCTTCAAGGCATGTGACAGCGGCAGCCATGGCGGTCCGCCGTTGGCAATTCGCTGATCAGTCAGAGAGTGACATGCTGAGCAACCCTTGGTCTTGTAAAGTTCTGCACCTGCTTTGACAGGATCGAACTTGCCATCCGTCATGAAGTTCTTGTTACGAGTAATATCAGAGGCATAGACCAGCCACTGAGGAAAGTCCATATTCAGCAGGGCATCTTCATTGCCATTAGGATCTGGCTGAGTCGGGTGAACGACGCATTTGGTGATCATCATCGAGTGCTCACGACCGCAATACTCGGTACAGAACAGGTGTTGCTGACCGGGCTTGAGCGCCTTGAACCACAGATAAGTGTAACGACCAGGAACAACATCCATTTTGACTCGCATCGTCGGAATATACAGCGAGTGTAGAACGTCGTCTGATCGCATCGTCAACCGGACGTTGGTATCCACAGGAACGTGAAGTTCGTTCGTCGAAGTCCCGTCCGGATACTGGAATGTCCAGCTCCATTTCTTCGCGATCACTTTGATGTCGTAACAATCAGCAGGCGGGGTTCGCATGTCAACAAAACCAGCAAACCCGCGGGCAAACATGATGACAAGCAGAAAGGAGGGGACGACCGTCCAGAAGATTTCCAGCGGTGTATTGTGAGTCGGAGAACTCATCATCTTGTCATTCGGAGTCCGTCTCCGATAGACAACCATAAAGTAAACCATCAGCCCGCAGACGAGCACGAAAAAGAAAATACACACCCACATGATGAAATTGAACGCACCGTCCACGGCAGGCCCGAACGTCGAGTTCGATTCCGGGAACATGTTCCAGTTCGCCCACTTGGGGACGAGTTCATCGTTGGCAAGGAGAGTCAGCAGTGTCGTTGTCATTCGCTTAACCTGATGATTTCAAACCCGTGTCGGGTCACCCGAGTTGATGGAATCGCTTGATATCAATGGGAATTATTTGTTTTCAGCCGGCTGGTCGACTGGCCGGTTCAGACAGGAATGGCACGGAAGCCGTTCGCTGGGTTTGTCGCTTCTTTTCCGCCAGTTTCACAAGTCGGTGGCAGTAATAAGTCAAACCGACAATCGCCAGAACGAACAGGATGGCACCGACTCTTAGGACGATCCAGGCCTCAGCGGTGTAAACGCCAGCCTTCTCGTCGAAGTAAAAACAGCTCATGACGAAATCGAACGCACCAGCTTTGTCGTCTGACGCAATCTCGCCCTTGGCTGCCAGCTCAATCCAGTCCTGAAGATCCAGCACCGGGAAATCAACACCGTAAACGTATCGTGAGATGTGTCCATCTGGCGTACAGAGAACAATCACAGCCGGGTGGGCGTATGCACTCTTCTGGCCAACATATTCGTACTGAATGCCCAAGGCATCCGCGAGACGCTTGATCCCGGTCGATTTGCCAGTCAGAAAATTCCAAGAATCAGGGCTCTTGGCGTGAGCGTCCATCTGCATGTATTTCTGCTTGGTGGTCATCGACTGCTCAGGAGTTTCATTAGGATCGAAACTGACACTGACAACAATGAACTCATCGCCTGCATGCCATTTCATCTGATCGATGACATTAGCCAGTCCGCCCAGCTGTGTGTCACACAGCGTCGGGCAGGTGGAGTAATTCATAGACACGATGACCGGACGACCAGCCTTGAAGAAGTCTTTCAGCCGGACGACCTGACCTTTCTCGTCGATGAACCCCTGGTCCATCGGCAAGAACTCACCCTTCATTTCCGTCACACCGACTTTCGGCATCGGGCGGGCATACTCTGTCGCCGCATCGGCGCACACCATCTGCGGCATTTGCACAAGGCAAATGAACATCAGACAGGTTGTGAGCAGCATGCGAAACATTTTCGGTCCTGTGGCACAGACATTCCTGTCTGTGTGAATTGATTTATTTCTTGGAATACTGAGCGACTGTCATCGACATCGCTTTCTCGATCGGAATCGCGACCTTCGACTTGTCGTCGCTCAGCCAGGCGTACTTCTCGAGGTTCTCTTTCTGATTGGCAATGATCGCGTTGGAGGTCGCGATCGGTGTATCGACTTCCTTGCGTTGGAACTCAGACTGATAGTAATCGTGGTACATCACCTGAACGGCGATGATAATGATGAACGTCAGGATCGAGGACACGATCCCCGTCACCGTGATCATCGACATATCAAGATCATCATACTTGGCCATGGCCGATACCTGCAGTGGAAGATTGTAGACGTGTGACAAAATGTCTTGTTTAAGTCATTGGGAACACAGGCTTTAACCTGTTGACACCCCGCTTAGATGTCGTGGAAAGCGATCGATTCGTCCAGTCGCGGGTCTTTGATCGCCACCAGCGGAGTACCGCCAGCCTGCCACATCACCCCAGCAAAGACAAAGGCAACCATTCCAACCAGAACCAGAACTTCCGTGATCCCGAACGGGATGAAATCAGGTGACATGTTCGGCATGATCTGCCAGTAAAGATCCAGCCAGTGCATCACAAGCATGTAACAGCACCAGAAGATCATCAGATTCGCATTCCGCTTGACCGCACGAGACATCATCCCAAGGAACGGAATCGCAAAGTGACCAAAGATCAGAACATAGGCTAAAAAGCCCCAGCCCCCTTTTTCACGAATCAGGAACCAGCCGGTTTCTTCCGGAATGTTCGCATACCAGTAGAGCAGATACTGGGAGAACGCGTTGTAACCCCAGAAACAGGTCGCAAAGAACATGACCTTGCTGAGGTTATGACGGTGTTCAACCGTGACAACATTGGGGGACAGTTTACCAGTCTTCAGCAGAATCAGAACGATCAGGTTCGTCAGTGATGAAAACCCGACCAGGCAGCCCGCGAAGAAGTACACCCCGAAGATCGTACTGAACCAGACCTTATCCAGAGAGACAATCCAGTCGAAGGCGGCAAAGGTCGCAGTCGTTGCAAACAGGAAAATGCACAGCGCCCCCCAGCCTTCCATCTGATTGGTGATCTTCGGATCGCCGGTGACGTCCTGACGGGTTGATTTCTTGAAAATCAGACGGGTCATCCCCACCCAGACCAGGAAGTAGAAGACCGCCCGCAGGGTGAACATTGTCGGGTTCATCCAACCACCGCGACGACCGACCAGATGGTCAGCTTCAACAACAGCAGGATCGTTCCAAGGCCACATGCCCGTGTAACCAGACCACACGACAGCCAGCAACGGCAGGAAGAGAATCGCACAGGGCAGGGCACCCAGTGAGACGACTTCCATGATCCGTCGCACGACCACGCTCCAGCCGACACGGATGACGAATTGCACCGCGATGAAGAAAAACGCCCCCAGACTGAACGTCAGGACGTAGCAGAAGTTGACCAGGTAGGTGAACAGAAAGTGTTGCCAGTTCACTGCCGAGAATGCCGACAGGAAGGCACTAGCCGCGATCGCGATTACGCCGACGATCAGTGCTGTTCGCTCTGGAGCTTCTCCCAGATCGTTGAAGTTACCAACGGTCTCTGCGTCCAGTTTCACAGGATGATGATGTGCCATGTGACGGTTTCTATCGATTTCAAACAGTGAGTTGTGTCGTCAGAAATTTCGTTCGCGAGGTTCGGTCCGCAGTCACTACGGAGCCTGCGTCAATTGAGCTTTGACGTCTGCCGGAACATCGTCCGGAGAGGCATCGCGGCTCTTCATCAAAGCTTTCAGGTACAGGACGATCGCCCAGCGATCCTTCTCGGGAATCTGCGAGGCATAGCCCGGCATACGTCCCTGGCCGTTGGTAACGGTATTGAACAGTTTTCCAACTGGCTGCATACGGATCGGATCGCTGTGATAAGAAACCGGTTTGACCCAGGCACCGCGACCATTACCGGTCAATTCCATCGCACGTTGAGTAATGAGTCCGTTTCCGTCCCCTTCGTAACCGTGGCAGGGAGCACAGTAGATGCCATAACGTTCCCGTCCGCGAGCCATCAGTTGCTCGTCGACTTCCAGAGGGAACTCTGTCACCCACGGGAAACTACCGTTGTTAACCGGCTCCCCATTAGCAGCGACGGCCCCACGCAGCAGCATCGCATCAGTGATTTCTGCAGAAGCAGCACCACCCTGGAGCCCATTGTAGAACGAGCGATCTGTCTTCAGTTCGCCATAAGCGACCGTATTGGCAATTGGCAGTCGCATTCCACGACCATCAACGAACAGCTCAGAGTGTTTTTGTGTCTTCAGCTTAGGCTGGTGATCCATATCCCATTGACCGTGCAGACGTGGCAGGTTCGAGGGAAGGGCACGCAGTTGAGCAACCATGACGACTGGAACGATCGCCAGCAGCCCGAGCATCGCCAGGGTCTTGAAGAAGATCGACGGAATAGCTCGCGTTTCACCGCTGTCCCAGCATTCTTCGATCAAGACTGGGTGCAGGCTGTTGAGCAGTGTCTTAGTTTGATCGACGTTGAACTTCGGATCGGTTGTTTCAATACCGAGGAAGAACTTGTCATCAGTGACTCTGCGGAAATTGTCGACCTTGAACAAGGCGTTATACAGCTGAGGCAGGCCGTTGAGTCCCAGCATGCCGAACAACGTCGCAAAAGCTGAGAAGAGGACCGACAACTCGAACACGACCGGCATGCTCGAAGGAAGACTGAAGAACGGCTTGCCCGAAATCATGAACGGATAATCGTAGGCGTTGCAGAACCACTGCATCGCGATCGCAGTCGTCCCACCACAGATGGCAGCACACAGCACGATGAACGGCAGCTTCGTCCGCTTGGTTCCCATGGCATCATCAATGCCGTGGACAGGGAACGGAGTGAAGCAGTCCCATTTCGTGAAGCCCGAATCGCGGATCTTTTCCGCAGCATGCATCAGTTCACGAGGGCCGGCAAACTCCGCCAGGACCGAAACAAGTTTCGGTTGAGCAGCAGGCGGTTTGGCCACTTCATCTGATTCAACGATCGCCATAGTCTTTATCCAGTGAATCTCGTATCGAGCTCTAATTCAAACAGGAACACTTCACGCACAACGAACTAGTGATGAGCTCCATCGCCATCACCTGGCATTGGCATCACACTCTTGATTTCCGCCATCGCAACGATCGGCATCAATCGCAGGAACAACAGGAACAGCGTGAAGAAGATTCCAAAGCTTCCAACCAGCATCATGATGTCGACCCAGGTCGGAACGAAGTAACCCCAGGAGGACGGCAGGTAGTCACGGCTCAGCGAGGTGATCGTAATGACGAAACGCTCGAACCACATTCCGATGTTCACGAAAATCGAGATGATGAAGATCGCGATCGGATTGGTGCGGATCGACTTGATCCAGAACAGTTGAGGGCTGATGACGTTACAGCTGATCATCGTCCAGTAAGCCCACCAGTAAGGACCGAAGGCACGGTTGTAGAACGCGAAACCTTCGTAAGGGTTACCGCCGTACCAGGCAATGTAGAACTCGATGCCGTAGGCATAACCGACCATCGTTCCGGTCAGCATGATGATCTTGCACATGTGCTCCAGGTGACGAACCGTGATCAGTTCCTGCAGGCCAAAGATCGCCCGGACAGGAATCATCAGCGTCAGCACCATCGCGAAACCGGAGAAAATCGCACCCGCGACGAAGTAGGGAGGAAAGATCGTCGTGTGCCATCCAGGAACCTGAGAGACAGCAAAGTCGAAGGACACGATCGTGTGCACCGAAAGAACCAGAGGCGTTGCCATCGCAGCCAGCAGCAGGTAAGCACGCTCATAGCGGTGCCAGCCACGGGCAGACCCGGTCCAACCCAGAGACAGGACACTGAAGACAACTTGTCGAACCCGGCTCTTGGCACGGTCACGGAAAGTCGCGAAGTCGGGGATCATCCCCATGTACCAGAAGAGCAGAGAGGTCGTCGCATAAGTCGAAACCGCGAACACGTCCCACAGCAGCGGACTGCGGAACTGAGGCCACATCAGCATCGTGTTCGGGTAAGGGAACAGGAAGTAGACGAACCAGATACGACCAATGTGAATCCCCGGGAAAATACCAGCACAAACGACCGCAAAGATCGTCATCGCCTCCGCAGCCCGGTTAATACTCGTCCGCCAGTTCTGACGGAACAGGAAGAGAATCGCGGAGATCAGCGTACCGGCGTGACCAATACCGACCCAGAACACGAAGTTCACAATCGGCCATGCCCAGAAGACCGGGTTCATGTTACCCCAGACGCCGACCCCTGTGAAAAACAGGTAGAAGACGCACGAGACAAACATACTGGCAAGCGCCATTGAAATAATCAGGAAGATCAGCCAGTACGTATTGACCTTCGGATCCTCAGCGATCCGGCAGATCTTCTCCGTCACAGAGTGGTACGTGTTATTTCCCAGGACAATCGGAAAGCGATGTCCTGGCGTCTCACGGACTTCGTCGTACGGAGTCAAAGTAGTAGTGGCCATTGGGTCTCGACTTCTTTACTGGTTCAGCCTCAAGCCATCGGCTCAAGGGGTGTCTCCAAACAGTATTCTTATTCTCTCAGGGATGCCGTCTTTCGACCGCATCCGGTAACTGCATTGAGCATCAATATCCGAAAACAGGCTTACTTGGCGGCTGCGTCATCGTGATCATGGTCGTGATCGTGACTGTGGTCATGATCATGGTCGTGGGCGTGATCTCCATCACCTTCGCCATGGCCGGCAGCATGTTCGCCGCCGTGGTGAGCCTGTGGTTGCAGGTAATAAGAGGCTTCCAGATCCGGATGAGGGTTCTTCACGCGAGCCATGTAACGGGTACGAGGCTTGACGTTGAGTTCCGACAGCATCGCGTAGGTACGTGGATTCGTGTGGTTCTTGTAGACCTGACTGCTGTGGTCTTTGATGTTCCCAAAGACGATCGCATCCGCTGGGCAGGCTTCCTGGCAGGCCGACTTGATCATGCCATCGGGAATCGCAGCCATGCGGTCTTCGTAAGTGACATCGCGACCAAGCTTGGCCAGATTGTTCTTCGCTGTGATCTTGCCGTTCTGAATCCGCTGAACGCAGTAAGTACACTTCTCCATGACCCCGCGGCTACGGACAGTGACTTCCGGATTGAAGACCAGTTGAACCAGCTGTTGTTCTGGCTGATACAGGTGCTTCGTGTACGACAGATAGTTGAAGCGTCGAACCTTGTACGGACAGTTGTTACCGCAGTAACGTGTTCCGATACAGCGGTTATACGCCATATCGTTGAGGCCTTCTTCGCTGTGAACAGTCGCCGCAACGGGGCAGACCTGCTCACAGGGAGCATTCTCACATTGCTGACAAGGCAGCGGTTGAGAGGCAATCGCGACCTGACCTTCATCGTTCCACAGTGCTTCGATCGGATCGGCATCGTTATCATGATCACCTTCGTGGTGAGCTGACTCTGAAGACGTCGTGAAGTAACGGTCGATTCGCAGCCAGTGCATCTCGCGGTTACGAGAGACCTGATCTTTACCGACGATCGGAATGTTGTTTTCCGACTGGCAGGCGACGACGCAGGCATTACAGCCCGTGCACTTCGCCAGATCGATCGACATCCCCCACTGATAAGGCTCGGTGTACTCGAATTCCTTCCACAGCGATTCCAGCGGCGGAACGTGAACGCGGTGAGTGGCAAAGTCATGGTGTTCTTCGTACTCGGTCAGCGTTCCTTCACGAACCAGAGCCCCCACTTGACCGGCGACCTGCTTCATACCAGCCGTATCAATCGCCCAGTGATCTTGAGTCTTGGCGATCAGATAGTTTTCGCTGGTCGCAGTGATCTTCAGACCAGTTGAGAAGGAAGACGCATCAGATGGACGGATCAGGTAGGCATTGAAACCAACCGGCTTGACCCCATCCAGGTCGCTACCACCAACGTGTCCCGCAGCAGTCCGACCATACCCGAGAGCCAGGCCGATCGAGTGAGTCGCTTGCCCTGGAACGATGGCAACCGCCACTTTCAACTTGCGATCACGCAGCGACAGTTCGACGATCTGACCATCCTTGACCTTGAACTCGCGAGCCGTCTTCGGACTGAAGATCGCGACGTTGTCCCAGGTCACCTTGGTGACGAATGCAGGAGCTTCCTGCAGCCAGCCGTTGTTGGCGAATCGGCCATCGTAAACGCTGTCCGACTCAGTGAAGACCAGCTCGAATTGATCAGCAGAATCGATGACTTCCGGAGCCCAGCTGGCCAGCGTCGTGGCAACATTCCCGGCGAGTGTCGCAGTGACTGCTTTCGAAGAATCAGCCACGAAGCCCTGATGAATCGCGTTCTTCAGGCCAGCGTCGTCCAGATTGTAGACACTGTTCATCGTTTCTTTAACGATATCGAAGCCATCCTTCGGAGCATCGTCGATCAGCATCGACAGCACTTCCAGATCACTCTTCCCCTGATGCAGCGGCATGATCTGCGGCTGCTGCAGACAGACGGTCCCGTCATAAGAGATCCCGTCGCCCCAGGCTTCCAGTGAGTGAGCCTGTGGCAAGTGCCAGTTCGAAGCCAGGGAGGTCTCGTCTTCATATTGAGACAGGTGAATCGAGAACTGAACCGTCTTCAGGGCACCAGCGAAATCGTAATCGACTGGCATATCGTAGACAGGGTTGCCGCCGAGGATGAACAGCTCTTTGATCGTCCCTTCTCGCATGGCTTTGACCAGCTGAGGCAGGGCATCGTCTTGCTTGGCAACGCTGATCAACGGCTCTTCGACGAAGTTGATCGTCTGACCAAAGTTCCCCAGCGTATTATTCAAAGCCGCGACGGCGACATGAACTTCTGGAGCATGTTGTGAACCCACAGCAACGACGCTCGTCCCCTTACTGGCGACGAGATCCTTGGCAATCGATGCCAGAAGTTTCTCTGTCGCATTGCCCGATGGCAGTTCAGCAGAGGCATTCCCGTTGAGTGACTCAACCAGGCCAGACAGAGTCTTAACCAGAGCAGGAATGCTGCTCGACATCACCGGCAGACGGTGGTCTGCTGCGATCCCGGTTTGAGAAAACTGGCTTTCAATCGCGTAAACGCGACTCATCTCGCCGTCTTCAGGAGCACGCTTGGTCGCCCAGCCCTTGGTCTGCTGAACATAACCAGGATGATGTCCCAAAAGGTCAGCATCAAAACAGACGATCGTCTTGGCTTTCGCAAGGTCGTAAGTCAGACGAACCGGCTGACCAAACGCTTGCTCAAGACCAATCACATCATTGGTCGAGGTCGTTGGCGAGTATTCAACCCAAGCTAGCTGTGGATACTTGGCTTGCAGGGCAGCTTTCAGTCGAGCGCGAGACGGCGAAGAACTGACATCCGCCAGAACCGCACAGCTCAGGCCCTGATTTTTACCAACGGCGATCTTCAGCTTGCCGACGAACTCTTCGAAATCACCCCAAGTCTTCGGGGTCGATGGGCTGACTTTGCCATCGCGGAATCGAAGCGTATTGGTGACGCTCGGGCTGTAAACCCGCAGCTGACGACCAGTCTGCGGATCGCGTGAAATACGGTCTGGATCGTACAGGTTCAGAATCGTCGCCTGGACGAAAGAGTCAGAACCAGTCGTGCCGAATGGGTGCAGCGGGTTGCCATCCAGCTTGATCGGGCGACCGTCCATCGACGTGACACGGATCGGCTGTGCATAACCGCCACGGTCCATCATCGAGAAATAGGTGACCGGCACGCCTGGGATGCGATCCTGAGGACGATTGACAAACGGTGCAATCTTCTCGTCTTCCCAGCGGCACCCAGCCACAGACGACAACGCGATCGAAGCACCCATCAACTGCAGCCACTGACGACGCGAAACATCCGTCGGGAATTCGGAAGCAGCCTGCGGGAACTCACGATGCAGGTGGTCGACAAACTCGGGCGTCTTCTCAAGCTCATCGAGACTTCGCCAGTACTTCATGTCCGATTCTCTCTTCTCGTCTGATATTTAACCCCGACAGATGTCGGAGGAAATGTGCGATGGGGCTGTCTTGCGTCTTGTAGGGTCCGCTGTGCGGACCGTCAATCAACTCACAATGGCATTATCGGTGACAGGTCGAGCAGTTCTGCTTCGGGTGAATCGCCAGCGAAGTCGCCAGAGCGGCTCCAATGGCATCCGCTTCCGGCTTGCCCTCAGGAGCGGCCCAGGCCAGATTCGTGACTTGATCAACAGGGCGAAGTCGCGGAGCAGGATCGCGGTGGCAGGTCAGGCAGAAACCCATCGACAACGTCTTCTTCTGTTCAACAACTTCCATCGTATCGACCCGGCCGTGACACTCGACGCAGCTCACGCCGCGGTTCACGTGGACGCTGTGATTGAAGTAAGCAAAGTCAGCCAGATCGTGAACCTTACGCCACGCATACTGCTGACCATTAGTAACAGCATCGCGAAGAGGCTGCAGCTTGGCAGAATCGGTGTGAACCGAAACCGCCGTCGGAGCAGCACCATCAGCTGACTTACCAGCGTGACAGTTCCAGCAGGTCCCCAGCGGTGGAATCGCAGCAAACGCTGCCTTGTCAACGGTCGTGTGACAGTACCGGCAATCCATCTTCAGCTTGCCCGCATGCAATGCGTGGCTGAATGGAATGGGTTGCTCAGGACGATAGCCGACATCGGTGGTTAACGGATGCACGGCGTACGCCAGCAACCCCGTCGCGTAGATCGCTCCCACTCCGATGACACCCGCCATCACTGGCAACAAGGTATTCACCCACGCAGGAAAGTGAAATCGACTCATTTCTTCTCTTTTCCGCTACATGATATTCTGAAAGAGATCGAAGAGACTTTGCCCTCGACCCTTTTTGCAGCCAATCAATTTCGGTTCGTTCTCGGAAACATCATGCCTTGACATCCCTGTCCAAACCGTCGTTGCGGGCGAATCCTAATACATCCACAACGGATTCGCGATGCGTCAAATTGACGCAAAGCTATTCCCAAATTGAGATCCAGTCTCCACTTACTTCTTCCAATTACTTTTTCTTGGCCTTGCCACCAGCCGGCTTCTCTTCCCCCAACGCCCTGGCAACAGCATCAAGAAGAATATCCATCGCAAACGGCTTGCGTAAATAATCAGAAACGCCCAGCATTTCCGCGTACGCCTTATGACGACCACCTTCATTTGCGGTAATCATAATCACCTTCGGCGGATTTTCGAGTGTCTTCAAATACTCAAGCACCGGAAAGCCTCCCATGCGAGGCATCATCATGTCGGTGATCACGAGATCCGGGTTCTCCCGCTCGATCAAAACCTGCCCATCATTCCCATTCGACGCAGCCTTCACCTGATAGCCCGCCGCCAGAAGCACACTCTGCAGTGTTTGTGAAATGTCCCGATCATCCTCAATCAGTACAATCTTCGCTGTCATCTCACACCGCCCTTTGATTATTTAGCCCCCGGCGAGTCGCCGAGGGGAATATCTCCCAATGGATCCTGCTGGCAGACTCATCTTCCACTGATTTGTAAATTCTGCTATTCCACGCCCCACTCTCAGGCCAGCAGGGCGTTGCAAACTCTCTGCTGCAGATGTGCAGGAAGACGATGACGCCTTCAATTTGCACATCACCAGGAGTTCACAGGTGCAATGGACTGCCCTCACTGTAACGTGCGACAGGGACGCAAGGAATGCAAGACAACCAATTTTCGAATCGCCCCAATACACATCGGCCCTCCTCACGCACACCTGAACACGCTCCTCAGTCTCATCTCGATGATGACCGTGATGACGATGGGCCCGTCGGTGCCTGGGATGAACTCTTCGACTTCCTGTTCTACGCCTACGACCGCGTGACCGACCTTCTCTACATGGCCTGGGACTACTGCGCGACCCGTCTCTCGCGCCTCTGGCGTTACTGGAAGACCGGTTTCTACCGCGTCTGGGATTTCTTCACCACCAAAGAGATCAGCGATCCCTATACGCGTTCCGAACACACCACCTACCGCCCGCGCCCCATTGAAGAACGCGAAGAAACCCCCGTCCTCCGACGCCAGCACTTCACCTCCACCGGCGAACCCATCAAACAAGCACAGTTCGCAAAGAAACCTCCGGCCAATTCCCAATTCCCAATTACGAATTACCAGGATGAAGACAACTTCGCACCCCGCATGCCGGTCATCCTGTGGTTCTGGAACCTCTGGTCGCGGACCGTCTGGCCACTCACAGTCACCACCGGCTCGGTGGCCATCGCCCTGACGATTTATCTGCTGATGGGGCTCCTGTTCTCGGAACAACCTCTCCGCAATCAGGCTCTCGCTGCTGTCGAAGAACCTGTTCGAGACTGGGCGCCCGAATCAAGCGCCCCCATGTGGCCAAAGCAGGAACTCCCCATCCCGGCTGACGATCCTTTTGAATGGTCACAGTTCCCGGTCACACCTGTCTCAGCGATTCAACCACCCTCCAATCTGCCGACAGGTCTGCCGAGAGCGAACCTGTCGATGCAGCGTTACTTCACGTCTTGGGTCCCGAATCTTCAATTGCCCCCCGACAACATTCTCCGCGTCGCAGGCAGAGGTTATTACCAGCCCGCTTTCCGATATACCTCGACGTCGATCTCGTCAAACAACGCCCCGTGGCGTCGACACATTCCTGTTTCCGCAGTGCCAAGTTCCCCCTGGATGGAAGACGTCGGCCCCTATTATCAAGCCGGACTACACTTCGTCGAAGTCCCCAGTCATTCCCATCATCAGGCCACCGCGCTGCTCGATGGCCACCTGCCATCCACCGCGATCATCTCCTTTGAACTCAAGAAATCACTCCCCAGTGAGCTCTCTTCAACAACCGATGCCACAATCAACTACCAGATCACCAACGTCGGAACTTCACCCCTCAATGAGATTCTGATCGACGAAGAACTCTGGCAGCCTGATCCCCTTCGTCCACAAGAGCCAACACTCCACGACGAAGCCGAGCACCGCGTCCATCAACTCCTCACCGGCGAAGTCACTGCCAGCCAGGCCGTCTTCCCCACGAAAAACCTCAAAGGCAAGATCCACGCCTACGCCTACGTGACCGCCTCTTCTCAAGTCGAATCCGTCACCCGCGTCGCTCAACACCAGGTCGACATGTGGATCACGTTCCCCATGGAAACTGCTGTCGGCAAACCGACCCAGGGAACAATCAACCTGAAGAACATCGGCCACACCACCTACCCCGGCGGCATGCTGACCATCGCCATCCCGATGGCCTTCCAGACTCAAACTAACTTCAATCCCGAACAACAGATCAACATCCTCGGCCCGGGCCAGAGTCAACAAATCAACTTCACCGTCAAACCCGCCTCTGCTGGCAACACACAGATCATCGCGACTCTGAACAAAGACAGCGAGCGAGCCTTGCAACGGTTCGCACCCGTCGTCGTCCTCGTCGGAAACAATCCCCTACCAGTTCAACCACAACCTGAGCCAACCCCCGAACCCAAACCACAGCCGATCCCACAAAAGCCAGTCACGACATCAAAACCTGTGACTCAACCCGAAGCCCCCTTCTTCGAGCCAGACCCGACTCCTCCCAAACCCAACAAACCCGAAGAGCCCCCCAAGCCCCCCATCGAAATTCCCAAAGAAAATCCCCCAGTTAAAAACAACTCGTCCCCCTCACCAACCTGCTGCCAGCCCTGCCAGGCCCGCACTCAACAACAATCCCCGCCACCAATTCAACAGCCCGTCTACTACCCGTACTACGAACCCTCGTACTACCCTGTAATCATGCCCGCGGGATATTACTACTAAAAGGCGAGCGGGGAGTGTGAACTCCCTGTCTTATCCGGCCCCCTTTTATCAACGCATTGAATACACCAAACCTCCGCCCCTCTCCGTCCTGAAGGGACGATTTCTACCAGCCCAGGGTGAAACCCTGGGTTTTCGTCCCAATCAAATTCTCCCGACCCTGTAAGGGTCGCTCACCGCAAGAACGACGATGAAACCACCCCTTCAGGGTGGACGTTCTCGCTCACTTCGAAACCCAGGATTTCATCCTGGGCTGACTGAAATCGTCCCTTCAGGACGAGGAAGGTCAAAGATGCGATAGAGATATTCCATGCTCAAAGGGATATCATGACTCCCCCTTCCTCTCCGCAATTCCCGAAGGAATTCACTTACCCACTACCACCTCCTCCAGAAGGTCTGTTAGAACAGACGTCGCTCGATTCAATCATGCGAAACTTCTCTGAGGACCGTTCGTGCCCAGCAATCTCTCCAATTCCGACCAGCCTCTGGTCGCTTCCTATCTCTCCATCCGACGGGCCATCGGCTTCAGTGGCCTGTTGCTCCCGATCCTTCTAGGCCCCATCGGCTATTTTGTCTTCGGCATCGAGATCCAGGACAACATGAGTTCCTATTACCACACGCCGCTGCGTGATGGCTTCGTCGGCATTCTGTGCGCCATCGGCATCTTCCTGTACTGCTACCGAGGATACGACTGGATCGAAAACTGGACCGCCAACCTCGGCTGTGTCTTCGCGTTATTTCTCGCCTTCTGCCCGCTGGATCAAAAAGCCGATCCTCTCCAGCAAACCTCACTCATTGGCTGGGCTCACGTCGCCTCGGGCGGCGCGTTCTTTCTGATCCTCGCCTTCTACTCGCTGCATCATTTCCCCAGTGCCCGACACGCCAATATCGAAGCCGAACCTCACGAGATTTTCCGAGACTTCACTTACAAAGCCAGCGGCACCGTGATTCTTCTCGCCCTGGTCAGCATGGGAATTTACCTTTTCTTCCTGCCCTCCTCAATCAAAGCCACCGCCGACAAATACAACGCCCTCTTCTGGCTCGAATGGATCGCGCTGTGGTCCTTCGCCGCCGCCTGGCTGATGAAGGGGCGCACCATCTTCACCGACATCGCGATCGACCTGCTGGCCTTCTCGCACGACCGCTTCCGCAACCGAAAATCGATCTCAACAGAAAAGACAACCGTGTAAAAAGTAGGGTGCTGGTGAGGCTCCGCGAACCGCACCGAAGATAATTGCTCATAAATTATGGAGCCTCGAAACTCCATTCACCTGATTCATCTTCTTTCAGTTGCTTAAATACCTCGTGAAAAAATTCGTTATTGAATTTTCGAAATTCGTGAACCTTCCTCTTCAAGCCTTTCACCTGGCTCAACTTGACTTCAGCTTCACGAATGCCAACACGATAAGCGTTACACACGATGTAAATCATTTTTATAACCGGTAGATCTTTCGACGCCACATAGTGCATCACCTCCTCCTCCTGCACACCCTTATCAATCAGCGACTTTACTTCCTCAACGATCAAGTCCAACTCAGGATTCGTAGAACTCATGCTTCCTGACTCCTCACAATTCGTCTCGCGCAATTCCAACTACCAATATCCTGGATAGCTTCTTGCATCTTACACATCTCTGCTCTCCCTTGCCCATCCCGCCTCTGATCGCGATGATCAGTTCATGACCAAACCCCTCCTGATTCTCAACGTCGTCGGCCTCACGTATGACATGCTGGGACCGAATACGCCCCATCTCAAACGTCTCGCGGACGAAGGCTTCGCGCGTCCCATGGGGACCGTTCTCCCCGCGGTCACCTGCACGGCTCAGTCGTCCATTCTGACCGGCACGATGCCCAGCCAGCACGGCGCTGTCGCGAATGGCTGGTACTTCCGTGACCAGGCAGAAGTCTGGCTGTGGCGTCAGTCGAATCACCTCGTCAAAGGCGAACGCATTTACGACGCCGCTCGAAAGCGAGACCCGAAATACACCACCGCGAAGATGTTCTGGTGGTACAACATGTACGCGAGCGTCGATTACTCGATGACGCCGCGCCCCAGCTACCCGGCGGATGGCCGCAAGGTAATGGACAGCTACAGCCACCCACCCAACCTGCGGGATCAACTGCAGTCTCGCTACGGCGTCTTCCCCCTCTTCAAGTTCTGGGGCCCGACCGCCAACATCGAAAGCAGCCGGTGGATCGCCGATGCCTCCGTCGACATGCTCAAGCAATACAAACCCTCGCTGACCCTCGTCTACCTGCCACACCTCGATTACAACCTTCAGCGTCTCGGCCCCAATGACCCCAGAGTCGCACAGGACATCCGCGAGGTCGATGCAGAAGCCGGCAAGCTGATCAACGTCGCAAAAGAGCAGGGGATGGAGATCATCGCCCTCTCCGAATACGCGATCACGGACGTCTCCCAGCCCGTCCACATCAACCGCATTCTCCGCGAACACGGCTACCTCACCGTCCGCCAAGAACCCCTCGGCTGGGAAACCCTCGACTGCGGAGCCTCCCGCGCCTTCGCCGTCGCCGACCACCAGTTCGCCCACGTCTATGTCCGACGCCCGGAAGACATTCAACCCGTCAAAGCATTGCTTTCCAAGTCATCTGGTATCGAAAGCGTCCTCGACCGCCACGAACAAAAATCTTTCGGCATCGACCACGAACGCTCCGGCGAACTCGTCGCCATCTCCGCCCCCGACGCCTGGTTCACCTACTACTTCTGGCTCGATGACCACCTCGCCCCCGACTACGCCCGCACCGTCGACATCCACCGCAAACCCGGCTACGACCCAGTCGAACTCTTTGTCGACCCCAAACTGAAACTCCCCAAGCTCCGCGTCGCCCGACGCCTCGCCCAAAAAATGCTCGGCTTCCGCTACTACATGGACGTCATCGGCCTCGACGCAACCATCGTCAAAGGCAGCCACGGCCGGCTACCAACCACCGACAAAGAGATGCAGGAAGCCCCCGTCTTCATCTCCTCCAACCGCAACATCGAACGAGATCAAATCCCGATGACGGCGGTGAAAGAGTTAGCCCTTCAATTGCAATTCGCTACATAGCTGTCCCTTCTCCCTTGAGGGGAGAAGGTGGCGTCGCTTCGACGACGGATGAGGGTGGGCGATAGGCAATCATTAGCCTTCATTTTCTAAACCAACTTGAGACAAAGCCTCCCCGGGCTTGAACCAACAAGTTTGCCATAATTCTTCTAACACTGTCGATTCATAACCCGCTGATTCGACTACTCAGAAAATCAGCTCTAATCTTTGACAGGACTCCTACTGATGAAATACATCCTCCTCTCCTACGCCCCGGAAAACGCCTGGCCTCCCGAAGATCACCTCCCCGCCATGCAGCGTTCCATCGAACTCTGCCACGACCTCGCATCCAAAGGCCAGTACATCCACGCCGCTCCCTTACAGCCGATCGACAAGACGATTCACGTCCGCGTCCGCGAAGGCCAGTCGTTCGTCAGCGACGGACCCTTCGCCGAAACCAAGGAGTTCCTCGCAGGCTTCTTCTTGATCGACGTCCCGACGCTCGAAGACGCGATCAAGATCGCTCAGTCTCTCCCCGGCTCCACCCGAGGCACCACCGAGATCCGCCCCCTCATCGACCTGTCGGACATGAATATGCCAAAGTCGAATTTCAGCTGAGTGCTGCCGAAGCAACACAAAAACAAAAGGCACCTCAAACCATCAGCTTGAGGTGCCTCTTTCATTTCATCTCTCCGCGAGCTCTGCGTTCCAGTCTCGCTACCCGATCATCGAGCTGTGCATCTCAAAACCGACCCACAACGCAACGGCAGTGCTGAAGATCAAACAGAGCGCTCCCACCAGCCGTGTCCGCTTGATCTGCCACCACATGACGATCCCGGAGATCCCCCAGAAGATCATTGTCAGCCCCATGATGTCGACAAACACCGCCCAGATCGACCGCGCGCTCATCTCGTCAGGATAACCATGGGCAACGTGTAGATTCAGCAGGAATCGTCGCAGCGACAGCGATGCCGCGAGCGCACTTTCCTTTTCACTGGCTTTCTCACCTCGGATCGAACCAGCCTTCGCATCGTAGGTTACTGTCCAGATTTCGTTCTTCGAGTCCTGAACTTGGAACTCTAACGCCGCCATCTGCACGCTCGCCACCTCCGCCCCTTGAAATCCTTGCTTCTCCATGAGCGTCGCTGCGGACTCCGTCAATTGCTGAATCGGCGACTGTGCCAACTCCACTCCCGAAGCTTTGGCGAATGGCGCATCACTTCCTTTGACAGCACTTCGCTCCGTTGATCGCCCTCCAGCTAACCCCTCTGGACGCGGTCCACCATCTGGACGAGTTGTCCCCTCACCATCGACTGGCGCTCCACCATCGCGTCCAGGGCGTCCTTCGCGACGTCCACTCGGCCGTCCTTCCCCCTCACCTTGACGTGTACCGCCTTCACCACGACCGCCCCCCGGACCCTCGCGACCTTGAGTTGGTAACGTACCCGCAACTGGTGGAACAGCGACTGGCGCTCTTCCACGACCTCGCAACTCCCGAATTGATCCCCCCGTCGCCGCTGCTTTCATCGACACCGAGTAAGTCTTCCCATCGGAACCTTTCATCGTCGCTGACAATCCCCCTCGCACCAGATGTGGCTTTTCACTTTCATCCAGAACATATTTCTCTTCACCCTGATTCATCTGCTCGAGAACAGCGGCCGCC
This sequence comes from Lacunimicrobium album, assembly GCF_052161635.1. GTDB lineage: Bacteria > Planctomycetota > Planctomycetia > Planctomycetales > Planctomycetaceae > SXPC01. Next base: position 2,225,246 of record NZ_CP197413.1, read on the forward strand.
ATCTGAGCCGGAGTCAGCAACGACTCGATCGCTGTCCCTTTCATCTCCGAACGACCGAAGGCAATGTTGAGCGTATCCGCGAACCATGTCGGGTGATTGAACAACAGCCCGGTCACCCCATACAAAAACACCCAAGGCAATAACAACAGCCCCGCATAAAGGTGAGCCCGACGCGTCAGCTGAATCGCATCCCGAACCAGCGCACTGCGTTTCTTCAGCACGACCTTCGGCTTTAATTCCCCTGCAGGCCTCTTTGGAGCAACCTTCGTCTCAGCCAGAGTATCCGTGGCAGGAGCAGTTGAAACGGCCTTGCTTTCGAGCTCAGAATCAACTTTGGGGGGACGAGCAGGTATCGTCGTCATGAACATGTTCCCAGGAGAACGGGTAAGAAGAATCAAAAATCAACATCGCGAAAGAACGCCGACCAAAGCAACGCATCGAAGTCGCACAGCCGGATCGATTGACGCAAGGGAGCCGTCAATTCCTACGATCGCACTGGCTGGCATGATGCTGGCGGGCAGATAGCAGAATCTTCAAGACAAAAGTTGAGACAGGATCTCAACTTCAACAGCAGACTACCACTCCGGCTAGCATCTGATCAAGTTTCTTAAGACCATAAACACACGTTTTCTCCAACTTCGACAGACATCTCACTTACCCTTGATCGCAATAAATGAAACCCACTAGCGCCCTCATCACAGGTTCCGCCATCCGCCTCGGCAAACACATCGCCTTCGCACTCGCAGAGCAGGGGATCAACATTGCCGTCCATTACAATTCTTCGCGCGACGAAGCCGAGCAAACCGCTTCCGAACTCAAATCTCTCGGCGTCAAAGTCGCTCTCATCCAGGCCAACCTCTCCGATCCCGTCGCTGCTTCCCGTGAACTCTTCCAGCAGGCCAACAAACAGCTCGGCCCAGTCGATCTCCTCATCAACTCCGCTGCCATTTTCAACGCCTCTCACCTTCACGACCTGACCGAGGAGAATTTCGACAGCCACCTCACGATCAACCTCAAAGCCCCCACTTTCCTCTCCCAGGAATTCCAAAAACAACTCCCTCCCAACCACCAAGGCCATATCATCAACCTCCTCGACTGGCGTGCCCGCAAATCGGATCCCAACTACCTCGCCTATTCTCTCAGCAAAGCCGCTCTCTGGTCACTGACCGAGATTCTCGCTCTCGAACTCGCCCCGAATACCCGCGTCAACGCCCTCTCCCTTGGCCCCATGCTCGCACCCGAGCCCAAACCCGCCGACTACGAACAACGCATCCGCGAAAACGTCCCCCTCCAAACCCCCGGCTCCCCCGAAGACGTCACCCAAGCCATCCTCTTTCTCATCAACGCCCCCTACATCACCGGCACCATCCTCCCCATCACAGGCGGCGAGCATCTGTAGCCAAGCAATGCTTCTCACAGATCTTTTCTTTTGAGCAACAGTCACGCACAACGGACTTTTCCAGACACCGCCCGCCAAGGCTTGGGCCGCTGACTGGAAACAGATATCCTTTCATGCTCCGACAGATTCGATTCCCCACAGTGAACTCGCAGGACCCCAACATGCCCGAAAAAACCATCTTCAAAAAAATCATCGATAAAGAAATCCCCGCCAACGTCCTCTACGAAGACGACCTCTGCATCGCCTTCCCCGATATCTCTCCACAAGCCCCCGTCCACATTCTGATCATCCCGAAAGAGGAAATCATTTCCCTGGCCTATGCCGAAGAAAAACACAAGGAACTCCTCGGCCACTTGCTCCTCGTCACTAGTAAACTCGCCGAAGAACATGGCGTCAAAGACGGCTTCCGTACCGTCATGAACTCAGGAGCCAAAGCCGGACAGTCGGTCTTTCATCTCCACATCCACCTCCTCGGCGACCGCGAAATGAAATGGCCACCAGGCTAACGTGAACTCGAGAATCTCAATTCACGGACGTTGCTCAGGTGAAAACTCAACCTGAATCACGGTAAGGTGAGACTTCCAAAACCAGCAGAGCAGATCGACGAACAAAGATTTCCGAGTCATATGCCCCCATGGCAACCGATGTTTCCGTAAAACCTGACGAGTTGATCACGCTCCCGCCAGCCCTGCGAGCCTCGCCCGCGCGCGGCGTCTTCACACTCGCGCTTCCCATCCTGGGCGAACAACTCCTCGTCTTCATGATCGGCTTTTTCGACATCTGGCTCTCCGGCCAGGTCAGCCTCGAAGCGACCAATGCCCTCGGAGCCGCGTTATATGTCAGTTGGCTCGCCTCGTTGATGGTCGGAACCGTCGGCATCGGCGCCCACGCCATGGTCGCCAACCGCTGGGGCGCAGGACGTTTCCAAGATGCCCAACTTGTCGCCCGGCGTGCCATGATCTGGGCCGCCCTCGTCGGCATCACCTGCACGTTACTCGGCTATCTCCTCTCCGGCACGTACGCCTGGAGCATCGGCATGCGCGGCGACGATCTGACCATCACAACCCGCTACCTGCGACTCGCCAGCCTCTGCTTCGCCTTTCAGTCCATCACCCTTTGCGGCGCTGCCATCATGCGTGCCACCGGCAACATGAAAATCCCTCTTCTCGTTCAGGCAGGCATTTTCGTCCTTAACATGCCCGCATCCTACTGCCTCGTCTACGGCCTCGGCGGCATACCAGCACTCGGCGTCGATGGCATCGTCATCGGCACCGTCTTCGCCCAGGCTTGCGGCGGTATCGCGATGGCCTCCCTGCTCAATTTCGGTCCCACATCCATCACACGCGCAAGACACGTTCGCTCCGATGCCGACAACTCCCACACCGAATTCGGACCGATCCAACCCTTAACCGCCTACGAAAAAGTCGTCGACGGCCACGACGCCGATCACAAAAACATCAACCGCGACCTCCTCCGCTTAGGCCTCCCGGTCCTCGGCGAAGGCGTTTCCACCTGGTCAGGACACCTGATCTTTATCGGCCTGGTCAAAAGCCTCGGCTCCGCCACCTTCGCTGCACATATCATCGCGATGGAAGTCGAAGGCATTTCCTACCTTCTCGCCGTCGCCTGGGGACGCAGCGCAGCCACCCTCGTCGGCCAGTCCATCGGGGCAGGGCGACGCGACCTCGCTTCAAAGTTTGGCCTCTACGCCTGCCTCCAGGTCTGCGTCATCGCAGCCGTCACCAGCCTGATCTTCTACTTCGGGTCAGGCCAGATCTTCCACCTGATGCACAAATCCCCCGAAGTCTGGGATGTCGGCATCCCCGCAATGAAACTCCTCGCCGCCTACCAGTTTCAGTTGGGCGTCCTGATCGTCCTCAACCAGGCCGCACAAGGGGCAGGGGAGACACGGATCCCGTTCTTCTCCAGCCTGTTTGGCATCTACCTGATCCGCCTGCCAGTCGCGTATTTCCTCGGCATTCACCTGCAGATGGGCCTCATCGGCATTTGGCTCGGCATGGTCTGCGACATCACGATCCGCTGTCTCTTTATGATCTTTTACTGGATTTTCCGGATCAGCCGACGCGAGATTCACGCGAAACCCGCCTGATCCCCAGTGAACCGACTTGATTTTCACTTAAGAAACGGCATAATTCAGCTTGGCCAATTGCCACCCGCCGATCAATTCGGCTGTTCCAAGGGGTGAGAGGCTGTCTCCAAGCACGGTGGTGCCGTGCCAACCGGGTCAGGTCGTAACTGAAGCAGCCCTACGCTTCGGTGGCCAGGTGTGTGAGGAGGCAGCCTCCCGCCCCTTTTTGCTGCGCGGTCAGGTCTTGAAGTGTTGATTTGTAGTAAGTTAAGATGATCAGCAATCGATTGGAGATTGCAATGACAAAAAAAGAGATCTTCGAAGCAGTCCAGTCCCTCCAAGACCATGAGCAACTGGAACTCGCCCACTGGATTATTGAAGAGCAAGGAACACCGCCTTCGTTGGTCGCTGCCCCAAATGAAGCTGAACTGGCAGAGCTGGATCGAAGATGGCAGAACTATCTTGCTAACCCGTCAAGTGCAGTCGACGTGGATACGGTGATCGCCAACGCCAGGGAGTTGATCCGCAGGCATGAATAAACTTCGCCTTCTGGATGAAGCTCAGAATGAATTCGAAGAAGCTTTGTTTTTCTACCTTGAGAAGGACAAAAGTACGGCCAACCGATTTGTCACGGCATTCGAGCTGGCAACGACCAGGATTAGAACTTCTCCGCTATCCGGTTCGATCTATTCAGAAATCTATCGCTTCCAGAAGCTAAGAAGCTTTCCTTATCTCATCATCTATCGCGCCGACAACGATGTGTATCTGGCAGTGACAGTCAAACACACCAGCCGCGACGACAGCTACTGGCAATGGAGAGATGCTCGCTAAACCACCTGAGCAATTTCCGAAACGAACTCTGGCCAGATGCATCCTTGATCGTCAATTGAAATCGTTACTTGTTGTAAAGAGAGAATAATGACAAAAGAGCAAATTCTCCAAGCCACGAAATCACTATCCCAACAAGATCGAATCGATCTGGCCAGCCGGATCCTCGACGAAGCAGATCCAATTACACCCGATTCCGAGACGATCGCAGAACTGGAACGTCGATGGCAAGAACACCTTGCTGATCCATCGTCGGCAATCGATTCCGAACTGATCTTCAAAGAGGCGATGGAGAGGATCGACTTGGATGCCTAACCTCAGGTTTCGACCTCAGGCTCGAAGAGATCTTGATGAAGCCATTAAACTTCTACAAATCGATTAGAAAATCGCTGGCAAGAGAGTTCGTGACAGCCTCACGGAAAGCGGAAGCAAAAATCAAACGATCTGCCGATTCCCAATCGATTTATTCTGAACCTTATCGCTATGTCCGACTGGGAAAATTCCCGTATATTTTTATCTTTCGTCCCGACCAGTCCGACTACCTTGTCATCACCGTGAAACACACGAGCCGCGACGACAATTATTGGCTTTCTCGGGAGTAATGACGTTTCCACAATAGTTGGGTAATGTACGTTGCGACGTCAGCCATTATGATTGGCGCCGCACGATACATCCTGAAAATGAACGACCATGGAAACAACCACTCCCAACTCCGCCTACACCGTCCTCGCTCGTCGTTACCGACCGCAGCGTTTTGAAGACGTCATTGGCCAGCAACACATCGCCAAGGCCCTCAAGAACGCGATCGCCGCCGGCCGTGTCGCTCACGCGTACCTCTTCACCGGTGCCCGCGGGGTCGGCAAGACCTCCATGGCACGGATTCTCTGCAAGGCTCTCAACTGCCCGAACGCAGCCGACGGCGAGCCCTGCAATCAATGCGAAATCTGCCAGAGCATCTCGGCGGGTAAAGACGTCGACGTCCTCGAAATCGATGGCGCCTCCAATCGCGGGATCGACGATATCCGCAGCCTCCGCGCCAACGTCACCGTCAAATCGATGCGGACTCGCTTCAAGATGTACATCATCGACGAAGTCCACATGCTCACCAAGGAAGCCTTCAACGCCCTTCTCAAAACACTCGAAGAACCGCCCCCCAACGTCAAATTCATCTTCTGCACCACCGAGCCACACAAACTCCCCGATACCATCCTCTCGCGCTGCCAGCGGTTCGACTTCGCAGCCATGGCGAACGAACAGATCATCGACCGCCTCACGTCGATTACCGCCCAGGAAGGAATGAACGTCGATCCCGAAGCCATCGAACTCGTCGCGCGACGCGCCGGCGGCTCCATGCGGGATAGCCAGTCCCTGTTCGACCAGCTGCTCGCCTTCAGCAGCGATCGCATCACCACCGCCGACGTCAACCAGCTTCTCGGTACTGCCCCCGACGAACGCCTCCTTGACCTCTCCATCAACCTTCTCACCGGTCAGCGGAACCTCGTCCTCGCTGCACTGGAGTCCGCTTTCGCCGATGGCGTTCAGATCGGCAACCTGACCGACCAGATGATCGCCTTCTTCCGAGACCTGATGGTCCTCGCCAGCGGGGCAGACTCCGTCGCGCTCTCGAGTATCAGCGAAGGTCGACGCAGTCACATGCACGAACTGGCCCTCCGCTGGGGCCTCTCCCGCATCGTCTCCGCCATGCAGATCCTCGGCGACGCCAAGGGCAAAATGTCCCGCGCCAGCCAGTCACGCCCTTACCTGGAACTGGCCCTGATCCGCATCAGCCTCCTGGAAGACCTCCAAAGCATCGCGGGTCTGGCAAAACTGCTCTCCGATGGCAAATCAGACGGCTTAAAGGCTTTCATTTCATCCTTCAATGCGCACGTCGCAACCCTCCCTGCACCTGCTTCCCCAGCGATCACCGATCAAAAAAAAAGCACTGAACTAACCCCACCAGTGGTCGCTCAGCGCGCAACACCACCCCACGTCGTTCCTGTCTCTCCAAAACCACACCAGCCCAGCCCCGCCAACACGATCACCGCGCAACCTGATCCAGCGCCAGTAGTTACAAAAGAAGAAGCATCCAGCAAAAAGCCGCTCGACAGCTACGAGCCTCAGCACATTCTGACGCAATTGATTGCTCGATCAGACGACAAACTGAAAAGTCAGCTCAGAAGTCTTCACAGATGTGCAATTATTGGGCCAAATCAGTTGGATTTTTCGTTCAGTCGTCGTTACAATTTCACGAAGGACTACTTCGAGTCCAAGCCGGAGATCCTCAAACGACTCCAGCAGACCATCCTGGATATCACGGGCCATCAAACGCACATCACGTTTTCGCTCTTGAGTTCCAGCGAAGATCAACTGTTACAGGAGAGTCAGCAGAAACAGGCTCAGTTACACAATAAGGATCACATCGATCCCTTCGCCACCGAAGTCTTGGAAGCCTTCGGGGCTCGTGTAACAAACAAAGAGCCGATCAAGTCGCGACAAGTCTAACGAGGACGGGGAGTTCCCTCATCCGACCTCGAAGACTCGGCCATCTTCTCCCCGAGGGAGAAGGATCAGCCGAACGTCGCGAGGTTCAAAGAGGGGCCCTTTCAAGGAAGACCGATGTTTAAAGATCTCGCCAACATTGCCTCACTCATGAAAAATGCCCAGCAGCTGCAAGCCAAAATGGGCGACATGCAGCAGAAACTGGGAAGCATCCACGTCGAAGGAACCGCCGGTGGTGGCATGGTCACCATCACCGCCAGTGGCCACCAACAGATCGTCGGCTGTCGCATCGAGCCAGCCCTGCTGGAAAATCCCGATAAGGATCTGCTCGAAGAGCTCATCGTCACCGCGACCAATCAGGCTCTCGAAAAAGCCAAACTCGCAGCCGCTGAAAAGCTTCAGGAAGTCACCGGCAGCATGCCAGGACTCGGTGACATGATGTCCAAATTCGGCGGCGGCTGATCGTCATTCAGACATCACTGATGACGACAACGGCCCCCCCGTCACCTTTACGACAATTCCGCTTCTCCCCCCGCTGACGACGAACGACTTGAGAATACGTCCCGATGCCCAAGGTGAACTTCCATTCCAACGAACATCCCTACGGCGAAGCCTTCGGCTCGCTGATCAATGAGTTTTCGCGCCTGCCAGGCGTGGGACGCAAGTCAGCAGAACGTCTCGCCTACCACATTCTCAACTGCAGAGAAGAGGACGCACTCGGCCTTTCGGATTCCATCCGTCAGGTTCGCTCGACCATTCGTCGCTGCAAAATCTGCCAGTGTTTCACCCAGACCGACCTCTGCAACATCTGCAGTGACCCCCGTCGTGACCAAAGCCTCGTCTGTATTGTCGAGCAACCCAAGGACATGTCCTCCCTGGAAGCCTCCGGTGCATTTCACGGCCTCTATCACGTCCTTCACGGGCACCTGGCCCCGCTTGATGGGATCGGTCCCGACGACCTGACGATCACCGACCTCATGAAACGCATCCGCCAGGGCAAAGTCAAAGAACTCGTCATGGCGACCAATCCGACTCTGGAAGGCGACGGCACCGCCCTCTATATCACCAACCTCGTCGAAGGCACCGGCATCAAGATCACACGCCTCGCCCGAGGCATCGCCTCCGGCAGCGTCCTCGAATTCGCCAACCGAGAAATGCTCGCCGACGCCTTAAGAGGGAGACAGTCCTTTTGATTAACTGCACGCGATTCCCGGGTTTTACAATCGTTACGATCGGTGAGTAGTTTTTGAGGGTTTCCTGACCCGAACTTGTATTTGACACGATTTGGCATCCACGAGACTACAATCTGTTGCAAGACCGCAGCAAAAGACAGCGAAAGCCCTACTGAACCATGCACTTGAATTTTTCACAACAGATGAAAATGAGCCAGCAGATGAAGCTGGCTCCGCGCATGATCCAGTCGATGGAGATCCTGCAGCTTCCCATCCTGGCGCTTCAGGAACGTATCGATCAGGAACTGGAAGAAAACGTCGTCCTCGAAGTCGAACAAGAGCAGGACACCGACGAGCGCAATCCCGCTGAAAATGATGACCTCAACGAAACCTCGCTCAGCGTTGAAGAAGACAATCACGACATCATGCGCGACGAGATGGTCGTCGACAGCAATAACGGTGAAGCCGACTTCGAACGCCTCCTCGAAATGTCTTCCGACTGGCCCGAAGACAACATCATGGAGTCTTCCCGCCCCTCGTCCAACCGCATGGAAGAAGACGGTGACCGGGCCAACGACCAGATGGCCAACATCCTCTCCCGCCCACAATCGCTGCAAGACTATCTCCTCGACCAGTTCCATTACTTCGACATCACTCCCGAAGTCAAAGAGTTCGGCGAGTACCTGATTCAAAACCTCGATAAGAACGGCCGCCTCCAGGGAACTCTTCCCGAGATCATGCAGGTCTACGGCCGCTACATCGACCACAACACCGCAGAGACTGCGCTGAAGATGATTCAGCAGCTCGACCCTCCCGGCGTCGGAGCGCGTGATCTCAAGGAATGCCTATTGCTGCAAGTCAATGATCGCATGCCGCTCAAGGATGTGATCATGACCATCATTTCGTCGCACCTAGAAGACCTCGCCCAGAACCGCCTCCCGCTCATCGAACGCAAAACAGGCTATTCGATCGAACTGATCAAGATGGCTCTCGAAGAGATGAAGACTCTCGATCCCTTCCCCGGACGCAAGTTCGAATCAGACACCGTTCAGAATGTTCGCCCCGACGTCTACATCGAGCAGGGCAAGAACGGCCAATGGATCGTTCGACTGGAAGATGAGTCGACGCCACAACTTCGTATCTCGCAGAAGTACATTGCTCTCCTGCAAAACAACCCCGACGACAAGACCAAGGAATACATCAAGCGCAAGATTGAGTCCGCTAAGTGGCTGATCGAATCAATCGAACAGCGTAACAACACGCTGAAAAAAGTCGCGCAGGCCATCATCGATTACCAGACCGACTTCCTGAATCAGGGCGAAGAGTTCATCGTCCCTCTCAAGATGCAGCAGATCGCCGACGTCGTCGGCGTCCACGTCACGACCATCTCCCGAGCCGTCGATGACAAATGGATCGCCACCCCCCGCGGACTGGTTCCGCTCAAACGCTTCTTCGGCGGCGGCACCACCGATGCCAACGGAGAAGAAGTCGCTTGGGACATCATCCGCCTCAAACTCAAAGAAGTCATCGACGCCGAGGACAAAGACAACCCCCTCAGCGACGACGCCATCGTCGAAGAACTGGCAAAAAAGGGCTATCAACTCGCCCGAAGAACAGTCACCAAGTACCGCAAAGCCATGCGCATCCCCAGCTCACGTCAGCGCAAGCAGTTTTAATTCCGACCACGTCTGGATCTCCCATCCAACCTCTTTCCGGATAGCCCGGGTTGTCCCAACCCGGGCGTGCCGCTTCGGCACGCAAGAAACACAGAAATGGACGACCAACACGCGCTCACCCCGTGCTTCTCGCGGCTTCGCCGTCCACGCTAAGGCAACCTGAACCACCCGATGTCATGCGTTGACAACAAGCCATCGTTTCAGGACGATCTGAAGACCAGATCAACAATCCCTTGTTTGAAAGGTCAGCTCGCATGACATCTTCTGTGAATGGACAACGTCGCGTCTTCCTCCAGTCAACACTCGCTGCCGGGGCAGCCGGGTTGATGCTCAATGGTCACTCGGTCGAAGCCGCGACATCCAGCATTGCAGCCGAGCCGGTCATCAAAGCCGGAGCAACCGTTCTATTCCAAGGTGACTCGATCACCGACGCTGGTCGCAAGAAAGACGAAGAGAGCCAGTCGACTCCCAACATGCAGCCAGGCTTCGGAGGTGGCTACGCCTGGATGACCGCCGCGGCTCTGCTGACCGCTCCCAAGGGCGACACCCTGAAGTGCTACAACCGCGGCATCAGCGGCAACAAAGTCCACCAACTTGCCGAACGCTGGGACAAAGACTGCCTGGACCTCAAGCCCGATGTCCTCAGCATCCTCATCGGCGTCAACGATATCTGGCATCACCTCAATGGACATTATGAGGGAACGGTCGAAACCTACGAAACCGATTATCGCGCCCTCCTGACGCGTACCAAAGAAGCGCTGCCAGAAACGAAACTCGTCATCTGTGAACCCTTCGTTCTCAGATGCGGAGCCATCAACGACAAATGGTTCCCCATGTTTGATGGCTTCCGCGAAGTCGCCGCCAAACTCTCCCAAGAATTCGACACCCTCTTCGTCCCGTTCCAATCCCTCTTCGACGAAGCCGTCAAATACGCTCCCCCCGAACACTGGGCCGGCGACGGCGTCCACCCCAGCAACCACGGAGCCGCCCTAATGGCCACAGCGTGGCTAAGAACCGTCGGCTACGCCTCCTAACTGTGTAAGTCTCTCCGGGCCCTTCTCCCTTAAATTCTGCCCCTTCTCCCTTGAGGGGAGAAGGGGTCAGCGCTTCGCTGACGGATGAGGGTGGGCGCTAGGCAACAGGAGACTCTCATCAATGCCCCCAACCACAGGCGTCCTGCCTCCCTGATTCTTCACTCATCGACCATCACACCTCTCAAGGCGCAACCACCTCGCCTTACCATGAACCCCCGAACTTCATCCCAGCCTGGTCACTCCATCACTCCCCCAACGAATGCCGATATCCCCCCACCACCAACGTCTCGATCTCCCCATCCTCCCTTCGAATCCGACTCTCCCGATCATCAGTCACTTCACCAATCGCATAAACCTGGCATGGCTTCGAGTCATCCGCAGCCAGCCTCCGATACTCCTCCGGTGTAAGCGTAAAGAGCAATTCAAAATCTTCCCCATCATGCAGCGCATGATCCACAACCGACCGTCCCGATGTCTGTGACAACGTCTTCGCATCGTCCGTCACCGGAATCTGCGTCGCATCCAGAATCGTCCCAACTTTGCTTTCGTGAATGAGGTGCTGAATATCCGACGACAGCCCGTCACTCAAATCCATCATCGCATGAATCGCGTAATGACTCGCCAGCCAACTCGCCTCTTTGACTCGCGGCGTAAACGTCAGATGATGCCCAAGAATACTCCCACCAAGCGCCCCCGTCACACAAACGATATCCCCCACCTGTGCCCCTGATCGCGTCATCGCCCGCCCCTTCGCCACCCGCCCCAGCAACGTCACACTGACCGCCAGCTTCCCATCCCAACTATTCGTATCCCCGCCCGCAATGACCGTCTTAAACTCCCGCGCCAACTCCTCAATCCCGCTCATCAGTTCGAGCGCCTCCCGCTGCGAAGCCACCTTCGGCAACACCAACCCCACAAACGCCGCCACGGGCTCGGCCCCCATCGCCGCCATGTCCGAGAGATTCACCGCCAGCGCCTTCCGCCCCGCCGCCCGATAACCACACTCCTCAATCAGAAAATCAGTCCCGTCCATCACGATGTCTTTCGTGACAACCAGCTGCTTCCCACCCTCAAGCAGTAATGAAGAGAGCAGAGCCGCATCGTCCCCAATCCCCAGATCCACAAACGGACTGCTCGCAGCGCGAGAACGAATATCAGCAATCAGATCGAATTCCATTTAATTAATTACCAGTCAAGAACTTCGGATTCTCATTGCAGTCTATTCGAGGGATTTGTTCTAGAAAGCTGTTTTGAAGAGACTCCGTCAAAAAATAGAACGCACCAAATCCGAAATCATGGTCAGTTTTGTCGAGCCAGTAAATAGACCATTTGCCTGACAAGTGGGAGTGAAAGGCTTTTGACTTTAAACTCTCTTCGTTTGAAGTCGCGACGCAAATGGGATACTGCGATTGGACTGACCAGCAATCACCTAGTTGTTCTCCTACATTTTTCCAGCACCAACGAACCGCATTGTCAAATTCGAGGTAGCCACCGCAAACAACGCATATGAATGGAAGATGTTCCTGGAGCCAGTTGTGATAAGTAATATCACCTATCACATCGTGTTTGAAATACTCTTCGAAACTGCTTAATAACATCTTTAACCTCCAATCTAATTCTGTGCTTCAAGTATAACAAAACGGATTTGAAAGCAGGAATCATAGATCGGCACGCACCTAGTGTTTACGAATTGAGCTTCAATGCACACTGCGCAACAAAAAAGGGACCTTGCAGCCCCTTGATTGATTCGTCTTGTTCTACTCGTCTTACTTCAACTGCAGATACCCATAAAGAACTTCACGTCCCCGCAGGATATAAAAGCGAAGCGGATTGAACTTCTCCAAATCGCCATTCTCGATCACGAAGGCAACATCTTCCGATTTGACCGTTTCCCACTGATGCAACCCGACCAGGATATCGCCGTTACGGATGCCATGTTTCGCAGCGGGGCTGCCCTGACGAACTTCCGTGACAACCATCCCGCCATTGTACTTGCTGTGGACCGGGTGGATCTGATCTTTAGGCACTTTGACGAGCTTCATCCCCAGCTTGTCCCAGACTTTTTGTTCTGGGCTGTTGCTGTCGAAGTTGACCGGTGTTGCAATCTTATTCACCGTGTGTGAATTCTGAGCCATGATGACGGTCGCTTTGTCCGACTGACGCAGAGCCAGCTCCAGCGTCTTCGTCTCACCACCACGCTCGACTTCGACTGTCATCTTTTGTCCCTTGGGAACATCCAGCATCCAGCGTTCGAAATCAACACGGTCCGTAATAGTGTGATCTTTGACAGACAGAATCACATCGCCAGCCTGAAAGCCAGCCTCTTCACTCGGACTACCTGGATCAGGCTTGCGAACAACAAGATGACGGTCAGTCCCGTTCTTCTTGTCCTCAGTCGCAAGACCGTGATAAGTGCCGCTGATTGTCTGAGTATTGAGCAGGTCAGCCAGAACATTGCGGGCATCATCAATCGGGATCGCAAAACCAATACGTTGTGCACCAGCACGGATCGCAACATTGATCCCAATGACTTCGCCATCCAGGTTGAGCAGAGGACCACCCGAGTTACCGGGGTTGATGCTCGCGTCGGTCTGGATCAGGTCCTGGTAAGACTGCGTCTCGTTGACTTCCACATCCCGGCTCAAATAGCTGACAATGCCGGAAGTCACCGTGTGCACATAACCAAAAGCATTCCCGACTGCGAAGACCGTTTCGCCCAGCATCAGGTCAGACGAAGTTCCCATCGTCATGACTTCAAACGGCTGATCGCGATCAACTTTCAGAACAGCCAAGTCTTTATTTTTGTCAAAAGCCACCACGCGTGCAGCGTAATGGGCACCATCAGCTAACGAGATTTCCAGGACTTCCACTTCACTGACAACGTGGAAGTTCGTGACAATATAGCCCCGTTCATCGATGACAACGCCCGTCCCCATGCCGGTGACGCGCCTCGCTTTTCCCGAACCGAAGATATTATCCTGGTCCTTAGCGGTTTTTTCGGTGTGAATGTTCACAACCGCTTTTTGCGCTTTTTGAACGGCTTTCACCAGGGGCGTCATGCGCGCTTCGGAAGCAAAAAGCCCCGAGCTGAGTGTGGCGAGCGTTAAGCACACCAGACTCAGAAACGCAAAGAAATGAGGCCGTTTCATAAGCACTATTGTTCTTTGTTGTTAGTCTGAATGACGCGATCCATCATTTCCGGACAGGCCGCTTCCATGGCCTGCGTGTAGGTGTTGGATCGGTTCTACGTCGTCTGAGGCTTGAAAGCCCCCGTCGCGACGCGCAGAGTCAACCCAGATTAACAAGACATGAAACGGGGCAATTTGTGCGCCGCTCGCCCGTGCAAGTTTCCGAGAAACCAGTCTGCTCCCCAGAATTGATTGATGGCGCAAATGATAAGATGCTTTCCGCCCACCACTTCGATGACAACCCGAAAGGCTTCTGTTAGACTCCAAAACTCGACGTGGTTTGAACTTCGAACGAAATCAGGGTGAGACGATGCCGTCAAAAGACAAGATCCTCGACATGCTCCAGTCAGAACCAAACGATCCGTTTCTGCTCTATTCCCTCGCCATGGAAGAGCTCAAGCAAGGTCAACTGCCAGCCGCATGCGAAGCCTTTGATCGCATAACGACCATCGATCCTGATTACGTCGCAGCCTATCATCAAAAAGGGCAAGCTCTGTTGCAGGATGGGCAAAATGAAGAAGCTCTGCGGGTCCTGCAAGTCGGGATAGAGAGAGCAAATGCGGTAGGCAACGACCACGCCGCCGCCGAAATGCAGGGTCTCGTCGAACTGCTTTAATCAGAAAAAATTTGCCACAGAGAACACAGAGGTCTCAGAGAAACACCTGAGGTTTCATTCAGAATCTCCTTGCCTCGGTGAACTCTGTGTCCTCTGTGGCGAATTCTCTTCTCTCCGACTGGCTTCAAAGAAGGATGTTGTCGTGCCAAGGATTTTGAGCATTTCAGGTCTCCGCGGAACCATCGGGGATGCAGACGGTCTCGACCCCGTCTTCGCCATGGAGTTCGCAGCCGCCGTCGGGACCCTCGCAGGGGGCGGGACCTTCGTCGTCAGTCGTGACGGCCGTTCAACTGGCATCATGCTCAAGTCCGCCGTCATCGCAGGCCTGACCTCCGTCGGCTGTGACGTCGTTGATGCCGACATCGCGACCACCCCCACCTGCGGCGTCCTCATCACCGAACTCAAAGCCGCCGGCGGTCTCCAGATCACTGCCAGTCACAACCCGATTGAATGGAACGGCCTCAAACCCTTCACCGCAGGCGGGTCCGTCTTCGACGCCGAGACTGGCAAGAAACTGCTGTCGATCCTCGAGTCAAAAAACTTCGCCTACCGCCAACACGATGGCATCGGCAAGGTGACCACCCTCGACGATCCCCTCCAGGCACACCTCGATCGGGTTTTCAAACTGGTCGACGTCGACGCCATCAAAGCCAAGAACTTCCGCGTCGTCCTCGACTGCAATCACGGCTCCGGTGGACTCTCTGGTCCACGTCTCCTGGAAGCCCTCGGCTGCGAAGTCATCGTCCTCGGCGGCACTCCAGATGGAAAGTTCGAACACATCCCTGAACCCCTCGCCGAAAACCTGACCGAACTCGCCGCGAAGGTCAAAGTTCTCCGTGCCAACGTTGGTTTCGCTCAAGACCCCGACGCGGACCGCCTCGCCATCGTCGATGAGACGGGAAGCTACATCGGCGAAGAACTGACCCTCGCCCTCGCCGTCGATCATGTCCTTCAGACACGCAAAGGAACCGTCGTCGTCAACGGCTCGACCAGCCGGGTCACTGCCGACCTCGCCGCCAAATACGGCAGCCAGTTCTTCCGCTCCGCCGTCGGCGAAGCCAATGTCGTCTCCATGATGAAAGAGAAACACTCAACCATCGGCGGCGAAGGCAACGGCGGCGTCATCGAGCCGCAAGTCGGCTACGTGCGTGACTCGCTCGTCTCAATGGCCTACATCCTCGACGGCCTGGCCAAACGTGGCAGCACGTTATCCAAGTGGGTCAGCGAACTGCCGACGTACACGATTGTCAAAAAGAAAGTCACCTGCCCAGCGAGCTTCGTCACCCTCGCCTGCGAAGCCCTCTCAAAGACCTACAGCGACGCGACCGCAACCACCGGCGACGGCCTCCGCCTCGACTGGCCCAACAAATGGGTCCAGATCCGCGCCAGCAACACCGAACCCATCGTCCGCGTCATCGCCGAAGCCGCAACCGAAGCGGAAGCAAACACCCTTGCAGAAGGAGCCATGGAAGTCGTGCAGAACGTCATAAGAAATTCAGGTTTCCAATAGGTAGTTTCCAGTGAGGAGGTACGCCCAAAATGCTGATCTACTCACTCGAAGAATACATCGAACTCAACGGCTATCCCATCCACCCCGCTGCCCGGGAATTCCTCAGGAAGTTTCCTGACTATGGAGTCAATAACCATATTTTCCCCGGCATAAAAGGGATCTGGGGACAGACAACCGATCTAAGACGACTTGCCCCTGGCTCATTTCGAGAATGGAGATCTCCCATCCGAGAAGCAGAGAAGGTACTCAAAATCAGTCTCAGTCCAGTCGGCGCGGGTTACATTTACCCTCATGAATTACAAGGCTGTGATTCGCTCCGCCTCATTGGCAGTAATCGTAGCGTTTACCTTTTGACCAACTTTGATGTTCTTTACAAAGCTCCTGTTACTTCTGATCAGATCCAATCTCCAAACGAACTGTTTCCCTTCTTTGATAAGTGTATTGAGGTTTGTGATGACGATGACGACGAAACAATATCAACTCTTCCCATACTTCAACTGAGTCTCTCTCAACACGCTCGTATGTACCTGACTTACCTGACAATCGATGTCAAAGACAGATATCCAACCTACATCCTCTATTTTCTCGGCCTTGCGTTTCTGTATTGGATTATCTTCTGAGGCCTTCAAACAACAAGCGAAACAACATCCCATGAAAATCGCCTACCTCGATACAGCCGTCGGCATCAGCGGCGATATGACCGTCTCCGCACTCATCGAAGCCGGTGTTTCCGTCGACGCCTTGCGTGACGTCGTCAATTCACTTGGCATTGATGGCGTCGAACTGGAAGTCTCCAAGGTCATCAAGATGGGCTTCTCGTCGACTCACTTCGTCGTCAAGCATCCCCCTCAACAGGCTCACCGGCACATGAGCGACATCCGCGCCATCCTCGACCGCGGCAAGCTCACTCCTCGACAAAAAGCAGTCGCTCTTGCGATCTTTGACGAAATCGCGATCGCAGAAGCCAAGGTCCACGGCACCACCGTCGATCACGTCCACTTCCACGAAGTCGGTGCGATCGATTCCATCGTCGATATCGTCTGCGCAGCCGTCGGCTTCGACCTGCTTGGCGTCGAGAAAATCTACTGCTCCCCCATCCCCACCGGCTACGGCCGAATCAAAATCGACCACGGCGTCTGCTCCATCCCTGCGCCTGCCACCGCAGAGATCCTCAAAGGCATTCCCCTGGTCGACGTCCGCGTCGAAGGCGAACTGACAACCCCAACCGGGGCTGCCATCGTCAAAACCCTCGTCTCCCAATTCGGCCCCATGCCTGCGATGAAGATCTCCAGCATCGGCTACGGAGCAGGCACCCAAAACTGGCCCGACCGCGCCAACGTCCTGCGTCTGCTCGTCGGAGAAGCCGCTGTCGCCAGATTATCTGGCGATCAAGTCTGGCTGCTGGAAACCAACCTCGATGACATCACCGGCGAAGTCCTCGGTTACACCCAGGAACGCCTCCTCGAAGCCGGCGCTCTCGACGTCTATACGACACCGATCGCGATGAAGAAAGGCCGACCGGGAGTGATGCTCTCCGTCATCGGTCGACTTGAAGACGGAGCCAGCCTCGAAGAAATCATCTTCCGCGAAACCAAGACCCTCGGCATCCGTCGCCAGATCATCGACCGCGCCACTCAGAACCGAGCCAAGGGCAAAGTCACCACCGAGTGGGGCGACGTCGAAGTAAAAATCTCCTGGAGTAACGACCAAGATCCCGTCGTGACCCCCGAGTACGAAAGCTGCCGCGAATTCGCCAGAGCCTCCAACGCCCCTCTCCACGAAGTCTACGCCGCCGTCACAACCGCCGCTCAAGGCTTATCGCTGGAAATGCTCGGCATCAAACAAAAACCCAAATCCGGCGACCACTCCCACGACCACTCGCATTCCCATTCACACGACCACACCCATGATCACGGCCATTCTCACGATCACAGCCACGATCATTCCCATGACCACTCACACGACCACAGCAAAGGTCATCAACACGATCATTGACTACCATCCCCGGGAGGGCGAGGCTCCGCCCGAGCCGCTGTCCCGCGTTGCAACGAACCTTCAACAAATCAACGAACATTCCCCGGTGTGCCACGGCTGTGTCAGCCGTGCGATCGCGCAAGAAACGTCCATTTCCACCACCAACGCAGCAGTACCTGATCTCCTTGCTACCATGCTTTATTCATCAGCGTCGATAAGCTTCCAGACTTCCTCTGACGGAATTAACTCCGCTGTTCCATTGCGAACCGATTCCACACGTCGCTTGATTTCCTCACCCCAAGCCTGATCAACTTCGTCTTGATCAACCGCAGGCTCTTCGTCGAGAGACCGTATCAAGAACGACAGCAATTCCGAACGCTCTTCGGTCGTGAGAGCTGATACCTGTTGATAGAGTTCAGCCTTGTCCATAACTCTCCCCATCTGATGATCCGATAACAACCCGAGCCCGTGAATTCAACGCACACGTCATCAACATCTCCCATCCGCTGTGTGGCAGCTTTCCACCCAGCATATTCACAGAGCATAACGCCTCTTCCTCCGTTCGACAAAACGCAAACAACGTCGGCCCCCACGACGACTGTCCCAGCCCCGTCAGCCCCTTCTCGCGCAGAAACGCAATCGTGTCCGCCGCCTGCTTCGACGCATAGATCCCACCTTGAATCAGCGAGAACTGCTGCCCGACAAGCTGCCCAAACAGGTCGATCGTCTGAGTGAAGGCCTCGAAGTCGCGCTCGCGCAGAGCAGCAGGAATATCGACATCCAGAAACCGCGTCAGCTCATGCGCATGGGGATGTCGCACTTGATCAATGTGCGTGAACGCATCTTTCTCTGCAGTCCCCGCTAAGCCAGCCCCCTGCGTGGGCCGAATCAGCAGGATCCGCCAGTCTTCAGGAAACTCCAGTCGCGTCTGCACCGAGCCGAGCGAATCAAGCCGAGGCTTCCCATCATCAATAAGAAATCCACCTTGAAAGTACCCCGTCGACCCAATGCTGGAGCGCTCCCCGCGACCCGCCAGTTGCATCGCCTCCGCCACCGAGCTGAACGCTCGCTGATGCAACGCTGACCAGGCATCAACGACCGCCATCGCCAACTGCGTCCCCGACCCCAGTCCCGTATGCTGAGCGTAATAAGAATGCAACGCGATCTCGACCGACATCTGCTCACAAGATGCCAGCGTCTCGTTCAATCGATGGAGCAGGGCAGTGATCCGCGAAGCATAATCAGGCGGGGCATGAATCACGGAATCACGATGCCCGACACGAGGCTGCAACGACAAACAAAACCCCGGCGAACCAATCATCATCCCACAACCACGAAACAGCCGCCCAGCGTCCTGTGGCTCTGAAAAGATACCAAAGTGCAGCCGCGAACCAGTCTGAATATCAATACGTCGAACGTGCATAAAATGATTTTAACGAATTCAAATTTCACGCGTTAGCCAACACGTATATCCCTTCTCCCCCGGGGAGAAGGTGGCCGAGTCTTCGAGGTCGGATGAGGGACCTCTGCGAAGTTAATAACGCTCACATATCGCCCCTCCACCCTTGAGGGGAGCCGTTCTTCGTCCCTTCTCCCTTGAGGGGAGAAGGTGCCCAAAGGGCGGATGAGGGTGGGGCATAGGCACTCATTCGCCCTCATCTTCACCATCGACCTCAGCAACCTCACCTCTGCCCACTCACATATCCGCGCAGCAAATCAAACGCTTCAAACTCCCTCGCTCCCGCCGTCTTCTCCACAATCACCTGATACTTCTCATACTCCGCCAGCACCTGCTCCCGAGGCAGCAAATGCAAACGGGTCGCAAGAATCGCCGCCTCGAGCACCGCATGCTTGGCTCGGTTGAATCCAAAGAACGGCCGATGTTCCTTCCTCGCCACGATCCTGGCCGTCAGCACCGTCCGATCTTCCTCTTCATTGAAATGCTCAATTCGAAATTCAAACGACTGACAACAGTCCGCCAGCCTCACCCCAAGAATCGACTCCGCCTCCACAACATCAGGCAACACATCGATCTTCCCGATCGCCCCGCGCGCGATCAGTAGCACATCATCCGTGACGTGAAAGACACCCTCCGGATGAGCCTTCAGATTCTGATACGTCGTCGATGTCTTGAACGGCCGAAAGAGAAACTCCGTCATCTCCCCATTCACAATCGGCCCCATCGGCGCAAGATTGACCACCCCCAGCGATGAACACGTCGTTACAAGCCCTTCAAGAATCATGCTGGCACACTTAAGCCAAGGCCGCAACTTGTCCCTTCTCCCTTGAGGAGAGAAGGTGCCCGAAGGGCGGATGAGGGTGAGCGCTAGGCAAGTGTTCGCTCACATTCCATTAACGCGACAAAGCCCCGTAGGGTCCGCTGTGCGGACCGTCAATCGACTTTCAATCCTAACAAACGCAAAATAACTCTCAACAACCATCCACTCCGACGAACCGCCCCAAAGCCACAGTCCGCACAGCGGACCCTACATGCCCCTACCGAGTAAACCCGATGTAGAACTGGAACAGCTGCTCGTCGTCGAAGTCCTGACTGACGATCGGAACCGCCCAGTCCAGTGAAATCGGCACAGGTCCCATCCCAGGAATCAGGAAGCGAACCCCGCCCCCGGCTGTCATCCGGAAGTGATCAAAGCTGACATTCTCTTCCACAGTACCGAAGTCGGTGAAGGCCACCAGGCGAACGTTTTCCGAAACCGTGACGGGAGCCGAGTACTCCACCGATCCCAGCGCCATCCAGGTACCCCCAACGCGAACGTTCTGCTCGATCGGGCTCACCCCGCGGAACGAGTAACCGCGGAACGTCTGGTAACCCCCGGCGTAGAAGCGTTCAAAGATCGGCGTGCTGTCAGCCGTCCAGCCAAGGCTACCACGGAAGGCCAGAATGTGCTTACCTTCGCCATCTGGACGAGAATAGACAGTGAAGAACTGCTGAGCAGCTCCTTCAAGTTTCGTATAAGAATACTCTGCAAATGCCTGCTCAATCGAACCTTCGAGGTAAGTACCTTCGCTCGGCATCAAAGAAGAATCGCGTGTATCCCATGACAGAGAGGTCTTGAGTGTCGACAGGAAGTTACTGCCAACCGACTCAGCCAGAATCTCAGGCGTCGGCTGACGCTCATTACCAATATCAACTTTCTCCAGACGCAAAGCAGTCGACAAAGACAGCTTCTTGGTCAACAGCTTACCAACCGAGATCCGTCCACCCAGACGATTCTCACGCCAGTCGTCAAAGAAGCGATTGTAATAAAAGCCACTCACACCCAGGCTGTAATCAGTATTCAGGAAGTAAGGGTTCGACCAGCTGACCAGATAGCGACTGACCTGATCACCAGGAACCGCTTCAATACGGAAGTTCTCACCATTCCCGCGAAAGGCAGAACCAGAGGTCAGATCTGCCATGCTCGTCGGAACGTTGGTGATATCGAAGTTCTGCTCTTCCAGAACGATCGACCCGATCACCCCCGAGTCGGAGTTCACCCCAACCGAGAATTGCAGACGACCGGTCCGTGCTTCAGACACATTGATATCAACGTCAACGAACCCCGGCGGTTCGGGGTTCATCAAAGAGCCAGAGAAAGGATCGCCATTCGGGCTTTGTGTGAAAACGGGATTCGGCGCCTGAAAGGCATCCGGACCTTGCCCGCGAATCACCATTGAATTCGTGTTCTGAACAACAAAGTCTTCCGGTTCAACAGTCGGCAAGCCATCCTGATTGAACATCGCCTCAGGAGCCGTCTCACGGTGATTAATCAACGACGGCTCAGTCGGAAACTTTTCTGATGTGTAAGGATTCTTCGTACTCTCGGCTCCAAAATCCTGATTCAGGAAATCATCCAGACGGGCCGCAGAACCAGTCGGAGCCGAATGATTTGGTAAGGCCTGAATCGGCACCGTATGAGAAGCCGGTGTGACATTGGTATCTCGCAGCGTCCGGTCCACAGTCGGAACATGCATCGCTGTCGGTGCAACCCCCTGGCGCGAGACGGGCACTTCCGGCCACACTGGATCAAACGCAGGGCTTTGACCACGGAAGTAATCACCAGCCGCAGCTGGATTGTACGCATACAGCTCAGGCTGCTCGGTCGGTCGCAGATTCAGCGTCGCACCCTCGGCACCCTTTTCCCAGATCGGCGAACGTTCCAGACGTGCCTTGCTTAGACGGATATATTCCGGGTTCGCCAGTTCCCCTGGAGAGAACAACAGCTGATTCAAAGCCACCGTCTCACGTGTGTGAGGAGCAGCACCTTCAATGTTCACATTGATGCGACCAATGCGATAAATCTTGTCTTCATCAATCTGATAGCGAAGATCAACGACACCCTTTTCCGTCAGAAAGACAGGCACAGCATCGATCTTGGCAAACAGGCGACCCTGCTCATCATAGCGACTACGAACGGTCTTCAGATCTTCTTGAACATCCTTCAGGAAGAACTCCTGATTCTGTGCAATCTTGAATCCGCTACGCAGTGTCTGCTCATCAAAAACTTTATTCCCGGCGATCTCGATATTACGGATCTTGTAACGAGGCCCTTCATTGATATCGAAGACCAGCGTCACATCCCCTTTGTCATCGCTGTACTCGACGCGTTCAGCAACTTGAACATCAAAGTATCCCAGAGCATGGTAATACTGCTTCACACCAGCGACATCTTGAGGCACCTTGGCAGGATCGAACTTCCCCTGGAAGATACGAAGGATCGCTCGCTTGCTGGTCATCTTTGTCTTCAGCAAGGCATCGCTGAAGTTATCGTTACCATTGAACTTGATACTCTGGACGCGAACCTTCGGGCCTTCCGTAATCTGGAAGATCACGTCGCGGTCCGTCGACTCGCCACCTTTGACGAGCGTGACTTCAGCGAATCGGTAACCCTTCTCGACATAATACTCACGAATCCGTCGCACTGATTCTTTATTCGCAGTAACGGAAAACGCTCCGCCTTCCTGCAGTCCCGTCAAAGCCATCAGATACCTGGCTTTGATTTTCTTATTACCGACGTATTGAACACTCTTGAGGACAGGTCGCTCAACAACTTGATAAACCAGAATGACACCGCCCTGTGCACTGCGTTTAAAAGTCGCTTCGACTGTGAAGAACCAGCGTGTATTAAACAGGCTGCGAATATCGGCTTGAATCGTCGTCGCCGAATTTCCGACCAGCGTATTACGACGAACGTGAACGTACTTCAAAATCGCAGGAGCAGGAATCGACGTGTTCCCCTCGATTTGAACATCCGTAATCGGCTCATCCGAATTGACGGTGATTGGCTCGTTCGCGGGTGAATCTGGCAGAGTTTTCCACTCTTCCAGCAGGTCAGGCATCTGGTTGAGATCGTTCGCAAAGTCGCGAGGAGCAGCAGGCGTCGCATGAGGCGGCGGAGGAAGCATGGCAGGCTGCTGAGCAGCAACAGCCCCTAAAAAACAGACCGAGATCAAGGCAGCAAGGACCGCGACAACAGCCGAAGCTGAAGACGCAAGGCGACCGACGTGCGTCGAGCATCGAGCTGGCGTACGCCAGGATGTCTGAACGGGCTCACGTCCTTTGAGCCGCTTTCGTGCCATGATTGTCGATCTTTCGCTGATGCTTTTCCTGTGTCCTTGACTCATTCAGGGACTCGAAAAAACAGGAGGAGAAGTGGTGCCGCGAGCTGTAAATCGAAATGGAATCTCCGTCCTGCGGACAAAGAAGCTCGCGAAAAATAGCTGACGCCTCACGTTACAGCAAGATGGCTTTTTAACGGTCAGTCAGTCTGGAGAAGCTGGGCGTAGTGGGAGCGCAGCCCATTGTAGAACTTACCACAAACACGAAACCCATTTCATACATCCCCGTAGGGT
Organism: Lacunimicrobium album; assembly: GCF_052161635.1. GTDB lineage: Bacteria > Planctomycetota > Planctomycetia > Planctomycetales > Planctomycetaceae > SXPC01. The sequence goes on from NZ_CP197413.1 coordinate 2,249,084, forward strand.
GCCGGTGAGTCCTCGAACCGCACCAAATGAACACACATTTGCCAAGAGGACTCAGAATTCCCCCAAAGCCTGCCCTACAAAAACCGCTTTCCAAAATCATACAGCGACATCGCATCAAACAGCTGATCGTTCGATTCAAACATCGCCTGGATCGCCGCCTTGTGAATCTTCATCTTCAACCCGCCAACTCCGATCGCACCAAAGCAAGTCACTCCGTTGATCTCTTTAGCGTCATCCATCACAGAGATCCCCTCGATCCCCACCGGCGGGACCGCGTTCAGATCAATCGCCACCTTCAACCGACCAGGATTCTCCCATTGAGCCTTCGAGATCACTTGAACACCAGCCGCCCCCGCCGCGACGACCAGCTCGACATCATGGAACATCTCCACGATCCCCTCATCGCATAAACAAAACGGCTTCACGTTCGCCTCCGACATCCTGTCCCTGATGTTGATCGCACACGCTTCTGCTTTCTTGAAGTCGCGTGATCCGAGATTCACCTCCGCCCCTTCTCGAGCTAGCAACTGACTGACCCGCATCCCGACAGGTCCCGTTCCTCCGATAACCAAAGCCCGCGTGTTCTTCAGATAAAGATGACGACTGGCACACAACACCGCAGCCGCAGCCGTCGTATTCGACCCATTCGAGTCCAGCATCACCGACACCCGTCGGTCAGCAAAGAAGACCTTCTGCACCGCAGCATAAAGATCTTCCCCCGCAACAATATCACTCCCGCCAATAAAAAACGCCGTCGACTTCAAGTCGGCTGCCCCGCGCGTGAAGATCGCACCATGAACCAGATCCTTCACATCGCCAGGCGTCACCCCCGCATGCGAGAAGAGAAAATCCACCCCGGCATCCACACCCACCACACGGTCAAACAAACTCGCGACCGGATCAGTATCAAGCTGAACGAGAATCGACTTTTTCATGATGCAGCATCCCGTTAAGACGCGTTCCACCCTGGAAGCTATGTCATTATCTTGCCCTTCTCCCCCGGGGAGAAGGTGGCGGCGCTTCGCCGTCGGATGAGGGACCTCTGCGAATTGAACAAAGCCTCCCACACCCGTCCCTTCTCCCTTGAGGGGAGAAGGTGTCAGCGCTTCGCTGACGGATGAGGGTGAGCGCCAGGCAATTATTCGCTCCCATACCTGAAGCAAACAACAGACACCACTCTTCTTAAAACTACACCCCCGAAAACGGATGCTTCGCAGTATCTTTCTTATCAACCATCTCTTTAGCAGATGGCTCATTCTTCATCGCCCGAGCGATCGACAGCATCGTCGCATCGTAGTTGTATTCGAAGATCTTCTTATCATCAGCAGCATCCCAGTGAATGAAAACGCCACAGACAATGACGAGGTTTTCCGCTTGATCAGCTGGGATCACACCCTTCTGAACGCTGTCAGCGACCGCCTTGGCAACGGCGAACTGAGCAGGTCCAAACATCTGGACGGCTTGCTTGGCCCCCTTGATCGTGACCTTGGTGATCATGACCGTCGATGGTTTGACAGCCAGATTCGGCTCGAGCACCGCCAGCAGATTGCTGTGTCCTGCCGACTGATTCGCGAGGGCCTGCGCAAATGCAACACCCACAGGACCACTCTTATCACCGATCAGCAGATCGATGTGAGCGATTTCATTGCCTTCTCCGACGAGGGCTTCACCAACGCTCATCAACATAACGCATATCCTTTAGCTTGAGACGATGAGAACTCAGCAGTCGCCGAGTCGTGCAGGAAAATCATGTATTTCACAGCCTGTAGTTCTAGAAGAAAAGTCCTGCACAGCGAGGTTGTGACCTTTTCTTAATGGTGCACCAGGCCCCTTTCAGAATAACGGATCGCGTGTCAAAATACACCCGAGGACCGATGAATTGCAAAGCTCAAACTCACTATCCTTCTCACAAATCTCACAGGGGATCGTATGCAGGAAATCTGCTTCGAAGTATCGATCTACCCCTTCCAGATCGATTTTATGGACCACGTCAGTAATATCGTCTACATCCAATGGATGGAGATGGGACGTTGTCACCTGCTGGACGCTGTCGATCTCTCCGTGCCCAAGATTGCCGCGGAGCAGTTTGGTCCGGTACTGGTTGAGACGCAGATCGCCTATAAGAAACCCTTTCGACTCGGGGACCGCGTCCAGGTGCAAGTCTGGCTGACAGAGTTGACCGCCATCACCGCCTGGATCAACTTCGCTTTTTCCAATCAAAACAATGAGATCTGTGCCACCGGCCGTCAGCGAGGTTTATTCGTTGATCTAAAAACAGGACGTCCGAAACGCATGAGCGATGAAATCCAGGATCGCTTCCGGCTTTATCTGAAACCCGACAAAGACGACGAGAAAGCACGATGAGCGATGCTCAGCTTGACCTGATCATCGCCGGAGGTTCTGTTCGTGCCGCCTGCCAGGCCGCGCATACCGCCGGCTTGCGCGTCGCCGCCATCGACCTCTTCACCGACGTCGATACCTCCTGGTACGCCGACGAAGTCATCCAGCTCGACCGGGCAGGCTACCCCGAAAACCTCTTGCCCACCCTCGACCGCTTCGACCACTCCATCCCCCTGATGTACACCGGCGGCCTCGAAAACGATCCCGATCTCATCGAACAGATCAAACCGAAACGACCACTCTGGGGAAACGGTTCCGACACCCTTCGCCGAGTCCGAGACCCCATCCTCCTGCAACGAGCCTTACGACTCGGAGGCTTCCCCTCACTCAAAACGCTCTCAAGCAAGCAATCCCCAGCGAATGGCATTTGGATGCGCAAACCTCTGCAGAGCGTCGGTGGCATCGGCATCCAGAAAGTTCGCAACCCCCGAAAGAAAGAAAGCCAATCGACGGATCACATTCATTGGCAGAAGCATCTCACAGGAAAACAGATGAGTGTTGCCTTCTTCTCCTCTCTGTTCAGCCCAGACATGTTCAACCTCTCACCCAGACAAATCAGCCTGCAACTCCTCGGCACCACACAAGCACTCCCGACCGAAGATTTCACCTACCAGGGCTCTGTCTATCGACACCAGGGGATGTCCAGCGAATGGACCCACGAGGTCAAACGCCTCGGCCGATTTCTTCAATCGCATTTCCGACTCACAGGCTTCTTCGGCGTCGACCTGATCGTCAACGACCGCGGGATCTTCGTCCTCGAAGTCAATCCCCGCTGGACCGCCAGCATGGAATTGTTGCCCCAGGTAGTCCGGCTCGAAGGTTCCCCAGCACCTTATAGCGGGAAACAGATCGTCTACGCGACCTGCGATATGAGCGTCCCGATTGATTGGAAATGGTCCAACATCGACGACGCTTTCCTCGCGGACCTTCCTCTCCCTGGCTGCCGCATCCACACAGGCGATCCAGTACTGACCGTCAAAGCCAATGCCACCACGCGGACAGCCCTGCTGAAAAAGCTCGACGAAGCCAGACGCCAATGGCAAGCAAAATGGCAGTGACACGCTGTCATCTTGTCGCAATTATTGCATACTTATTTTCCCTGCTGGCAATTCTGCCATATCAGGAGCAAACCGTGAGAAAACTTTCCGCCGTCAGCATCCTTCTCCTCACCCTCGGCTACATCGTCTGGCCCGTCGACATCATCCCAGACGTCTTCCTCGGCGTCGGCCAAGTCGACGACCTGACCGTCCTCATAGCCGGCGTCACCCAGGCTTACCGCCTCTGGAAAAAGAGCAACGAAAAACCCAGCGTTCCAAACTAATGTCCCTTCTCCCCCCGGGAGAAGGTGGCAGCGCTTCGCTGACGGATGAGGGCAACGCGCCAATAAGCCCCCTATAAACTAATGGAGCCCTGAGGGCACGTCACCACACCATTCCGATGTCCCTTCTCCCTTGAGGGGAGAAGGTGGCGTCGCTTCGACGACGGATGAGGGTGGGGCATAGGCACTAACACGCTCCCAATGCTTACTTCCAACATCCAGGCAAAACCGCTTCACAATCCCTTCAAATACTCCAACACCGCCCGCCGCTCCCCCTCACCCAACACCCCCGGATAATCATGTCCGCCATTCGACTTCCCCATTAACCGCGTATCAAAATACCGACGCTTCGCCGCCTTATCCATAGCCCCCTTCGGCATCTCTTCCACTCGCTCCACCTTGAGTCCCATCTTCTCATAGTCATACCGATCATTCTCCCGCTTCCACACCACAGGTCGTCGCTCAGGATGCAGAACCTCTTCCAAAGTCGGCACAGCCCCATTATGTAAATACGGCGCCGTCGCCCACACCCCATCCAGAGGCGGTGCGACATACCCCTGCGGATCCAGAATCACCGGCTGCTTCCCATACTCCGTCATCCAGCTCTCCTTGATCCACTGACGATGCTCCGGCCCAATACTGTTCAGCCGAACCCGATCCGTCCCCACGTCATCCAGCGGAACAAGCTTATTCGGATAGCTCGCCACGTCATCGGAATACTTCGTTGCATACGTGCCGTGGCAGCTTGAGCAATGGTCTCGAAAGACGACGGCCCCCTGTTTAGCCAACGCCTCATCAATCACCCCCGCATACTTCGGAGCTTTCAGTGAATTCAGATAATCCTGAATCTCGACAAAGTCCTTCTCCCAGCTGTAAATCGTGTCCCGATCATTCATCGGAGCTAACGTGAACTGCATCAACACCCGATGGTGCTTCGGCGAAAACCCATCAATGTAAATCCCCGACTTCTTCGCGTAATGCCACCAAGCCGGAGCATCCATGTCGTGATGGGTAAACTCAACCCGCTGCAACGGAACCACCGACATATCCGGCGTCCGCTGAGCCACAAACGCGACCCCGAACATGACGGCATTCGTCGTCCCTGAAGTCGATCCCATCGGAAACGCCAGCGCACCAAGGTCCTGCACCTTCGTCAGCTTCCCACGAAACAGCTTCACCGTGGCAACATCCTCCGTCAGCGACTGCAGATCAAACTGCTGATTGGCTACTCCCGGAATCAGCTTCCCCTCGACCGTCCCCTGGTGACACGACAGACAATTCATATGCCACCCGCCCGCCTGATCAACGATGTACCCAAACGGCTTGGGATCTTCCGCTGAACTTTTGGGCGCAACGACCAACCCATACCGCTCCATCGTCGCCCGTCGACGTTCTGGCAGCGACAGCTTCGCAACCTCTTTCTTTGCCTCGATCGGCCACGTCAACCACAGCGAATCAAACGTCGTCTGATCGAACGACTCCGGCAGGTACATCGTTTCGCGCAAATGCCTCAATCCCGGATGCGGCGATGAGGACGGTTCCTCACCACACACCGGCATCCCAACCAACATCGCAATCACAGCAACAACAACTCTCATGACAATCCGCACATACCCGAGAAATTCTGTATCAACTGAGAACGCCAACAAGCGTCTCATTATTTTAGACATCCCGTCGAGCAGGGACACCTCGTAACCGCCAGCCAGCCAGATTTATAACTGCTTCGGAATCGACTCAGGATCAATCACCTTGAGTGCATCCGGGCAGAGCAGGGTCGTCAACGCATTCAACTCCGGCTTCTCCGCCCGATAACTGACCACATAGTTCGCATCCCGATCCAGAAACGGCTTCGCCAGCGCATGCCTCACCGTCAACTCGCCGGTCTGCGGGAGGCCGTTGATCCAGAATAGATAACGCAGCGTCGTCAACATCCCCCGACTGACATCCGTCACCATCGCATTGGCAACCAGCGAATCATTCAACGTGCGATGAAAACAGACAAACCGCCACCACACACACGAGAACGTCACCGGCAGCACCAGCAAAAACGGCCATACCGACGCACTGTAAATCCCAAAGTACGTCCCATAATCCTGCCCCGATAACTGCAGAAACCAGAACGGCATCACCAACGTCGTGAGCAGGTAAGCAAGACAATGCCGCTCGCCAAACGCCACTCGAAACAAATTGGGACTCAACCTGGAACGAACTCGCAGCGACACAAAAAAAACTACCGAGACAACAAGCGAAAACCCCGCGAGCAGATAGGCATATCGACGGATTACCCGGATCACGTCGAGATAAGGAGACTGCGCGAAAAGCACTGCCAGTAACGACAGACAGACGCCGCCCAACAGCAGCCGACACCCGATTCCAGCCGTCATTTCAGCAATCGCAGCTCGGTGGAGTGAATATTGCATAACCAGTCCTGAACCGTTCGTGCAGATAATACGCCAACGTCATTAACGATCCGTTGTCATCGATTTACCTCATCGAAGTTATACGGTCCCAATTCTTGGACAATTGACCAATACCCATTTGGAATGTTATCAACCAAAGTGCGATGAGCTTGTTCTGCCAGTTCCATCGTCGGAAATCGCAAGTCGATTTTCCCATTCTCCAGGCGAAATCCCCCCAGTGACATCATTGCCTCGGTCAATTTCTCTCTGTCAACCTCACCACGTTTTACCATCGGTAACACGCTGTACAAGAGCAACCGCTGCTCAATGGCTTCAGCATACGTCACGCCTAACGCCAGCGATATCTTCATGTTTGGCTCAACATCATGACAGGCATCGCGAATGATCTCACTTCTATCCGATGATCCCACGTTCTGCCATTTGTCCCAGACAACAAGCACATCGGTACTCTCACCTTCCTCTAAAGGAATTTCATAAATCACCGGCCCTGCATAAATCCCATTACCCATATATTCATCAATCAGCGATTGCTTGAGCTTCTCACGATCGCCCCGGGAGATTTGCTGTCGACTTTGTCCACGAATGACTGGCATGAGATCTTCCTACAATTTGCCCTGATTTTGCTGAAACCAACTCGCTGATTTATGAACGAGATCAACTTCTTTCGAACTGAAGTCATGAACTTTATATCTTAATTCCGGACGCCAGTATTGGTAAATCACTTCTGCATTCTTGATCGCAGATGTCAAAATCTGCCTCTCATGTTCCGAAGGATCGATTGTGAGTCGACTCCATTCCAGAAAACGAGCCCAACCTACTATCGGATGAGGGTCGTTGCTCATCAATCCCCTTTGTCTGGCAAATGCCATCCGCCGTCCACGGATATCGGGAAGAATTTCACTGTGAGGCCGAAATCCTGCATGATGAAAACAAGCTGCCCCCAGCCACATTTCGACGCTATACCCGAATAAATAGACTGCTGCCAGCCTACGATCGTTCGACTTTAATACCTCTGCGGTCTTGAAACGCTGGTCCGCTGCTCGCCTGAGTCGAGCTATTGTGTCAGGAGCAAACATCGAAATCGCCTCTGCAAATATCTTTACATTCCGAATTTCCAGTAAACAAAACATTACATGTAACAAGAATTGGAAGCAACCACCTGTCGAGGTGAAACGGCAATGAGTATACTTGAAAGACAATATTTCTGTCGTTATTGGAGTAAGAAGTGACCACGCTGCCCATCGTTGAGAAACCCACCTTCGTCGAAGAAGATCCACTCGATCTCATGGACGAAATCGACGCCCTGCGCAAAGAGAAGAACGCGGCGATCCTCGCTCACTTCTACACCGACGGCGAAATCCAGGACATCGCCGACTTCACCGGCGACTCCCTCAAACTCGCCCGCGACGCCGCCTCGATCACCAACCCGATCATCGTCTTCTCCGGTGTTCACTTCATGGGTGAATCCGCGAAGATCCTTTCACCCGAGAAAACGGTCCTCGTCCCCGACCTGCTCGCCGGCTGCTCCCTGGCGGACAGCTGCAATCCGCATGACCTCAAAGCCATGCAGGACCAACTGCGAGCCGAAGGCCGGGACATTGTCACCGTCGCCTACATCAACACGACCGCGGCCACCAAGAGCCTCTGCGACTGGATCGTCACCAGCGGCAATGCGCGAGAAATCATCGACCGCGTTCCCAAAGACAAAGAGATCCTCTTCGTCCCCGACCAGCACCTGGGTCGTTATCTGCAGGAAGTAACCGGTCGCAAGATGATTCTCTGGCCGGGGAGCTGCATGGTCCACGAGATGTTCTCCAAGCAGGACCTCATCCGCGCCAAGAAGAACAACCCCGAGAGCATCATCATGGCTCACCCTGAATGTCCACAAAACATTCTGGAGATCTGCGACTTCATCGGCGGCACGGAGAAGATGCGTCAGTACGTTGTCTCACTTAAAGAACCACAAAGGTTCCTGGTCGCAACGGAAGTCGCGATGATCCACGCCCTCAAGAAGATCGCCCCCCAACACGAATACATCCCCGTCCCCGGCATCTTCGCTGACACCGGCGAAACCTGTGCCTGCAACCGCTGCCCTCACATGGCCCGCAACACCCTCCAGAAAATCCGCGACTGCCTGCGTGACGGCAAACCTGAGATCGAATGGAAACCCTACTTCGCCGACGCCAAAGACGTGCTCGAGCGAAGCCTGTTGAAGTAGCAAAGGGAGGAATGATGACCTCACTTCGAACAACACGGACTCTGCGTTCACTCGCGGAATCGAAAGAACTGATCACAACAGATCAGTTCATCGAACTTGTCGAACAGGACCTCGACGAGGCTCGCTATTCACATGCCGAACTCATTGACGGGATCGTGGTCATGAATGCCGCCGTTGGACGTTATCATGGACGTCCTCAACAGGTCATTGCAACCTGGTTAGGTAATTATGAGGCCGCGACCGAGGGTGTTGAGAGCTTTCCCAGCGTTTCACTGGTTCTGGATCAAACGAGCATGCCAGAGCCGGATGCCTGCCTTCGAATTACCGATGATTACTCAGGCACAAGCACTGCCGATCGATATATTCATGGCCCGCCCGAACTCGTGGTCGAAATTAGTGTCTCCTCCCAGGATCGTGATCTTGGATCCAAGAAGAATACTTACGAACGCATGGGAGTTCTGGAGTATTTTGTCTGGCGAGTCGACGACGGCGAGATCGACTACTTTTCCCTGATTAACAACCAGTTTGTGCTTCAGACCGTAACCTCTGGCATCATCAAAAGCAGAACCTTTGGCGGGCTTTGGCTCGACGTTTCTGCCGCGCTAAGACTTGATCTCCGGGGAGTTCTCAAAACTCTTCAGACCGGTCTTTCGTCTGCAGATTTCAAAGCATTCACCACGAGTATGAAATCGAGAAAACGCCAGTAGCTCATACTCTTCAACTCCTCTTCGCCTACCCCTTCACCAGCGCCAACGCCTCCGGCAGCTGAATCGTCCCCTCATAAATCGCGCGTCCGATGATGATGCTGTCCAGATGTGGATGTGTCTGATGCATCTGCTGCAGGTTTTTGATGTCCTGCAAAGTCGTGACACCACCGGATGCCACCGTCGAGATTCCCAGGTCTGACAGCTTCGCTAGATCGTTGAGCGTTCCCTGGTCGATCCCCTGCATCATGCCGTCGTTGGCGATGTTGGTGTAAACGATCGCTGCGACCGGCAGGTTGGCATAGCGTTTCGCCAAGTCATACGCCGACGTCTTCGACGTCTCCAGCCAGCCTTCTGTCGCGACCATTCCGTCCTTGGCATCGACGCCGAGCACGATCTTGTGGGGAAACATCGTCGTCATCGACTCGAACCAGTCCGGCTCACGCAGCGCCTTCGTCCCGACGATGACACGGGCGATCCCCATCTCTTCCAGCAGCAGGCGGATGGATGCTTCATCGCGAATCCCGCCACCGAGCTGGCAGGGGATTTTGATGCTCGACGTAATCGCCTTGATCGCCTCCAGGTTCACCGGCTTACCGGCCTTGGCTCCATCCAAGTCGACCAGGTGCAGCATCTCGGCTCCCTCGTCTGCCCAGCGTTTCGCCATCTCGCCAGGCTGATTGCCGAAGATCGTTTCCTGGTTGTAATCCCCCTGACGAAGTCGAACACATTTCCCGTCACGCAGGTCGATTGCTGGAAGCAGAAGCATAGAAGTCACTCGTTACTCGAAGTTGGCCTGATCAAAACAGTTCACGAAGAGGATGGTCTTACTCGTCGTCTTCAAACTCATCTTCGTCGTCCCATTCATCTTCATCTTCATCGTCCTCGTCCTCGTCGTCGTCATCTTCCTCTGATTCGTCGTCCCAGGCTTCGAACTCCAGCCCTTCCAGCTCAAAGGGATCAGCTCCCTTCATCACCTGATCGATGATCTCTGGAAACTCGCTCAGCAGAATCGTCTTGTTCATCGAACCCTGACGTTCAGGAATCGGGATATCGAGCTCCGCTTCGTTCGACTCTTCCCAGGAGACCTGCACCGGAACTCGGCCTGGACTCATGAATCCAAAGAACCCCGAAGACGCCTTCCAAATCCGCTCCCAGGTCGCCAGAACATCCTGAAGCGTCCCCGAGCTGGAATCAGACGATTCTTCGTTATCGTCATCCGAATAAAAGTACTCAATCATGTTCGAGTTGGTCATCAGAATGTTTCTATCGTTTTCGGTGACGATGAAGAGTGGACGGAAAGGGGTTGGAACGCAGAGATAACAGAGTTGAGCAGAGGTCGCTGAGGAAAGATTCAATCCCAATCATGGGCTACTGATGAGTTTCAGGAGTTCAAGATTCAGTTTCAGAAACAGGTCACTCGTTCTGGCAACTTGCAATACGATCGTGAATTTCTTCTCTGCGACCTCTGCAACACTCTGTTCCCTCTGCGTTCCAACCATTTCTCCTGTATTCAATTAACTTATAGCTCTGCAAAGTTCTGCAGAATCTTCAAACCGATGTTCTGGCTTTTCTCAGGGTGAAACTGAGTAGCCATCACGTTGTCCTTCTGGACGATCGCCGCGAAGTCGACATCATAACTCGCCGTCGCCACTGTGACACCCGCATCCTTCGGCTTCACATAATAACTGTGCACAAAATAAACGAATGCCCCTTCAGGCAGCCCGCGCGTGATCGGTGATTCTTTACGGAACGTCAACGAGTTCCATCCCATGTGCGGCACCTTGAGCGACTTGTCCGCCGGCTCAAACTTGACGACTTCTCCCGGGATCAAGCCGAGCCCTTCATAGTCGCCGTCTTCGTAACTTCGGTCAAACAGCAGCTGCTGTCCCAGGCAGATCCCCATCAGCGGCTTGCCGGTTTTGACATACTCCAGAATCGGCTGAATCAACTGGCGCTCCTTGAGAGCCGCGATCGCATCCCGAAACGCTCCGACTCCCGGCAGAATCAGCTTCTCTGCTGCGACAATCTCTTCGGGATGACGCGCAAAGGACGCCATCGCTCCGACTTTCTCGAAGCCCTTCTGGACACTGCGAAGGTTGCCCATGTCGTAATCGATGATCGTGATCATAATAGGCGCTACATAGTATGTCCCTTCTCCCTTGAGGGGAGAAGGTGGCCGAAGGCCGGATGAGGGTGGGCGCTAGGCAACTGTTCGCTAACAATCTCTTGAAAAACGACAGGCATTCAGTCAGTTCTTCGATCTCTCAGTCGCTCGGGAAGAAACAGACACGTTAGGGTGACACGCCGTAATTCGCAAGTGTTCGGCTTTGGTGGGGTGTGCCACGGCTGTGTCAGCCGTGCGAGTTCTCGTTTCGCGTCGAACCCAAAACCCGCGGCCGACACGGCCGTGGCACACGAAGCGACTCTCATCTCCCGCGCCAGGTCTGCTGAAACTGTTGACCGCGCCCTGCCGTTGTGAGCGGGTGCTGTGCCTTCCTCCACTGTCCTTGCTGAAGGTCGTTATTTTCGCCGGCATAATGAGCCAGATGATCCCCGGACGTCCATACCGCCTGGGCGTCGAATTCCCAGGTATCATCGATTCCCGCCAGACGCTTGAGCAGTTGCATCATGTAGAGCAAAGCAAACATCAACGCAGCCATGAAGAGCCCCAGGATCGGGATCAACAGCCCATGGGCGAAAAAGTGAAACACTGACTCCTGCATCATCGGCCAGCCGTAGAGGACCGCCAGCGTCGCGAGTGACAGATACGGCCCGTAAGGGATCGCCCGTCGAAAGAAGGCAAATGTCAGGATAACGGAGACGAGAGCAAACAGCGGTGCCAGGAAAAAGATGACCACACAGTTTTGCCACCCCATGAAGGTCCCGACCATCGCCATCAGGATGACGTCGCCGAAGCCCATGGCTTCCTTCTTGAGCGTCACAAACCCAATGAAGCGAATCACCCAGATCATCCCCGACCCGACGATCAGCCCGACCAGGCTATTCAGAAAGCCATGCAGATGCGGGTGCAGCGTGATCCAGGGGGGAAACGGCGGTCCTTTGAGCGACTGCACAAGTTCTTCGGGAAAGAACAGCACCAGCAGATCCAGTAGCTGACTATTCTGAAACCAAATCGGGACCAGCCAGAACGATCCTGCAATCGTTGCACCGATGAGTCCCACGAGCATCGCGGGCAGTGTGGTTGCATCGGGGAGCAGGTAATGATCGAAGTCGATGAACGTCCCGACCACCAGCGCCTCGACGAGGACGACATGATACAGATAACGCAGGACCAGAAACGCCCCATCTGGCTGGAACACTCCCGTAATCCACTCCGGCCCGAGAATCCAGCTTAAGGAGGACGCCTTCGGGTCCAGCCCAACCGGGACTTCCAGCCAGAACAGCCATGCCAGCAACACTCCGTTGAGGAGTTCAATGAAGGGCTCTCGCTTGAGGACACGACGTCCCGAATAGGGAGAGCGCCCCAGCAGGCACATCGTCCCGACGACCGGCAGCCGGTGATACCAGCGTGTCGGCGGGTAATAGCCTTGTCGGGGCGACTTGACGAAGATCTGCTTCAGTTCTTTCGTCAGCCCGACCGTCTCAGGAATACGGATAATGCAGCGATTCAAAAACCGCCCGACGAAGACGCCAAGGACAAAGATGATGCCTGTGATGACATACTTGGCTTCGAGCGTCATGCCGTGCCTCGGTCGAGTTGGAGAGCAGTCAGAATTTCGTGAGTGATCGCGTCGGTCGATTTGTCATCCGTGGAGACCTTGAGGGTCGCGACTTCCGTATACCACGGACCGCGCAACTCCAGCAAGGCTCGAATTTCTTCTGCGGCTGGCAGGCTCGTCAGGGCAGGGCGGTTCGCTGCGGTCTTGACGTCTGCTTCCAGACGCGCTTGAATGGTCTCAGGAGTTGCCGTCAGCCAGACGACCGGATTCAACGTCTTCAGCAGGTCTCGATTCTCCGATCGAATCACAATCCCGCCCCCGGTCGCGAGGACCATGTTCTTGCGGCTGATCAGTTCGCGCAGCAGACTTGATTCGAGATCTCGGAATGCTGCTTCCCCCTGCGTCGCGAAGATGTCTGCAATACTCTTCCCGGCCCGCTCAACCAGCAGCACATCCGCATCCACCCACGCCCACCCGAGACGTTCCGCAAGCGCCTGCGCGACGGATGTCTTGCCAGTCCCACGATAACCAATAAGGGTAATAAGCATAGGAAGTGAGTTTCAGGATCGTCCCTTCTCCCCCGGGGAGAAGGTGGCGGCGCTTCGCCGACGGATGAGGGATCTCTGCGAATTTGTTAGAGCGACAACAACACAATGCGGTCAGTCCATCAGTTCTCCAGCTTCACCGGTGAGATCGCCTGCCGCAGTGTCTTCCTCATCTTCTCCAGCGGTGCAACGGTCTGTGTGAAACATTCGTACTGGGCGGCTGCCTGTCGCACGAACATCTCCAACCCGCTCGCGACGCGGCATTCCCGCTCACGAGCCTGCTTGATCAGTAACGTGTTCTCTGGTGTATAGATGGTGTCGAAGACAAGTGCCCCTTCCCGCAGCCAGTTGTCTTTCATCGGCGAGGCATCGACATTCGGGTGCATCCCAATCGGCGTGCAGTTGACGAGGACGTCGTAGAACTCTGCCCCGCGGTTTTCCCAAGTGATGTGGGCACATTTAAGTTGAGCAGCCAGTTCTTCGCCACGTTTGCGAGTCCGGTTCGTCAACGTCACCACGGCGCCAGCCTGCATCAGTCCCAGCGCAATGGCACGAGCAACGCCCCCTGCACCGAGGATCAGAATCCGTTTTCCTTCGAGTGAAATCTCTTCGCCCGCAGGGGTCTTCATCCCGGCTCGAATCGTCTGCATGGCGGCTTCGAGATCGGTATTGGCAGCGACCCAGGCACCACTCGTTGCCTTGAACAGGGTATTGGCTGCTCCTGACTCCTTGACCCGCTCGTCGGCATGATGTGCCTGACTGATGACGTTCTCCTTGTGAGGAATCGTCACCGAGAAGCCTTCAAACCCGATCTCTTTCAGACCCGTGATACAGGTCGCGAGTTGATCCTGCTGAATCCGCAGTGGGACGTAGATCCCTTTGAAACCTTCCTGATGAAAGGTCGTATTATGCAGCAATGGCGAGAGGCTGTGACTGATCGGGTCACCAATCACGCCGAACATCTTCGTGTCTTTTTTGATGTCGTCGTAGTGGTAAACTTCGACCATATCCTTGAACGACACCTGCCCTGGAGCCAGTTCACGCTCACTGCTGAAACTCGCATACGAATAGGGGCTGCCGAATCGTCCACAGATCACCCGCGTGAACAGCCCGAACTCACCCATGCAGAACGCCACCGTCGGCTTGGGGGCGGACTGCAGCAGCTTCATCATGCGGACGCCGTCAGCTGCGGAGTTTGCCATCGTCACGATCTTGACGATGTCCCCGTCGAGCTTGAGCATTTCCTCGTAGATCTTTTCGAGATCCGCCGGGGTTTCATCGAAGTTGTGGTAGCTGATGATCCGGCGTGTCTTGCCGTACCGGGGAACTGCTTTGGCGATATCCATCTCGATATCAATGAACTCGACGCCCGCCACGATCGCAGAGCGAATCAACGTCTGACGCTGTTCCTCGGTCCCGTTCCAGCGACCATGATCCTCACGACGACGACACGTCATCACAATCGGCGTCGGACGCTTCTCGAGCAACCGCGAGATATTCGGCGGCGTCTTCAACCAGTCGATACGATACTCCACCAGCCGAGCCCCCGCATCGGCGAGCGCCTGGTGTTCGGCAATCATCATCTGGTGGCGCGTCCGGCCAATACTGACACAAATCATGGATGGGGCTTAGGGAATAGGGCTTGGGGCTTAGATAATTGACCTACTAGCATAACAGACACCCGCCGGTTTTCGACCGTTCGGGGGAGAAAACGGGGATCCAGATTCAACGCAAAGCCGCGAAGTCGCAAAGAAGAGGCACGAAGGCGGTGGCAGTAGCCGACCTACAGACTCCTTTTGCGTCTTCGCGGCTTTGCGTTTGTCTCTGGTCTTTACCCCAGCCGACCAAACTGCTTATCCAGATCTGCTTTGGTCAGGCGCAGCATGGTTGGCCGGCCGTGGGGGCAGTGGTGGGCGTCGTCGATGAGGTGGCGTTGGGCCAGGAGGGACTGGATTTCGTCTTCGGTGAGGCGGTCGCCGGATTTGACGGCGGCTTTGCAGGCCATGGAGTGGAGCATGTGATCGATGAGTTCTCGCCGCTGGATTTTTCGGTTGGAATCTCGCAGGGTCTCGACGATGTCCTTGAGCAGGGCCTCCAGGTCTTTGCGACGCAGCATCACCGGATAGCTCATCATCGCGACCATGTGGCCGCCAAAATCTTCGATGTGGAAGCCGAGTTCGCTGAGCATGTCAGCGTGGTCGAGCAGGAGTTGATGCTCCTGCGGGCTGAAGACGACGGTGGTCGGGACGAGGAGTCGCTGCGTCTCGATTTTGCCGGCGAGGACCCGTTCGCGGAGGCGCTCGTAGAGAATTCGTTCGTGGAGAGCGTGTTGATCGATGACGGTCAGGCCGTCTCCCGTCGGGACGACGAGGTAGCAGTTATCGACCTGAAGGGCACTGGTGCGGAGAGGGAGAGCACTGGCAGAGCCAGTGGCACCTGGCGGAACACTGCTGGGCAAGCCAGCAGTGGCACCCGGATCCTGATCGCGGACAGGAATGTCCGTGATCGTCGAGAGGGAGTTATCGGGGAAGGGTTTGAATTCGGTGTAACGTCCGTAGCTGGGGGTGTCGAGGGACGGTGGTCGCCAGCCTTGTTGGGAGGGGACTGGGCCGAGGTCGGTTTGCTGGGAACTTCCCGGGCCTTCCAGTTGTGACTGCGCCCATCCTGCGAATTCATCCCGCAGCTGCTGGGGACGGGATGACGAAAACAGATCAGACTCTGTCTCGGGAGAGTTGGGAATCGCGGGCGACGGGGTCGAGGGTTGATTGGAAAACTGGTATTTGGCCTGCAGGTTCATCGTCAGGAATTTTTGACGAATCATGCCGAGCAGTTGGCGGTACAGCCTTTGTGAGTCGACGAAGCGGACTTCTGATTTTTGCGGGTGGACGTTGACATCCACTTCATCGGGCGGGAGTTCCAGCATCAAGTACGCAATCGGCTGTCGTCCGACCATAAGCAGGCCGCGGTATGACTCGGTCAGGGCGTGCTGCAAGGAGCGGTCTTGAATCCAGCGTCCATTGAGGAAGAAGTACTGGTGTTTGCGGGCTGATTTGCTGACGTCCGGGTTTCCGACGAATCCCCACATGCGCAGGCCGTTGTGTTCGGACTCGACGGGGATCAACTGGCTCGCCAGTTCCTTTCCGAAGAAGGTGACGAGGCGCTCCAGGAAGGAATCGGTTGCGGGGAGTTCGTGCAGGAGTTTGCCATTGTGACGCAGAGTCATGGCCAGACGTGGATTGGCCAGTGCGATCCGGGCGAAGACTTCGGTGATGTGAGATAGCTCGGTCCCGGAGGACTTCAGGAATTTGCGACGTACGGGGGTGTTTAGAAACAGCTCTCGGACTTCGATCTGGGTGCCGTTGGGACAGCCGCAGACTTGCGGGGATTCGTACTTTCCTGCGACGACATGCAGTTGACGGCCGTTCGGCTGGTCGGCCCGCTTGGTGCGGATTTTCAGATCGGAGACTTCGGCGATCGAGGCGAGTGCTTCGCCGCGGAAGCCCATGGTCTGGACACGGAAGAGGTCGTCTGAGTGGCGGATCTTGCTGGTGGCATGGCTGGAGACGGCCAGGAGCAGATCGTCGGGGTGAATGCCTTCGCCGTCATCGACGATGCGGATCAGGGTGGCGCCGGCGTACTCGAGGTCGAGGTCGATGCGAGTCGAGAGGGCATCGAGGCTGTTTTCGAGCAGTTCTTTGACGACACTCGCTGGCCGTTCGATGACCTCGCCGGCAGCGATCTTGTTGATCAGGCTGTGATCGAGCTGACGAATCCGCCCGAAATCGGCGTCCGTTTCTGCATCGATCGAAGTCTCAGTCGCCATAAGTCGGGCAGTCCTTTGCAAAATCCAAGTTTACCTCGGCGAACCCCGCCAGACAATCAAGTCGGCTGGATTCGTCGGGGGAAGAACGTTTTGAAAAAAATCCAGTTCGGAACGGTTTGGGTTTCGACTGCTTGCATGGTTGGTGGTCACATCGGAGCGGGCATCTGAAACAGAAGACACAGACAGGAATGTCTGTGCTCCTGGGAGACGTCCTTGGCACTGGCTGACTTTTTTATGGTCCACCGCTGAAGAACAGTGTTCACGACGAGGGGCTGCCTCGTCGGTCCGATGATGCTGAGGGTTGAGATGGTAGCGGACCATGCCCTGTGATCCTGCTGACGTTTGGAACGCTCGGAGAGAAGACGCTGCTGGGCAAGCCAGCAGTGCCACCCGGAGAGGTTCGCTCGGTCGGCGATAGGGGAGAGTCGTGGGCATGGGACGTTGGTTCCGAACTGGGGTTATAGGGCTTGGGGGTTGGGGCTTAGGGCTTGGCCTGAATATTGCCTGTGGTTGGTTGTGTTGTTGAATGTCTGTTAGTGCCTATCGCTCACCCTCATCCGTCAGCGAAGCGCTGACACCTTCTCCCCTCAAGGGAGAAGGGACGGAAGATGGGGCCGCTGACGGAGAAGGGCACTCGGAATGGAGTGGGAGGGTGCCCTCGGTTGTCTTTTTCCTTTATAGATGGCTTGTTGGCGCGATTCCCTCATCCGGCCTTCGGCCACCTTCTCCCGGGGGGAGAAGGGAGCTATTGATCGCTGGGTGTGCACGACACATGGTCCTCTACTCTACCGGGAAGTGTTGCGCCGATGGGGGTTTGTAGACAGCGTGTTTGCGATGTTGGTGAGGGGGGAGAATGCGGAAGGTGTTGGTGGGGTGAGGGATGAGGTTGCACGATATTGAGGAGGGAGTTTTAAGACGGGCAGTCTGAAAAACAGGATTTGTGTGTCATTGGCTTGTCGGGGGAATCGAATCGGGGTTACGCATCAAGAATCGTTGATAATGATCTTGAAATGGGGAATTGCGGGAGTGATACTGAAGGCGACATGCGTTTGATAAGGCGGTGGCATGAGTGAGCTGCTTTTATCGTTGATGGTGTTGGGACTGGTGATGGTGAGCCGGGGAGGCGCGGGTTGTTTTTTCAGGGTGGTGTTCACAGCTCACATAGTTCGTGTTTGCTTTGGGAAATTCGCAGAAGTCCCTCATCCGACCTCGAAGACTCGGCCACCTTCTCCCCGGGGGAGAAGGGACAGAATGGAGTCTCCCCGGGGGAGAAGGGTTCAAAATGCACATCTGGCGTTCGACAGGCTGTCGGGCGGTTTCTTTTTTCTTTTCCGAAGGAGGACCTTGTTATGCAAACGAGCGGTGTATCGAGCGCGGCCGTGGGCCTGGGAGCTGCGGCAGATGTTTTGAACCTCAACAATTCGAGCAGTGGTCAGAAGACGCGTAATCTTGCTCTGGTTGGTCACGGCCATGTGGGCAAGACGACTCTGGGGGACTTACTTCTTTTCAAGGCTGGTATTACCAAAAAGGTCGGGTCGGTCGACGACGGGACAAGTTTGCTCGACAATGATGACGAAGAGAAACGACATCACTTCACGCTTTCCTCGCATACGGCTCACTTTGATTTCCAGGGCCTTCGCTTCAACCTCCTGGATACCCCTGGCTACCCGGATTTTCTTGGTCAAGTGATTGGACCGCTGTCGGCTGTGGAGAATGCGGTCATTGTTTTGGATGCTCATAAAGGGATCGAAGTCAATACGCGACGGGTGTGGAAGCTGGCCGGGGAGATGAAGCTGGCCCGGTTTATTTTGATTAATAAATGCGAAGCGGAGCATATCGATCTGCCGCGGCTGATTTCGCAGGTCCAGGAGCAGTTGGGGGCGATGTGTCTGCCGTTTCTGCTACCGAATACGACGGGGAGCGGGTTCACGTCGCTGGTGGATGTGCTCGAGCCGACGCCTGACGGTCGGTCGATAGAGGGGTTTGAGATTGATGCGATTCGGACGCAGATTCTGGATCTGGCGTTTGAGTCGGATGAGGAGTTGATGGAGCGTTATCTCAACGATGAGGCGATCTCGATTGAAGAGATTGATCAGGCAATCCTGCAGGCGGTGACGAGCGGGGCGATTGTCCCGATTTACTGTGTCTCGACGAAGAATGATCTGGGGATCGATGAGTTTCTGATGTCGGTCTGCAAGTATGCGCCGGATGCGGGGCTGCTGGAGCGCCATGCGGTCGGGCCTCGTGGGGAAGATTTGACGCTGCTGTTGACGGAGAACCAGCCGCTAGTCGCGCAGGTGTTCAAGACGCGGATCGATCCGTTCATTTCGCGGTTGAGTTATGTGCGGATTTTCTCGGGCAAGCTGTCGAAGGACTCGTTGCTGTATAACCCGAGGACGGATCGGTTCTTCAAGGCGAACCAGATTGTCGATGTGCAGGGGAATACGTATCAGCCGATTTCGACGGCGTGTGCAGGGGAGATTGTGGCGCTGGTGAAGGTCGAGGATCTGCAGATCGGGGATACGATTACGGACCAGCCGAATTCGTCGAGGCTGCCGGAGATGAAGTATCCGAATCCGATGATCGGGCTGGCTGTTGAGCCGAAGAGCAGGGCGGATCAGCAGAAGATTTCGACGATGCTGCACAAGATCGAGCAGGAGGATCCGACGTTTGTCGTCATGAGAGATGACCAGACGCAGGAGATCGTCATGCGGGGGTTGAGCGAGTATCACCTCAGTCTGATCGAGGAGCGCTTAACGCAGCGCGAGAAGGTGAATATCATCACGCATGTGCCGAAGATTCCTTATCGCGAATCGATCATGAGCACCATCGAGGGGAGCTATCGTCACAAGAAGCAGAGCGGCGGGTCGGGGCAATTTGCGGAGGTGCATCTGAAGGTATCGCCGATGCCGAAGAACATTCGGCCGAGTGAGTATTTTAATCTCGACCGGTTTCCGCATCTGCGACGTTATACCTATGACGCGGATCGGAACTTTGCCTTCGTTGATCGCATTTCGGGAGGGTCGATTCCCAATCAGTATCTGCCTGCCATAGAGAAGGGGATTTCGGAGAAGATGCAGGAGGGAGTGATTGCGGGTTTCCCGATGCAGGATCTCTGTGTGGAGGTCTTCTTCGGGAAGGATCATCCGGTTGACAGTAACGAAGCGGCGTTCCGCACGGCGGCTCGGAACTGTTTCAAGGAACTGGCGACGTCGGCGAGTCCGATGTTGCTGGAGCCGATTGTGAAGATTGAGATCTATGTGCCCGATGAGTATCTGGGCGAGGTCAGCGGTGATCTGAACTCGCGACGAGGGCGGGTGGAGGGGATGCAGCCTCAGCCGGGGGGATTTCAGTTGGTTACCGCGAAGGTGCCGTTGTCGAGTGTGATGACGTATTCTCGCATCCTGTCGAGCTTGACGGGTGGGCGGGGGTCGTTTGCGCTGGAGATGAGTCACTATGAGCAGGTGCCTGCCAATGAGCAGCATCGGTTGCTGGTGCAGAAGTAAGTTTGGGAAGAACCCGCAGCGTGCATTGGGGGTGGTGCACGCTGTTTTTTTGGAAAGAGGAAGACACTGGCGGAGCCAGTGGCACCCGGAGCTGTGGGGTGGAAGTCCCCTGTCTTTTGCGATTGAAGATACTGGTGGAACGAGCAGAAGTGCTAGAATTCACTGATAAAGTAGCATCACTTGAATCGAGTCATCAGGTAGCAACGTCGTATGGACGAATCACAAAAGGCAGTCTTGGTGTGCCATGGATTTACAGTGGAGTTTTCACTGACGACTCTCCTGAAAGACCCCGAAGAATTCTATCTTGACTGTGTTACTTCGATCGTATTCGATCCTCAGCTCAATCAGCCCGGCATTACGAGTGTTCCGTTCTATGTTTCTTTCAAGGACTTAAAGCGGTTGTCAGATTTTGTCATCGAGCAATCGAGTGAAACTTGCGAGAATCGATTTACTTACGTCCCGATGAATATCGGGTTTCAATTATCTTTAAGAGATCCCGACGACGTGTCTGTCTCTTTGCAAATCATGTTGAACATCGGATTCGGAAATGAAGGTCGTCGAGTTTACGCTGGATGTGAAAGCGAAGTGGATGTATTCGAGATAAAAAAGTTCGCCACTGAGTTGATTAAGATTGTCGACAAAATCTATTCACAGCAGCTTTGAATGCGCAATGGGGGTTGATAGTAAATGCAGGTGGCGGAGGTGACTCTCGGGATAGACCCAATTCAAAGATGGAAGGGTGAGATGAAATTGGGGGCGTATGGTGATGCTTCTTGTGAGCTTTGCTCACCCAGCCATGAACGGCTGGGCCACCCGGGAGGGGGAGGGTACCTTATGACTGTTGCGCAGGGGGGTCTGTTGTTGCCTAGCGCTCACCCTCATCCGTCGGCGAAGCGCCGCCACCTTCTCCCCGGGGGAGAAGGGCACTCGGAATGGGGTGGGGGTTTGCCTTCGGGAGTTCCGTTAATTTTTAGAGGGGTTGTTGGCGCGATGCCCTCATCCGGCCTTCGGCCACCTTCTCCCGGGGGGAGAAGGGAGCTATGTAGGGTGGATTGATGTGTTGCGCGGAGATGCTGATTGTTTGCGCGAAGTGGGTTCTTCGTGCTACACAAAATAGAAGTAGCGGCGGTATGTTGGGGGTGGGTGCGTTGCGCTATGCGTTCCCATGAGGGATATTTGCTCGAACAGGGATTTCTATGTCTGACGTTGTTCGTGTTTCGTCTGCTTTGCTTGTTGCGGTTGTGGTGTGGGTCAGCGGGTTCTCGGTCGCGGTTGCTCAGACGAAGGGGCCGGTCGAAGCTAAGCTGAAGTCGGTTGCGACGCTGTCGACGCCGTTTTTTGATTTGGTGAAGCGGAATTTCAGGGCGTGGGACCTCGATAAGAATGGTGAGCTTGATCAGAAAGAGATTGAGCTGGCGGTCCATAATCCTGCGGTGAAGGGGGATGTTGCGGCGGCTGCGGCTTCGTTGCGTCGTGGGTCGCGGGCGGTGAAGGGTTTTGCACCGGCGAACCTGGAGAAGATTGCGGTCAGCCTGCAGACGAAGTCGACGGAGGAAGTCGAGCAGCCGAAGTTTGAATCGATGTTTGAGTCGCATATGGAGAAGTTGCCGAAGCTGCAGCGGGAGTTGTTCACCGAGGGGACGCCGAATATTGATGTGATCAGCCAGGGGCGCCTGGGAGACTGTTTTCTGATTGCGAGTCTGGGGACGTGTGCTTACAAAGATCCCCAGCGTCTGGTGTCGATGATGAAGCCTTTGGAGAACGGGAAGGTTCTTGTGACGTATGGCAGTGGGGTGACGAAGGAGCTCGATGCGCCGACGGATGGGGAGTTGCTCATTGGAGCGACGTCACGCGGGACCGGGGCCTGGACAGTGATGTATGAGAAGGCGATCGGGACGGTGATGCTGGCGAATTCGAAGTCGGGCAAGCATGCGACGCCGTTGAGTTTGATTGGGGTGGGTGGAACGCCGAATGTGCCGCTGCAGATTTTGACGGGGCATTTCGTGCGACGACATGGCTGCGAGCAGTATCGTGATGTGAAGAATGACGACGGGTCGAGTGCTGCGGATCTTCAGCCGCTGCGCGATGACTTGAAGGCGGCGTTTGCGGAAGGGCGTCTGGTGGTGGGTGGTTGCGGGCCGAAGGGGAAGCAGGCGATTGTTTCCGGGATTTATTACAACCACTCGTATGGGGTGCTGGATTACGACGAGAAGACGGACACCGTTCTATTCTGGAATCCGTTCGGCAATACGCGAACGCCGAAGGGGCCGGATGGGTTGGAGCACGGGTACACGACGGAGCATGGTCGTTTTCGTGTGCCGTTGAAGGAGGCGGTGATGTGGTTTGGGTCGTTCAGTATTGAGACGATGGAGAAGACGGATTTGATTTAAGGAGGGAGAGTGAAGGAATGCCTTAAGTTGGTCGCGAAGTGTGAGTCTGTCGGTGCCTAGCGCTCACCCTCATCCGCCCTTCGGGCACCTTCTCCCCTCAAGGGAGAAGGGACGATGTTCTAGCTAAATTAAATTCGCAGAGGTCCCTCATCCGACCTCGAAGACTCGGCCACCTTCTCCCCGGGGGAGAAGGACGCTCCGAATGGGGTGGGGTTTTTCCTTCGGGAGTTCCGTTAATTTTAGAGGGGTTGTTGGCGCGATGCCCTCATCCGGCCTTCGGCCACCTTCTCCCGGGGGGAGAAGGGACGGGATGTTGCTCGCCTGGGAGTTAGTGGTTGATTAGTTTTTCGTTGCGTTGCCAGTGGAGGGAGGCGTCGGAGGGGACGCGGTCGGTGACTTCCTGGAAGGGGACGCCGTATTCTTCCTGCCAGTCGGTGACGGGGGCGATGGGGTTGTCGAGGTAGCTGGGGGGCATGACTTTGGCGAGCTGGTCGAGGTATTTGGTGACGAGTTCTTTGTTGCAGTCGGGGACTTGAATCAGTTGTTCGCAGCGGTCTCGTCGGGCGAGATACTGGGCGAGGTGTTCGACTTCGTATTGCTTATCGGGAGTGAGGGTGGCGAAGGGGCGGTCGTCGGTGTCGAGACGCGAGATGTGTTCGAGGGAGCGTCGGATGTTGAATTTGAAGTCGTAATCAGGTGGGACGCGCGAGGCGGCCATGGCGATGCCGACGCAGCGGACCAGACCCAAGAATTGCTTCTGGGTCATGTGATAATGTTTGAGCAGTTTCTGGAGCGGGCGATTGCGGTCGAAGCGGTACTTGAGGGTGTCGTAATCCCAGAGGCTGTTGATGCGCTCGTTTTCTTCGCGGGTCAGGGAGGCGACGGAGAGGGTGCGGTTGGCTTCCCAGTCGGGGAGAGAGGCGAAGATTGGGGGGAGTTGTTTGAGTTGGTCATGGGAAAAGGTTTCGAGGATGTTGACGACGATGGCGAGCTCGTTGACGTCGAGCGGTTCGTCGATGCGTTTGACTTCGAAGAAGGTGATTTTGTGTTCTTCGCAGCCTGACGAGATGACGCTGAGGGTCGTCAGGATCAGGATCAGAAGAGAGCGAGTGAGCATGGGATCACACAACGGGGATACGGGGACTTGAGACGGTATTCGTTGCTATCGGCATGATGAAGTGTAGGTCACGATTTGCGTGGGGATTATCGTTAGAAGCGGTATGATTGGGACAGGTGGGGGGAGGGATGGGCAGCTGTTTTCTGTGGAGAAAGAGTTCGACTCGGAATGGTAGGGCGAAATGAGTGCGTATGGTGACGCTTCTTGTGAGCTTTGCTCACCCAGCCATGAACGGCTGGGCCACCCGGGAGGTGAGGGTGCCTTATGACTGTTGCGCATGGGGAGTCTGTTGTTGCCTTGCGCCCACCCTCATCCGCCCTTCGGGCACCTTCTCCCCTCAAGGGAGAAGGGACACTCGGAATGGGGTGGGGGGGTTGCCTTCGGGAGTGCCGTTAATTTTTAGAGGGCTTGTTGGCGCGTTGCCCTCATCCGGCCTTCGGCCACCTTCTCCCGGGGGGAGAAGGGAGGTATGAGGAGGTCAGAATTGCTCGGGGGTGATGGGCGTGGTGATGAAGACTTCGGTTTTGTCTTCGGAGGAGACGTCGGGGTCTCCGGGGCCGAGGAAGACTTTGTATTTGACGCGGGCGAAGGCGAGTTCGTCGCCGGGGAGGAGGGCGCCTCGGAGGATGCGCTGGTTGTTGACGCGGGTACCGTTGGTGCTGCCGAGATCTCGGACGAAGAGGAGTCCGTCAGTTTTGGTAATGACGCAGTGGAGTTTGGAGATGCTGTTGTGGTCGACGATGATGTCGCAGAGGCCTTTTTTCCGCCCGACGACGCTGAGATCGCGTGTGATCGTGATGTGCGTCCCGCCGTTGAGTGGGATAAGTTTTGCCTGCATGGGTGTGATTTCTGAAGAGAATCGCGACCAGGGCGAGAGAACCTGGGTCAGCCGCCGGAAACGGGTTTCAAAAGAAGGGTGACTTTATTGTGACCGGTCGGGCGGAAACAGGTCAAGCTGCACTCGGCGTCTGGAGAGGTTTTTCGGGAATTCCTGAGAGCTGTTTCGTTGGAACTGTCGGATTGACCCAAATCAAATCTACATCAGATGTTAATGAATAAATCGAGCGTAGCGGTAATCCGGTCCGACGCTTGAATAAAGGATACGGCGCTGCTACTGTCAGCATCCTGAATACCTGAGCGCCCTTTCGTATTTACTCTCCCAATGGCAATGATCAGACAGCTGAAGCGGCGGGACCTCTGCGCACAGGTCGGGCACCGCGGGTCAGCTTTCTCTTTCTCACTTCAAGGCAGGATTTAAGGACGATGGCTGAAACGAAATACGTATATTTCTTCGGTGCCGGCAAGGCTGACGGCGATGCAACGATGAAAAACCTGCTCGGCGGTAAGGGGGCTAACCTCGCTGAGATGAACCGCATTGGTCTGCCAGTGCCAGCCGGTCTGACGATTACGACTGAAGTCTGTACCTACTTCTATGACAACGATCGCACTTATCCGCCTGAGCTGAAGAAGCAAGTCGAAGAGAACATCGTCGCGATCAACAAGGCGATGGGCAAAGAATTCGGCAGCAAGACGAATCCTCTGCTGCTGTCTTGCCGCTCGGGTGCCCGCGAATCGATGCCCGGTATGATGGACACCGTTCTCAACATCGGAATGAATGATGAGACGGTCGAGATCATGGCGAAGGCGTCTGGCAATGCTCAGTTCGCCTGGGACAGCTATCGTCGCTTTATTCAGATGTACTCAGACGTCGTGCTCGAAGTTCGACCTGAGAAGAAGGAAGAAGAAGACTACTTCGAAGAGATCCTGCATAACGTCAAGCATAAGGCTGGCGTGAAGTTCGATTCGGAACTGTCGGCTGAGCAACTCAAAGACGTTGTCGCCCAGTTCAAGAAGATGGTCCGCGAGAAGTCTGGTCAGGACTTCCCTCAGGATCCGATGGAACAAGTCTGGGGTGCGGTTGGCGCCGTGTTCAAGAGCTGGATGAATGATCGCGCGATCGTTTATCGTCGTCAGTACGGCATTCCTCACGAGTGGGGTACCGCTGTCAACGTTCAAGCCATGGTCTTCGGTAACCTCGGCGATGACTGTGCGACTGGTGTCGGTCTGACCCGCGACTGTTCGATGGGCGAGCCGGGCTTCAATGGCGATTACCTGATCAATGCTCAGGGGGAAGACGTCGTCGCTGGTATTCGTACTCCGCTGCGAATTGAGCAGACTCTGGGCAAAGACATGCCAGCTGCTCACAAAGAGCTGACCGAGATCGGGATCAAACTCGAAACGCACTACAAAGACGTGCAGGACATCGAGTTCACGATCGAAAAAGGGAAGGTCTGGATGCTTCAGACCCGTAACGCCAAGCGAACCGGTTTTGCGGCTGTCCGTCTGGCCGTTGATATGGTCAACGATGGGTTCATCACCAAGGAAATGGCTCTCACCAAGAAGCGTATTCCTGCTGACGACCTGAACCAGCTGCTGCAGCCGATCTTCGATCCTAAGACGAAGAAGAAGGCTCAGGAAGCGGGCAAGCTGCTGGCTGTCGGGATCAATGCTGGTCCTGGTGCTGCGACCGGTCAGATCTGCTTCCACGCTGCTGATGCCGAAGCTGTCTTTGAGAAAGATCCAAACTGCCAGCTGATCCTGGTTCGTCGCGAAACGAGCCCGGAAGACCTTCGCGGGATGAAGATCGCCAAGGGAATTCTGACAGCCTTCGGCGGTGCGAGCTCGCACGCTGCGTTGGTCAGCCGTCAGATGGGTAAGGTCTGTATCGTCGGTTGTCAGGCTCTCGAAGTCGACTACCACACTGCGACCGTCACCGTTGGCGATAAGGTTCTGAAGGCTGGCGACTGGATTTCGATCGACGGATTCACCGGCGAAGTCTTTGAAGGTAAGGTCGAAACCTCTCCTTCAGAGATCATCGAAGTTCTGATCACCAAGACCAAGAAGCCAGCTGATGCTCCGATGTATCAGCGTTATGCTCAACTGATGGAATGGGCCGATGCCAAGCGTAAGCTGAAGGTTCGTGCCAACGCAGAACCGGAAGATGCGGCCAAGGCTGTTGCGTTCGGAGCTGAAGGGGTTGGTCTGTGTCGTACCGAGCACATGTTCTTCTCTCACCTGGATGAGATCCGAGAGATGATCCTGGCTGAGAACACCGAAGATCGCAAGAAGGCAGTCGACAAGCTGCTGCCATTCCAACGCGAAGACTTCACGGTTCTCTTCACCGAAATGGGACCACGTCCTGTTACGATCCGTCTGCTCGATCCGCCACTCAACGAGTTCCTGTCTGAGCACCACCTGCACGAGCAGCCGGAACTGGCTCATAAGCTGGCCGACATGACCGGAACGAGCAAGGATGCCATCGTCCGTCGCGTCGAAGAGCTGAAAGAAGCCAACCCAATGCTGGGTCACCGTGGCTGCCGACTGGGGATTGTGTATCCGGAAATCACCGCGATGCAGGCACGAGCCATCTTCGAAGCGGCTTGCGATGTCAAGAAGAAAGGCATCGACGTTCTGCCAGAGATCATGGTGCCGCTGGTCGGCTTCAAGACCGAACTCGACAACCAGGCGAAGATCGTCAAGGATGTCGCTGCTCAGGTCATGAAGGAGAAGGGCGTCGAGATCAACTACATGGTTGGTACGATGATCGAAGTTCCTCGTGCAGCCGTCCGTGCTGACGAGATTGCCAAGACCGCTGAGTTCTTCAGCTTCGGTACTAACGACCTGACCCAGACGACTCTCGGGATCAGCCGCGATGACTACGGCGGGTTCATTGGTTACTACCGCGAAAACGACATCATTCCCAACGATCCGTTCCAGACCATCGACCAGACTGGCGTGGGTGAACTGATCAAGATGGGTGTTGAGCGCGGTCGTTCGACTCGCGACAAACTCAAGATCGGTATCTGCGGCGAGCACGGCGGCGATCCAGCCTCGGTGATCTTCTGCCACAATGTCGGCCTGGATTATGTCAGCTGCTCTCCGTTCCGTATTCCGGTTGCTCGACTGGCGGCTGCTCAGGCTGCGGTTGAGGAAGCGGCTGCGAAGAAGTAGGTTTTATTAGCGAATGAAAGGCACAGGGGGTTTACACCCCCCGCTCGCCTGGGAGATTTGGAAGCCCTCGTCATGAATCATGGCGGGGGCTTTTTGTTTTTTCGTGCTGATCACCACGTTCATCGAGACGTCGCAATGAGAAGGTGTTTCTACTCGCAGCGTTGAGCAAACGTGATTTCTACGTTTATGCGTCTAAGTGCATCCCATGCTCTCCTCCAAGCTGTGTGCATGGGATGTAGTCGCTACCAGATCTTTCACTTGTTTACATCCCAAGCCTGTCCAACTATCATCAAAAAGTCGGTCGTATCTATTGTCGTTGGCGGGATTTCTTGACGTTAACACTCTCTCCGTCAAACGCGTTGAAGAAAAGGGCTGTCGATGCATTCTTGCTTACGTTGTAGCGCTGTTCTGTTTTTGCTTTTGGCATGTTCCATGACGCGAGCCTCGCAGCCTCCGCATGGTGACATGCAAGGGGCTTCATTGTATTCGCCTGACGCGATGAAGTTTCAGCAAGGCCCAGCGTCTCTTCCCCCTGGGGCATCGATTGCAGTGCTGGAAGGTGACCCGACAAAGGAAGGTCCATTTGTCTTTCGGGTCAAGGTCCCTGACGGCTACCGCATTCCGCCGCACACCCATCCGAAAACGGAACGCGTCACTGTTATCGCGGGTACATTTCATATCGGAATGGGAGACACATTTGACGCGACCAAAACACAGGCGATGCCGGTCGGTACCTATGGGCATTGGGAAGCAGGCATGCAGCACTTTGTATGGACCAAAGGTGAGACGATTGTGCAGTTTCACGGTGAAGGTCCGTGGACGATCAATTATCTCAACCCTGCCGACGACCCTCGCAACAAGGCTGCGCGCAGAACCATCGAATTCACGGACGATTCACTGGAGATCGTCAAGAAAAATGTAGCAGACGGGAAAGCATTCCTGGTTGATGTGCGAAGTCAGGAAGAGTGGAATCAGGGACATCTTGAAGGATCGATTTTTGTGCCTGTCTCCTCTTTGCAAAAGCATAGTTTTGATGCGGCAAAATTGGAGAACACGCTCAAGGAACATAAGGAAAAGATTCTGTACACATTTTGTGTTGTTGGTATGCGGGCCAAATCAGCGGGCCTCGTCCTTGAGAATCAAGGGTACACGGTGCGTGCACTCAAGCCCGGCTACGAAGAGCTGATCAAAGCGGGCTTTCAACCAGCAAAGTGAGCCTTGGAGGATGGGCGGTGAAGGTACGTGACAGCGGAATGCCCGAGGAGTTGTACTGGGAATCGTTATTTGACATCCCCTTGATCCTCTCGAAGCTGGAGATCGCTCGCGCCCACGATGTTGCGGAACTCGGCTGCGGCTACGGTTCGTTCACGCTTCCTGTCGCAGAGACCATTCGCGGAACGCATTACGCGTTTGACATCGACGAGACGATGGTCGAGCGTGCCAAAATCCGGGCGAAGGGACGCCAGAATATTGTGTTCGAAGTGCGCGACGTGGTGGAGCAAGGGTTCGGTGTGACAGTCGATGCCGTCCTGTTGTTTAATATCCTTCATTGTGAGAAGCCGATTGAACTTCTTCGACTCGCGGCTAACGCGGTCACCAGCGGAGGGCGGATTCTGGTGATTCACTGGCGGCACGGTGACACGCCACGAGGACCTCGCCTGGAGATTCGTCCCACCCCCGAGCAGATCATCGCCTGGGGGAAACAAGCAGGCCATTTTCGTTCATGCCAGATGATCGATCTACCTCCTTGGCACTATGGAGTCGTTTTGGGGATGTAAGCCCCGTGGTTTAGCGGCTCGACTGGCGGGTGCTCAGGCGGTGGTTGAGGAAGCGGTTGAGGAGAAGTAGGTTTTAATAGCGAATGAAAGGCACAGGGGGTTTACACCCCCCGCTCGCCTGGGAGATAGGAAAGCCCTCGGCGTGAAACATGGCGGGGGCTTTTTGTTTTTTGATTGCGTATAGTGAAGGTCGTACTGAATTACTTGGGATTAGAGAGGCGTGTTGTGCAAGAAATATTTCATCTGAATTGCGGGGACGAGCTTACTTTGTTTGAGCTTAAGCAAGAGCTCTCTCACTTCTGGTGGCTAGAGGGGAGTCCTCGAGTAAAGTGGAACCAAAGGGATATTGAAGGAATGATGGAAGCACTTTCCCAAGCATGCCCCAAACAATCAAAGCCTTTTCTGATCCGTCCCGAAAGCGGATTGACAGACAAGCCTCAAACAGACCCGAATGATCTGTTCTACAAACGTTTGGGAGCGGAAGCATCGTTGCCGAAAGTGACCTGCATAGGAAGATTTTATTGCACGACACCTGTCAAATACTCTGATTTTGATTATTCACAGCTGACTATTATCTGGTTTCAGAATGAGTATGCATTCCCGGTGGATGAGGAAATCCGGCGAACGATTGCTGGAATTGATTGGAAAGGATTAGCAACGGATTTTGAACTTTAGTGAATAACCAGGTAAGGGTGGGGCGGAGCTTTGAGCAACCCGCAATGCTTGGACGTACTGGTCGCTTTATCTACTATAGAAGACAGGGGGTTGACACCCCCCGCTCGCCTTCGGAGGGGGAGCGGAGTTATTTTTTTAGGGCGAGGGTTTCTCTGAGGGTGGTCATGCTGACGGGTTTGACGAGGTGTTGGTCGAAGCCGGCGTTGAGGGCGAGGGAAGCGTCTTGTGCTTGGCCGTAGCCGGTGAGGGCGATGAGGCGGGCGGAATGGCGGGCGGGGAGTTTTTGGAGGCGGCGGGCGAGTTCGTAGCCATCGATGTCGGGCATGCCGATGTCGGAGATGACGATGTCGGGGTTGGTGGTTTCGAAGAGTTCGATGGCCTGCAGGGCGTTTTCGGCGACGCAGACGTCCTGGCCGAGTTTTTCCAGCAGTTTGGAGAGCATGAAGCGTGCGGCGGGGGTGTCGTCGACGACGAGGACGCGGTGTCTGGGGAGGTTTTCTTTGGGAGTCGAGATGTGATCGTCGGACTCGTTGGGTTCTGCGGTCGCGAGTGGGAGTTTGACGGTGAACTGGCTGCCTTTTCCTGTTCCCTGGCTGGTCGCGCTGACTTCGCCGCCGTGGAGTTCGATCAGGCGTTTGACAAGGGTCAAGCCGATGCCCAGGCCTCCGCGTGAGCGGTTGAGCGAGGTATCGACTTGAGAGAACATATCAAAAATGTTCACGAGCATGTCAGGCTGGATGCCGATGCCGGTGTCCTGGATATCGACATGAAGTTTGCCGGCTTCGATGTGCGCCCGGAGTTCGATGTGGCCACCTGATTCCGTGTATTTGGCGGCGTTGTTGAGGAGGTTGGCGAAGACCTGCGAGAGGCGTGCGGGGTCTGCGAGGATGTAGATCGGTGTGTGAGGCAGGGAGACGTTTAAGGAGATGCCGGAGTTGTCGATCAGCTGGCATGTGGACTCGATGGCGTTTTGGATAATGCCTTTCAGCTCGACACGATGGAGGTTCAAAGTCAGCTTGTCGCGGGTGATCCTAGAAACGTCGAGCAAGTCGTCGATGAGGCGGACCATCTGCTGGAGCTGACGGTCCATGATGTTGAGGGTGTCGTCACGTTCTTTCACACCGTCGTCATCCAGGAGGAGGATATCGACTCCGGCGCGGAGAGGAGCGAGGGGGTTTCGGAGTTCGTGCGCGAGGGTTGCGAGGAATTCGTCTTTGCGACGATCGGCTTGTCGTAACTCTTCGGCCTGAGCTTCTCGCTGCTTGAGGAGATTGCGAGCAGCGTATTGGCGTGTGCGGTCTCGCAGGGCAGCTTGCACACTACTGACCAGAGCGAGGACTTCGACGGGCAGGCGGATATAAGTGACGCGTTCGATTGGAGGAAGGCGTTCTGGGTTTTGAGAGCCATCCAGCTGACTGGAGACGAGGAGCAGCAAGGGGATATCGGACCACGGCGGCTGACTGGCAAGAAGCTTGGTCAGGCGAGACGAATCTCGTTTGACGAAGACTTCCTGGGTGATCAACAGCAGGCCCGCCCCGCGTTCAAATTCGTCGCAGAGTTCCGGAATATCGCTGCAGGCATGACTGTCGATACCGGCGTTCTGGAAGACTTTCTTGCAGAAGGCGATGTCTTTGGCCGTTGGCCCGAGGATGAGAACTCGTCGCTCGTTATCGGTTGCGTCAAGAATGGCTTTATTCATCGGAACCACCCATCAGCGGTTTGATGTCACCGTTGTACTCGGGTGTTCCCGTGAGAACGCCATGGAAGGAGGTCAATGGTTCGCCGATATGGATACCGTCGTTGTCGAGACTGAATTCGCGGATCGTTTTCTCATGGTTTCCGCTTCGTTTCTTCATGACGGAGATCGCGCGTTTGACTTGTCCTGCGGTTTCAAAGTAACGCAGGAGGACGACGGCGTCTGCCAGATAGGTCGTGTCGATCGGTGTGACCATGGACGAACCGAGGAGACCGTGTTGGGCGACGATCAAGAAACTGACGATGCCTTTATGTCCGAGGTAGGTGAGGAGTTCGTGCATCTGGATAACGAGGTAGCGTTCTTCTGGCATAGAGGCGAGGAAGCCGTTGAGGCTGTCGATGACGACGACACTGACTTTCTCGACATCGACAGCGTGGCGAACCAGGTCGCAGAACTGGCCGGGCGAAAGTTCTCCGGGGTCGACCTGTTGGATGGTCAATTTGTCGGTGCGGATGACTTTTTCGATATCGGTCCCCATGGAGAGGGCACGACGGAGGATGCTGACGCGTCGTTCATCGAATGTGAAAATGGCTGCGGAGTCGCCGCGATCCAAGGCGGCTTTGACGTACTGGTAAGAGAGGGTTGATTTGCCGCTACCGGCCGGCCCGGTGAGGAGCACGCTGGTGCCGTATTCGATGCCGCCGCCGAGGAGGTCGTCGAGTTGTTTGATGCCACTGGAGAGAAGATACGTTGGGATTTCGACGTCTTCTGTGTGTTCGGCTGCAATCAGGCGTGGAAAGACAACCAGTCCGCCCTGTTCGATGATGAAATCGTGAAACCCGCCGCTGTAGTTTTTGCCACGCATCTTGGTGACGTGGAGACGACGTCTGTCGGAGCCGTATTCGGGAGAGAGCTGCTCGAGTTGAAGGACGCCGTGGGCGATGCTTTGCATCTGGATATCGGTCATGTCGGACGACTTGTCGTCGAGCATGAGGACGGTGCAGTTTCGACCGAGGAAGAATTGCTTCAAGGAGAGGATCTGGCGACGGAAGCGAAGGGCATTTTGAGACTGCAGGCGAAGTTCGGAGAGGGAGTCGATGACGACTCGCAGGGGGCGAGACTGATCGACGCGGGAGAGGATCGTCTGGGTTGTCTGGCTTAACTGAGCTTCCCAGGAAGGGAACATCGAGAACTGGTTATCCGGGTCGAGTTCTTCCTCTTGGGGAATGATCTCGACGATTTCGACGTTATCCAGATTCATGCCATGCGACTCGGCACCGGCTTTGAGTTCTTCTGCTGTCTCAGAGAGCGTGATGTACATCACGGCTTCACCTTGGTCTCTGCCCGCCAGCACGAACTGGAGGGCGAGAGTTGTCTTTCCGGCTCCTGGAGTTCCTTCGATCAGACACATGCGGTTGGGGGTAAAACCACCGCTTAGGATATGATCCAAGCCACGGATACCCGTGGAGACAGATTTTTTCTGTTCGGATGCTGCGCTCATGGTTGTCTATTTTTGTATCAAAGGTGTTCAGTGAAACTTAACAGCGTGCATTTTCTGGACCGGTTGGTCTAACTGGTTGTATTCCGAGCAGTCAACTGGGCGATAGGCGCAGTTTCCACATTTCGGATGGAATTGCTGAGAGAGATGGTGATAATTACCACGCTAAGTATTAAGACTGCCTTTAGAATGTGCGTCACAGCCTTTCGGCTTGGCGTTCCATGGCTACGATCCTTCATCCAAAGAACGCATATCGCATGACTTCTCATGTTCCCGAGTCGGCCAGCCGCACACAATTGACGCTGGGTGACTGGTCGCTGATCCTGCTGTTAGCAGCGGTGAATTTCACACACATCCTCGATTTTGTGATCATCATGCCGCTGGGGGATACGCTGCGGACTGATTTGGGAATCACGCCGCAGTTATTTAGCTATGTTGTTTCTGCGTATGGGTTTGCGGCGGTGATTGCGGGGGTCGTCGCGTCGAGCTTTGTGGACCGTCTGGATCGACGGACGATGATGCTGGCGTCGTTTGGCGGGTTTATCGTGGCGACGTGGTACTGCGGGATTGTGAAGGATTATGAGCACTTGCTGATTGCTCGCGGGTTCGCGGGGCTGTTTGGCGGGATTGCTGCGTCGGGGGTGATGGCGATTATTGGGGATGTTTTTCCGCCAGCGTTACGTGGGCGGGCGATCGGGGCGGTGATGTCATCGTTTGCGGTGGCTTCGACGATCGGGCTGCCGATTGGGTTGATGCTGGCGAATCGGTATGACAGCTGGAATGCCCCGTTTCTGGCGATCGCGATTCTGGGTGTGTTCGTGTGGATGTTGATCTTCATGCGACTGCCTTCGTTGACAGGACATCGTGTGGGGCGTCCGGCGAATCCGTTTCGGCAGTTTGGGGCGGTCGTGCAGCAGCCGAACCATTTGTGGTCTTTGGCGTTTATGCTCGCGACGGTCTTGGGGACGTTTATTATCGTCCCGTTTATTGCCCCGTTTTATGTCGCGAACTGCGGGCTGACGGAGGACGACATTCCTTACGTTTACGCGGCAGCAGGGATCTGCACGCTGTTTATGGTGAATGCGACCGGGTGGCTGACGGACAAGATCGGGCCACACAAGACATTTCTGATGGCGGGGACAGGGGCAGTCATCATGACGGCGATTACGACGAACCTGCCGACGATCAATCTGGCGGTCGGGATCGTTGTGACAGCGGCGTTTATGGTGCTCGCGTCGGGGCGGATGGTGCCGGCGCAAGCGATGATCCTGCGGAGTGCGGACCCGACGCTGCGCGGGGCGTTTATGAATCTGTCAACGGCGACGACGCACTTCGGGACGGCGATCGGGCCGTTGATCTCGGGGGCGGTGATTGGAGAGCAGTTCAAAGGCGGGCCGCTGACGAATTACTGGGTCGCGGGGATTATTGGAATGGGGTTTGGGGTGACGTCGATCGTGCTGTCGTTCTTTTTGCAGTCGGCCCCGGCGCCGGTGAAGCATGAGCCGATGGTTGATGTGCCGCCGATGATGATCGATCCAACACCAGAGAATGAACTCGGGTTGGCCGTCGGGGATGTGAAGTAGAATCAAGACGGGCTTATCATCGAGGGTTCCTGACACTTTTTTCGAGAGCGTTCTAGAGCGAATCGCTGCTCCGCGTGCGGCGACCTTTCACGTGGTTGAGAAGGATTCAGGCGGGGACTCTTGACCGCAAGGGCTTGCATTTCCATAATTTCAGGATTCTCACTTCCCTCAGTACAGGCCGAAAGCTACGATGCCCAACTTCATCGCCGGGCGCAGGCCCCGGTTGACGGCTGTGAAGTGAAAACTGTCGGGATGCGGAACTCTGTTCCCGTCTTAATCCCGACTGCCCTTTGCGATAATGGTTGATCTGTGCTCTGAGTGCACGGACAACAATATTCTGACTCGGATTTTCTCGTCGGACTTTTTGACACGTTTTTTGGATACGTGAAATGAAACTGGATTTCGTTCGTAACATCGGTATTTCCGCCCACATCGACTCGGGTAAAACGACCCTGACCGAGCGGATCTTGTTTTACGGTGGCAAGATCCACAAGATCGGCGAAGTCAAAGGCGGCGGCGATGGCGCGACCATGGACCACATGGACCTCGAGCGTGAACGCGGTATTACGATCACGTCTGCTGCGACCCAAGTCCACTGGGACACCCCGAATGGCGATGACTACACGATCAACGTCATCGATACGCCTGGTCACGTCGACTTTACGGTCGAAGTGGAGCGTTCTCTCCGCGTGCTGGACGGTGCGATCCTCGTGCTGTGTTCGGTCGGTGGTGTGCAGAGCCAGTCTCTGACCGTCGACCGTCAGATGAAGCGTTACGGCGTTCCTCGCCTGGCGTTCATTAATAAGTGCGACCGTACGGGTGCCAATCCGAAGAGCGTCATCAAGCAGATCCGCGAGAAGCTGCACATCACTCCTGTTCCGCTCCAAATGACCGTTGGTCTGGAGTCGAACCTGAAGGGTGTGATCGACTTCATCGAAATGCGAGCTGTCTACTTCGATGGTGAGAAAGGCGAAAATGTCCGCTACGAGCCGATCCCAGCTGAGCTTCTTGACGAAGCCAAAGCCGGTCGTGCCGAGATGCTGGAAGCCCTCTCGCTGTATGACGATGAACTGATGGAAATGCTGCTCGAAGAAGCAGAAGTTCCTGTCGACAAGATCCATGCTCTGATCCGCAAGACGACACTGTCTCGCGAGATCGTGCCCGTTCTGATGGGTTCGGCGTTCAAGAACAACGGGGTCCAGGAACTGCTCAACGCAGTCTGCCGTTACCTGCCAAGCCCACCAGAAATTGACAACAAGGCCATCGACATCAATGCGATGCAGGCCAAGGAAAAAGAAACTGCAGAAGCTCAGGACGGCAACAACTTCAAGGTCATCCTGAAATCTGAAGACGAACTTCCTCTGGTTGCGATGGCGTTCAAGATCACTGTCGAGCAGTTCGGCCAGTTGACCTATACCCGGATTTATCAGGGTAAGATCAAGAAGGGCGAATCGTATCGCAATACACGTACGGGCAAGTCGGTCCGCTTCGGACGACTGGTGCGTATGCACGCCAACGATCGGGTTGATATCGAAGAAGCCGGTGCTGGTGACATCATCGCGGTTGTCGGTATTGACTGTGCATCGGGGGATACGTTCTGCGGCGAAGGCGTGAACTACGCTTTGGAAAACATCTATGTTCCTGAGGCTGTTATCCGTCTGTCGATCGAGCCAGCTGACCGTGGTTCTGCCGATAAGCTCGGTAAGGCCCTTGAGCGTTTCCGTCGCGAAGACCCGACGTTCCGAGTCATGACCGACGAAGAAACCGGACAGACCCTGATCGCCGGGATGGGACAGTTGCACCTGGACGTTTACATCGAACGTATCAAGCGTGAATACAAGTGTGAAACGATCGTCGGCGAACCTCGCGTGGCGTATCGTGAAACACCAACGAAAGCCGTCACTTATGACTACAAGCACAAGAAGCAGTCGGGTGGTTCTGGTCAGTACGCTCACGTCAAAGGCGTGATCGGGCCTGCTCCGGAAAACTCCGAGTCTTCGTTCATGTTCGTCAACGAAGTTTCTCAGGGGCGTATTCCTAAGGAATTCATCGCTCCTGTTGAGAAGGGCTTCCGTCGCGCTCTGGTCAAGGGACCTTTGTGTGAGTGTGAAGTGGTGAACGTTCAGGCTCAACTGCAGGACGGCAGCTATCACGACGTCGACTCGTCGGAAATGGCGTTCGAAATCTGCGGTTTCAACTGTATGCGTGAAATGCTCCGCGAAGCCGGTATGGCTTTGCTCGAGCCGATCATGAACCTGGAAGTTGAAGTTCCAGAAGAATATCAAGGTTCGGTGACCGGCCACCTTTCCAGTAAACGTGGTCTCATCACGAACTCTGACACTCGTTTTGGAACATGCGTGATCAACGCAGAAGTGCCGTTGGCATCGATGTTCGATTACGCGAACGAACTTCGCTCGATGACTCAAGGTAAGGGTGGCTTCTCCATGGAGTTCCTCTGCTACCGTCAGGCACCGAAGAGCATCCAGGAAGAAGTTGTTGCTCGTCGTCGTAAGGAAAAAGAAGAGAAACTGGCGATGGCCTAATTGGCTTTGGCCTGAAGATAGAAGAAGCCTCGGCGGGGAAACCTTCCGGGGCTTTTTTTGTGCTTGCGGGATTGCCAGGACAGGGGGATACTAATGTGACTATCCAAAGGAAAATCTCATGAATATGAAAGTGCTTGAAAAGTTAGAGCAGCCTCCGTTTCCGGAGCCCGTCTCGACGGTTGATATCCGACCGTACTGGGACTTTGACCAGGAAGAATCGTTATGGGTGACTGTCAATTTGAAAGCAGGGACCGATATCGACGCCATGACCGGCGATCAAATTTCGAGCATCAAAGAATTGATCTGGGAGCGAATTAAGAACGAGGGGATTACACTATTCCCCTACTTTGGCATCCATATCGATGGCGAAGACAGCACTGACGACGATGAGGACAATGAAAACACTTAGCTCTCATCTACTGGATCAGGCAGAATCACTGGCAAGTGCTGGTCAACGTAAGCCACGACAGGCAGACCTGAGACGGGCCGTCTCGGCAAGTTATTATGTCTTATTTCATTTGCTCATTGATCTCAGTACGCAACAACTGCTGGGTTCGCAGCCACTTATGGTGAGTTATCGCGCTGTCACAGCACGTGCATATTCTCATAAGGCGATGAAAGATTCCTGTCGAACATTCGCGCAGGGAAGCTTTGAGAAGCCCTTGTTCATGCCTCTTCCCAATGCTTCACTTCAAAAGCATAACGGTAAAGTGGTTTATCAGGTGCGGCATGCTGCAATTATACGAGTCGCCAGACTCTTCAAAGACATGCAGGAAAAACGCCATCAGGCAGACTACGATCTTTCACAGCGATTTGAACGCTCATTGGTAAAAGCTGATATTCTTGACATTCGCAAAGCCATTCAAGATTTCGAGAACATTCCGACCTCCGACGATGAGCGGAAATTCTTTCTTGTCTGTCTACTGACCTGGAAGCAGTTTAGTCAGCCGGAATGAGGACGGGTCAATCGAACCATTCGTCTTCCGGGTCGAAGGTGGGGATGGAGGTATTGAGGATCTTGAGTGTGCCGATGGCGCGGTGTCGGCAGTGGGGTTTGATGAGGATGGAGTCGCCGGGTTTGATGGGGTGGCGGTTGCCGTCGAGTTCGATTTCGCCGTGGCCTTCGAGGATGTAGTAGATCTCGGTGTGGTGTTTGTGGTAGTGGGTGCGGGCGTTGATGGAGATGGTGACGAGGTGGGTGGAGGCGGTCTGGTCGGGGTCTTCGGTGAAGGCGCGACGGGCTTCGCCGCAGGGGCAGGGGACGGGTGGGAGATCGGAGAGGTGGGTGAGGTGGTAGCGGGGGTTTGGCATGATGTCTCGGGAGAGTTGGGGTTGAAGGCTGTGGGAAATTCGCAGAGGTCCCTCATCCGTCAGCACTGTGTTTAGTAAACACCTGAGGTGTTGTGCTGCCACCTTCTCCCCGGGGGAGAAGGGAAAGAAGAGGAAAGAGCGAACTTTGCGAATGTACGATAACGTCGGGTGTTGTGCTTTGGACAGAGGGTTGTGGTAATTGCTAAACTGCTGCTCATGACCTTCCCTATTGCGAGTACTGATGTGAATCTGGCTGAGCGGATTGAATTGGCGTGTCTGTTGGAAGCGACGGCGGCGAAGCCGGGGAATGTGCATCCGACGGCTTCGTTTGTGGATTTGAGTTATCAGGACTTCGTGGTGGCTGCCCGGTTGATTGGGCATGCGATGGGGGAGAACACCGGGGGCGTGGGGGAACTGGTGCTGGCGGCTGCGAAGGCGGTTGATGAGCAGGTCAGCAAGAACGTCAACCTGGGGATTATTCTGTTGATGGCTCCGCTGGTGGTTGCACATCGTCGAGGGGGGATTGAGCAGCATCTGGATGATGTGCTCGATGGGTTGACCGTTGAGGACGCCAAGGCTGTTTACGAAGCGATTCGGACGATGAAGCCGGGGGGATTGAGCACGACTCCAAGCCAGGATGTTTCGCAGGAGCCGACGGAAACACTGCTGGCTGTCATGAGGTTAGCGGCCGATCGGGATGCGATTGCGGCGGAGTATGCGACGGGGTTTACGGTGGTGCGTCGGAATGGGCTGCCATGGCTGGAGATGACGTCGGAAGACTTCTGGGAAGACTGGGAGCAGAATGTAACCGGGTTGTTTCTGCATTTGCTGTCGAGTCTGCCGGACACGTTGATCTCGCGCAAGACGGATCGACAGACGTCGTATGAAGTGACGCAGAAAGCGACGGCAATTCTCGATGCGGG
Source organism: Lacunimicrobium album (assembly GCF_052161635.1). Lineage (GTDB taxonomy): Bacteria > Planctomycetota > Planctomycetia > Planctomycetales > Planctomycetaceae > SXPC01. The sequence goes on from NZ_CP197413.1 coordinate 2,289,226, forward strand.
ATGGCCACATACGCTGGAGAGCCAGACGCTGCAGAAGGAGTTTGATGTTTATCTGAGGGCCGATGGCAATACGCTTAATCCAGGGACGACGGCAGATCTGGTCGCGGCGACATTGCTGGCGGGGATCTTGATGGGGATGCTGCCGGTGTCTGCGGAGAAGGTGAGCTGGTTCAAGACTATCTGTCGTGAGAAGGGAGGGCAGTTCGGATGACTTCTGCTTCGAAGGACAGGTTTCGGGTGAGAGTCACGAAGGATCATCTGGTCTTTTCGGCGGCGCATTTTATTACTTTTGCGGGAGGGATCTGCGAGCGGCTGCATGGGCACAACTGGCGCGTCGCTGCGGAGGTCTGGGGGCCTCTGGATCAGAATCAGTATGTCTATGATTTCATCGCGCTGCGCGATGGGCTGCAGAAGATTGTCGATCGACTGGATCACCGGATGCTTTTGCCGTTGAGTCATCCGACGATCAAGGTTGTGACGAGCGAGCATGAGGTCGAGGTGAAGTTTGAAGATCGACGCTGGGTTTTCCCGTTGGAAGAGTGTGTGATTCTGCCGGTGATCAACACGACGGCGGAAGAAATTGCCCGGTGGATGCTGGATGAGTGGCTGCAGGAACAGCCTGCGGAACTGGTGAGTCAGCTGGCGTCGGTGCAGGTGGATGTCGAGGAGAATTTCGGTCAGTGGGCGAGCTGCTTTCGTGACCTGAACGGATGAGTTGGCGCGGGAGGTGGTTGAGAGTTGCGTCGTGTGCGGGAAGTCGATACGGTTGAATACTCCCCTTGAGGTGCACGGCCAGTCCAAGGAGGCTCAAGGGCCTTTCAAAAAGTCTTTTTTGAAACGAATTGCATGCACGCGAGGATTCAGTGCGGCTATCGTCGAATCGACCAGCTGAGCCGAATGGCTGGGCAGGTCTTCTTTATCGCGTCATGGACGATGTTCATGGCGGGTGGCTTGTCGTCGGATGTGCTGGGGCGTGAACCGCGGGTGGAGCGGGGGAATCGGCGGTCGAGTGATTGTGTCCTGGCGCTGTTGGACGATGGTCAAGTGGCTAAGCAGATTGTCACGATCCAGACTCAGCAGTCGTCTGTTTTGAGTTCTCCACAGGGTTCCACGACTGGAGTCGGTCAAGAGAGCAAACCCTCGCAGGTTATGCCGGTGAATTTTGAAACGAATCCGGACGTTCAGAATCTCCTGTCGCCCGAGAAGTTCGAGCAGATCTGGAAGAAGTACTCTGCTGAGACGCCGAAACAGGAAACTTGGTTATTGAACAATGCGGATCAGGATGCTCGTCTGATCTGCACTGGAAAGCCTTATGGTTATTTGCGGACCAAGCAGAAGTTCTCGAAGTTCCATTTGAAATTTGAGTGGCGTTATCCGGAAGGGGAAAACGGGAACAGCGGGGTTCTGCTGTTTTCACAGGATGAGGACATGATCTGGCCGCAGGCGTTGCAGGTGCAGTTGCAACATAATAAGGCCGGGCATGTGGTGCCGATTGGTGGTGCGAAGTCTGATGTCGACCTGCAGATTCAGCAGTCCGCGTTTCTGCCGAATCAGTGGAATGAATGTGTCATCAGCAGTGCGGACGGGACGGTGACGGTGATCGTCAACGGAGTCAAGCAGCGAGAAGTTCGGGGGTGTGTGCCTGCGAGTGGGCATATCGGACTGCAGAGCGAAGGTTCGCCGGTGCAGTTTCGGAAGATCCTCTTGATTGGTGATCCGGATGTGGTGCAGGAGAAGTCGGGGACAGCGGAGGGGGTTGTGAAGGATGAGGTTACGGCGGGGAAGGGTGGGTCGGAGAGTTAGTGGGAAGTCGGTGATTTTTTTGGAATGAGTTGAGGGGTCGCTGTGGAAAGACTTTGCCTGACGGGTCAGAGCGGATGTTGGCGAACCAGTGCCTATGCCCCACCCTCATCCGCCCTGCGGGCACCTTCTCCCCTCAAGGGAGAAGGGACGGAATGACGCTCCGCTCAAGGGAGGAGGGGACTTCAGAATGGAGTTTATAACCGCCTTCGGATGTCTTTTTTGTTTATAGAAGGCTTGTTGGCGCGATGCCCTCATCCGGCCTTTGGCCACCTTCTCCCGGGGGGAGAAGGGACGTTATGTCGCGTCGGATTTTCTTAGAACGAGGACTTCGCAGTGGGCGTGTTGGATGACGTGTTCGGTGACGGAGCCGAGGAAGAAGTGTTTCCAGCCGTGGTGGCCGTGGGAGGGGATGATGATGAGGTCGGCTTTGACTTCGTCGGAGAAGCGGGCGATTTCGGTGCCGGGGTCGCCCATGCGGATGATGAGTTCGAGGTCGTCGTAGCCTGACTCGACCATGAACTTTTTGGCGAAGACGCGGGTGGCTTCTTCGCGGTCAGATTCGTCGGTGGGGGCGAATTCGATGCCTGGGGAGACGACGTCGAGCGGGTAGAGGACGTGGACGGCGTGGAGGCCGGTTCTGTCGTCGAGCATGGAGAGGGCGAGGTCGATGGCGTGCTTGGAGTCGGCGGAGAAGTCGACGGGGACGACGATGCTGCGTTTGGGAAGCCACGACATGGGACGCTCCTTGTTGTTCAGCGACGCGAGATCAGGGTGGGGTGACTCGGTTTAGTTTAACGCTGAAGGGGGCGTGTCGACAACGGGGTGCGTTGCGGTCGTTGATTTATGATGTGGATCGGTGTGAGTGGAGCGTGTTTGTCGTCCAGAGTTTATTCACAGTAGTAGTTCTTTGCGCGATCGCACGGCTGGCACAGCCGTGGCACACGGGGAGGGGGGAATCATCGTCTATTAGTTCTCGTTGCGGAGGACTTCGGAGACGGCGTTGGTGTTGTCGGTGAGGACCTGGGAGCCGCCGCCGTAGAAGAATTCGGAGAGGTCGACGATGGCTGGGCCGAGGAGGAAGAGGTAGACCGCAGGGACCAGGCAGAGGACGGTGGGGAACAGCAGTTTGAAGGTGGCGGTGTTGGCCTTCGAGTCGGCCCGCTGTTTCAGTGTTTCACGCATGTTGTCGGAATACTGAGTCAGCGCGTTTGAGATCGAGGTTCCCATTCTCTCGGTCTGAGTCAACAGCGAGGTGAATGAGTTGACGTCGGGAAGGTCGACACGGTCGCGGAAGTTTTCGAGGGCCTGCTGGGTGCTGCCGAGTTCGGCTTGTTCGTAGGTGATGCGAAGTTCCTGGGCGAGGGCTGGATAGATATCTTCCAGTTCGTGTCCCACGCGTTTGAGCGAAGGGAGAATCGGGAGACCCTGGCTGACGCACATGTTGAGCATGTCGAGCATGTCTGGGAAACCCTGTTCGATTTCGGCCAGACGGCTCTTGGCTTTTCCACGCAGGAAGAGTCGTGGCAGCGACCAGCCCAGAAGCGGGAGAACGAGCATGGCTCCGATGGCGATGAACTCTGCTTCGGGAGGTCCGAAGACGAGGAGGAGCAGGCTACCGACGATCGGGAGCATCACGCCGATATAGCGTGATGCGGCGAGGTTCTGGTAGGCGTGTGGCTCGTAATAGCCGGCGTGCTGGAGTTCTTTCTTCGTTTCACGTTTCCGCTCATTCGATTCTGGCAGCAGCGAGGCGAGCATCGGAGTGACGCCGCCGTAGGCCATGTCGGAGGAGTTCGTGACTGGGAGATCGCCGGGCTCGATGCGCGGGAGGTCCTGGTTGTGGTCGTTATCGAAGACGGAGAAGGTGTAGTGAGCCTGGGAGCTGGCTGGCTGTTGTGGCGGTGTATAGAGGCGTTCGTCTGATTCGACGACGGGAGTTGCGAACGAGACGGGTGCTGGTTCGACGACGGGCGTCGTCGAGGCGAGTGGTTGTGCCTTTACGGGTTTGACCTTGGCGGCTTTGACTGGCTTAGCAACCTTGGCCGGCTTGGGCGCGTTTGGATCCTGATTGAGCGCGATCTGCTTATTGATGGCACGTCGCAGGAGGCGATACATCACATAAGCGAAGAGGGCGTAAGCGGTCAGGCGGAGCAGCGGGTAGGCTGTCCAGGCTGCCAGGATATTGGTCCAGATGTTCGTGATGGTGTCAAACATGGCGGATCCGTAGAGGAGATGTGCGGGGAACTGATCGAAACGGGAGGACAATGACGAACAGGATGTTGACTAGGTACGTTTGCTGGTCTGGAGAATTCGAAGAACCCACAGGGCACCGATGATTTCGAGCGCGATCCCCATGAAGGTTGCTCCACGGCCCCAGCTGGAATTCATCAGGGTCGAGAAGTAGTTGGGATCGCGGTAGATGAAGAAGACGAGAATCAGCGGTGGAATCGCGATCATGAGGATGGCGGTTGCACGGCTGGCGGCGGTTGCTGCTCGGAGGCGTCCCAGGAACTGGAGTCGGTCACGAAGTGTGCGGGAGAGACGTTCCAGAACCGAGACCAGGTCACCCCCGGTTGTCTGGTGGACGGAGATCGCCATGGTGAAGATCTTCATGCTGCTCAAGCCGGTGCGTTCCGTCAGGTTGGAGAGTGCATCACCGACGTGGAGTCCCATCCGCATTTTGCGGGAGCAGTCTTTGAGTTCATCGCCGAGTGGGCTGGGAGTATCGTGGGCGACGAGGTGAATACACTGATCGAGGCTGCGTCCGGTTTTGGCGGCTCGGGCCAGTTCGTCGACCATGTTGGGCATCTGGTTGAGCATGACGGTTTGACGTCGTGCGCGAATACTGAGAATGACGCCTAGTGGCAGGATGGCTCCGACCATGGCGCTGAGTGCGGTCGTCAGGAAGTCTTCCTGTATCACGAAGGCTGCACCGCCGAAGATGAGGGCGGAGAACATCGAGAGGAAGATGACGAAGCTTGGTGCGTAGTCAATGCCCGACTGGACCATGACGAGGTCGAACCAGCTGTTGATCTGGTTGGACGTGTCTTTGCGGTCCGAGGTCGCGAAGCGTTCCTGCTGTTTGAGGATGCCTGCGAACTCTGGCTTTGGTGTGATCGAGATGGCGGGGGAATTGGTCGTCGCCATGAGGGATGTCCTACGTCAGTCGGGGGTACAGGGAAGAGAAGGTCTTGCCTGGAGTTGGATGGGGGAGTGTGAGTCTAGTAGTGCCTGCAGACCCTCATCCGCCCTTCGGGCACCTTCTCCCGGGGGGAGAAGGGACAGGGGGAGGAGAGATGCAATTAGCCGAGTTCTTTGGCTTCGAAGAGGTCGCGGTCGATTTCGAAGCCTTTGGCTGCGAGGCGTCCGACGCATTGAGGCTCGTAGCCTGTTGCGTAGAAGGCGCCTTTGGCTCGGCCGTTTTCGACGCCCGACATGCGGTAGACGAAGATGTCTTCCATGTCGTACTCATTGTCTTTGACACCTCTAAGCTCGGAGATTCGCATGACTTTGCGTTCGCCGGTGCTCAGACGTGAGATGTGCATGAGGATGTTGACGGCAGAGGCGATGTAACGACGTGCCACGACGGGGGGGAGTTCTGCTCCCGAGAGGGCGACCATCAGTTCCATACGGCTGAGGGCGTCTCGTGTGTCGTTGGCGTGAAGGGTGCTCATTGACCCTTCGTGTCCGGTGTTCATGGCCTGGAGCATGTCAAGAACTTCGGGGCCGCGGGCCTCGCCGACGATGATACGGTCAGGACGCATCCGCAGTGAGTTACGGAGGAGTTCACGCTGAGTGACGGCTCCGTGACCTTCGACGTTGGGAATACGAGTTTCCAAGCCGACGACGTCTTTTTGTTGCAGTTGGAGTTCGGCTGTTTCTTCGATCGTGACGACCCGTTCAGAGTGAGGGATGTAACGGCCGATCTGGTTGAGCATTGTCGTCTTACCGGCACCGGTACCGCCGGAGAGGATCATGTTCTGTCGGCCCTGGACGCATTTGATGAGGAAGTCGGCCATCTGACGGGTCAGAGTGCCAGAGGCCACCATGTCGTCGAGGGTGATTGCGTGCTGGCGGAAACGACGAATGGAAAGAGTCGGTCCGCGGAGAGCCAGCGGCGGGATGACGGCGTGGAGACGCGAGCCATCGGGCAGCTTGGCATCGACCATCGGGTTGACTTCGTCGATCCGTCGACCTGCACGACCGACGAGGCGTTGAATGAATCGCAGGAGGTGTTCGTCGTTGGCGAAACGGACATCTGTCTTTTCGAGAAGGCCGTGGCGTTCGATGAAGACGGTGTCCGAACCGTTGACCAGGACGTCGCTGATCGAGGGGTCGGTCATCAGGGTTTGCAGAGGACCGAAGCCGTAGATTTCGTCGAGCAGTTCGGTGACCATTTTCTCGCGGTCTGATTCGGCGAGACGTTCTTTCTGCAGCGAGCAAAGGTGTTCGGCGAGGGATCGCAGTTGCTGACGCAGCTGGTCTTCGGGCATCTGTCCGGCTTTGGACAGATCGATCGCGTCGACCATCTGACGGTGCAGGCGAGTCTTGAGCTCCTGGAAACCAGCACGGTTCTGGGAGTACGAGGCATCGACTTTAGAAGGATGAGCTGAGACCATGGAATTGTTCCTGGGGATGTCAGGCAGACCGATTGATTGGGGATAATGAATCTGGTTCGGAAACGGATCGTGTGTTACTGGCTCAAGTAGAGTTTCTTGACGTAACGGTTTTTGTATTTGAGACCCTCATTGCTCCAGGTGGGACTGGTGTGCATGAGGGTGGTTCGACTTGTCAGGACGGTTGGTTGCACGACGAGCTGGATCTCGCCGTTGCCTTCGACGCGGACCGCCATGATGCGGACCGCTGCGGGGCGGGCGAGGTCGACCTGCTGGTCTTCGCTTTCGTCGGTTGAGACGGGAGCGAGATGATCAAACAGGAAGACGATGCGTTGCTGGCCGATGACGGCTGCAAAGCTTTTCAGGAGTGACTCGGGAAGCTCTGTCTTGCCGTTGACTGTCCGATTCTTCTTTTGGAAGTCGATCTGACCGTCAAACTGTTTGAGGTCGATTTCCGTCAGGCCGTTGCGGATCTGGCGGTCGATGGCGTTGGTTTTACAGCCGCTGTTGAAGTCGAGGAGAACGACGTTGAAGATTTTCTTGTCGTCATCGTCGCCTGGGTGGAAGTTGGCATCGAGAATCATCTCGGGAAGGCCATCGGGCTTCTTGACGACACATTTCTTTGTTTCGTCGTAGCTGAAGAGATCAAGGCCTGCGCCGTCTTCGATCATTGTCTTCCAGGACTGGTCAACGATTGCCAAAGGATCGTCGCCGAGGATCGCAAGGGGAAGGGCGGGAATGTTTTGTTGGGGGAGTGGTTTAAAACCAATCGGGCGGTCGTCGATGGTGGCTTCGGCGATGTCGACGGCGTCGGCAGCGGTGGTTCCGATGAGTTCCTGGAAGAGGACCGCGACGGGGTTACCGTGTTGACGAAGGCGAGAAGCGGTGACGAGGATCGAATTCGGGTGAGTGGCTGTTTCGAGAAACATCGGCAGGTTATTGACCGTGTTCAGAACGATCTTACCGAAGCGGATATCGCCTTCGGGAGTGGGATCGAGAAGGAGCTGATTTCCGGCGACCAGGTTCTGGCTGCCGATTTCAGAAGCAGCCATGCGGGCCTGCATCTGGAGGATGAGTTCGAAAGCGTTTTCCGCTTTGGACGTGCGTTTGACCAGCGTCTGGTCGTCGAGCAGTTTGTGCCCGGCGGAGAGAACGGCGGCTTCAGCGGCGGTCCGCAGTTCGACCTGAGCGGAGTCGATCCAGAGGCGATCAAGGACCAGCGCCATGGCTGCCCCGATGACCAGCAGCATCACGCCGATCGCGGGAACCAGAGAGCCGGTTCTTTTGAGTGCAGCGGGTTGAAGTTTGCGGCTGATCACGGGTTTGGGCCTGGTTTTGGTAAGGGAGATTGTTTTGAGAAGTGGGGAACAGTTTTGCCTGTGGCTGGTGAGGTAATGGGAGTTGGTTAGTGCCTATGCCTCACCCTCATCCGCCCTTCGGGCACCATTCCTGAGAAGACTACCGCGTCGTTCACTCTCGCCTTCTCGGCGAGAGCGAACTCCTTGCTTCCCCTCGAGGGAGAAGGGACGGAATGCTGCTCCCCCTCAAGGGAGAAGGGACGGAATGTGAGCACTATGCAATTCGCAGAGGGCCCTCATCCGACCTCGAAGACTCGGCCACCTTCTCCCGGGGGGAGAAGGGGCGGAGAATTGCTAGACATCGTTGGGGGAGAGGACTTCTCTAGGTTGGGTGCGGGGTGCGTTGGCTGCACCTTTATCTTGGGTTCGTCCTTTGTCTGGATCGTTGCTGTCGCTGATGCCCTGGGCACCGCGGCTGAAGGCGGATGAGGTTCGTTCACGCTGGTAGCCGCGTGGGAGGTTGCGGGTGTTGTCGTCCCCGTCGAACCAGCGACCGTCCTGGAACTGGTAGGTCGAGCGACCACCGCCGTAGTAGATTTCCATTTCGAAAGGCTTCTTTGGTTCTGGAACTGGTTCGAGACCAAGAATCTGTTCGAGAGTGACGCGATCGGCTGAGTCGAGAGCGAGGTCGCCGTTGCCTTTGCCTGAGGTGCTCAAGGCGAGGTTGATTTCACCCTTCTGCTGAGCCAGGATCATGACGTTGGCTTGCTTCTCGGTCAGTTCCAGAGTCGCGGTGTTGGAAGAAGTCTGGACGTTGGAGGCCTGAGTCAAGCCATTGACGGCGATCAGTTTGACGCCGGTGAAGAGCTTCATGATGAAGCCATTTCGATAGGCGGGGTGATCGTTGGGAATCGTGTTGGGGCTGAAGTGGACGTCGACGTAATCGCCTGGTTGTGCCAGACCATCGACGATCGAAGATCGTTCGCCGAGGCTGACGGTGACTGCAACCATGCCTTTTTCCACATCCAGTGGAGGACGTTGTCCGGAGGCATAGAGGTAACCAGAACGGACTGGTTGAGCGGCTTTGAGTGGCTCTTTAACGTAACGGCCGACGATGAGATCCTTGTTGAGGATCATATCGCGTTCGCGTTTATCGTTCCGCAGAGGTCCCATGGCGATATCGCCTTCGGTGATGAGCTTACCGACAGGCAGGTCGGAGACCGCCATCGGAACGTTTGAGACGCTCGGTGGTGGAGGACCGTCTTCTCGTGCGAAGACTTTCTTGGCGACGTAGGCTGCAATGAGCCCGCCGACCGCCAGCAGCATCACAAGGGTCAACGTGGCAGGTGAGATACTCTTCACGGGACGATTCTCCAACTCTCAAGAACGATTCAGAATGATGTCTTAGTTTTTAGTCACAGGTGGATCAGGAATGAGGGGGGAGTTATTCACGAATCATTCGTGTTTCGGCAACGATCATCTGTCCATCGAGGCTGTAGCCGATGGGCCAGAGGAGATCAGGAGCCGCAGTCAGCATGGGAACAACGATTATCACAGAGACGACGTCTCCGCTGTCGGGGCCGATCTCGGTGATGACTTCAGCCGTCGATGCGAGTCTGGGGCTGAGGAGTTTGGCGACTTCTTCGAGGACGATTTCGCGAGTTGCCCCGGGGAATGTGGCTCGTCGGGCTGCCAGTCGGGATGCTTCCAGGACCGAACCTCGGGCGAAGAAGAGCATCGAGAACTCGAGCATGCCGAGCAGGACGACGAGGAGGATCGGCAGGGTGAGTGCCAGTTCCATGCTCATGAATCCGCGTCGTCGCGATCGAGATTTGGCTGTTGAGATGATCATGGGAAGACAACCGTGGTGTATTGGATACGGAAAGAACTCAGGAGAACGATCAGGTCCATGGAAAGGTCGGGAGTTTCCAGACGAGAACGCTCCAGGTGGCGAGGGCAACGGGCACGGCGTAGGCCATGACGCGTCGGCTGGCTTTTTCTTGTGAGGTTTCGCGTTTGGCGGCTTTGGTGCGGTCTTGTGGTTTGCCGGTCGCGAGCAGTTTGCGTTTGGTGGCGTATGGGCCGTTGACGATCATTCCGTAGGCAACGAAGAAAACGGTCATCAGAATGACAATCGCTGTACTGGCAATCATCACCATTAAGGTCATCCGGAAGCCGAGCCAGACGCTCAGTGCGCCCATCAGTTTGACGTCGCCACCACCACCGCCTCCGACCATCCAGAGGACAAACAGGGTGCCGAATCCAACGAGGAAGCCGAGACCGCCATCAGCGAGGCCGCCGAGGCCGTTGAACCACAGCTGATAGACCCAGCCTGCCCCGAAGACAGGGAGAGTCAGCCAGTTGGGGATGCGTCGTTCTTTGAGATCCCAGAAGGCGGCGAGGGCTGTCAGGCCGGCCACGCCCAGGAGGAAGATCACCAGTTGCACAGTTATTTCAGGCATATCACGTCTGTTTCAAAGAGGTATTCAGGATGATTCGAGACGTACAGAGGACTAGAGAGAGTCTCTCCACCTACCAATCAGTGTTGAAACTTTACCTCAAGTTTCCGTTCCGCGTCGTAGATGTTTCGAAAACGTGACAGTTTCCGTGGCTTACCTAACCCGAATTGGCTCCTGAGCGCTCTGTAGGGGAAATACCTGTGAATCAGTCGCCATGGTTGCGTTGTGAAATCACGACAAAACTAGGCCTGTGCGCTGCTTTTTCGCATGACTTATCCGTCGTCAGACGGGCTTATAATTCCTACGGTCGTTGTAATGCTCAACATCGTTGTATCTGCTATCATTTGGGGAGGTGATTCCGTTTTGCATCCGGTCTTTGTGACCTGTCCATCGTTGTTCATCTTTCCAGAAGGCTCCCTCTGATGGCTGACCAGCCTGCGAAATCCCGTTTTCGCATTTTCGTAACGCGTCCGATTGTCGATGGGCCGTTTTCTCAGCTCGACAACTGTGATCTGGAAGTCTGGAACGGGGATGCTCCTCCCACGTATGAGCAGCTGACCGAGAAGGTTCGTGGGCTGGATGGCCTGATCTGTACGATCACCGACAATATTGATGACAAGCTGATGAACGCTGCGGGTCCGCAACTCAAGGTGATCAGCAATTACGGCGTCGGGTTCAATCACATTGATGTCGCCGCCGCGACGAAGCATGGGATCAAAGTTGGTAATACGCCGGATGCGCTCACCGAGGCGACCGCTGACATTGCGGCTGGACTCATCCTGATGTGTGCCCGTCGACTGATGGAATCTTCGTTGAGTATTCCCAAAGGCGAGTGGAAGACATGGGAGCCGCTGGGGTTTCTGGGGCATGACCTGGCGGGCAAGACGCTGGGGATTGTGGGGATGGGGCGTATCGGGTATGCCCTGGCTCGACGCTTTGCACGGGGCTGGGATATGAAGGTTCTTTATACGTCTCGCTCGGACAAACCGGATGCGGATCGCGACCTGGGAGCCAAACGGGTCAGCCTGGATGAACTTCTCGCTGAAAGTGATGTTGTCTCGGTTCACACCAATCTCAGCGCTGAGACGAAGTATCTGTTTGATAAGTCAGCGTTTGCGAAGATGAAGCCGTCTTCGATCTTCATCAACACGGCTCGCGGATCGGTTCACAACCAGAAGGATCTGTACGACGCCCTCAAGAACAATGTCATTGCTTCCGCTGGACTCGATGTCACAGATCCGGAGCCGATTCCGCTCGATGATCCACTGCTGACGCTATCAAATTGCGTCATTCTTCCACACATTGGGAGCGCGACGTTTGAAACGCGGACGCGGATGACGCAGATTGTGGTGGATAATCTGAAAGCAGGGCTGGCGGGGCAAACGCTGCCGTGTGCGGTGAATTGAATGCAGGTCTTCTGATTCAAGTTCTGCAAGAGATGCAGGGTGCTGGTGAGTCTTCGAACCGCACCAGAACGACACTCGATGCCACATTTGGTGTGGTTCACCGTATTAATCCTACACAGTGCCTCACCAGCACCCTACGAAGAATCTTCTCAGACTTCCCTCATCCGACCTCGAAGTTAAGAACCAGAAGAATTTTGCACCATGAGTGTTATTGATCCACGTTATTTACAGATCGCTGTTGAAGCTGCTCATGCGGGGGCGGATGTGCTGCGGGCCTGGTCGGGGCGTTTTACGGTCAGCGAGAAGAGTAAAGCCAATCTCGTCACGGAAGCGGACCGCGAATCGCAGAAGGTGATTTACAATATCATCAAGTCAAACTTTCCAGACCACGGTTTCCTGGGTGAGGAAGAGGGGCTTGATGAACAGCCGAAGTGGAGTGAGGAGGCCCCCGATGCCAGATGGATCGTTGATCCTCTCGACGGGACGACCAACTACGTCCACGGGTTCCCTTATTATGCAGTCACGATTGGACTGGAGATCGCGGGCGAGCTGGTGGTCGGACTCGTGTATGACCTGACTCGCGATGATATGTACACAGCGGTCAAAGGGCAGGGGGCGCGTTGCAATGAGCGGACGATTCGTGTTTCGAATATCAAGAGTCTCGATCAGGCGCTGGTGATGGCGAGTATGCCGCCCGCTCCGACGGCGGATGATCCTGCGTTGACGCGGTTCCTCAAAGTTTTTTCAGAAGCGCAGAGTGTCCAGCGTACCGGGTCAGCGGCGCTTAATCTGGCGTATGTTGCGTGCGGCCGCGCGGACGGGTTCTGGTCGACGAGCTTGAAACCCTGGGATATGGCGGGCGGGGCGTTGCTGGTCACTGAAGCGGGTGGAATTGTGACGGATTTGTACAACAAACCATTTTCACAACACCAGCCGACGATTGCCTGCAGCCCGACGGCGTCTTTGCATCAGGAAATGCTCGGGATCATCTCGCCGGACGCGATGGGTGACAAGATATAACAAATTGGATTGTCCAGCATTGCGAGACCCCTGCGACAATTTGCTTCCTGCCTTTCCCGAGTCGAGTTGCGGTCGATACAATGATGACAGATCGCCGTTTCTCGTTATTCCATTCCGAATCACTTATCGAACACTCTCCCGGAGCAGACGGGCCTGATCAGCCTCGACTGCATCACGACACTGTATCACGACAGGGAAAAGGTCAGCCGGATGTTCCATTCAGTCAGAATTCAGCGAACGCGCGTTGCGCTGCTCTGGCTGCTGATGAGTGCTGTCTTTTTCGTTTTCAATGTCGACTTGCTATCGGCTCAGGCTCTTAGTCCTCCGACAGCCTCTCCTGCGGCGACTTCGTCAACGACGACTTTACAGACAACACCGGCTCCCAGCGAAGACGTTATCTATCTGCCGGATGAGCAGGGGGTTTTGCGCCGGGTTCCGCTCAATGCATCGCTGCAGGACTATCTGGCGTTTCAGAAGCAGCTTTCGTCAACGAATACCGAGTCAGCTGCCAAGTACGCGATTCAATCGCTGGATATTCAAGGCCAACTGGTCACGATGGCGGAGTCTCGTCAGTTTGCGGAGTTGATCATCAATGTCGATGTGCAGGTTTATCAGTCCTCCTGGACGCTCATCAACTTGAAGCTTCAGGAACTCGTCTTCACTGATCCTGTCGTGCATCAGGGGGCAGGCGAGATTGCGTTCAATCAACGCGACCGAGTGCAGGGCGTGACGTTGTGGCTGAAGGGGAAGGGAGTACATCGACTGCAGATCAAAGGGATGCTGCCGATTCGCTCGCAGCAACTCTGGAAGCGATTGCAGTTGAATGTCCCTGCATCGACCGTCAGCGAATTTCGGATGATGGTCCCCGCCAAGGCGGTCCAGTTGCGTGATGTTGAGCGCTATCCATTAGCTCAGACAGAGCCGCGAAACGAAAACACGCAGATACGTCTGGTTGATCTTCAGGAGAAACTCGACCTCAGCTGGCTGGAGGAGACCGATACGGGCGAGAACACGCCGATCGTCAATTCGTTCAACAGCATTCAGGTCCGGATCACCGAACAGCATCTGGAAATGAACGTGACGCAGCGTCTGGAAATCAGTCAGGATCCGTTATCGAGCATGGTCTTCAAGCTGCCGACTGGCTGGGACCTGTATGACGTGCGTGTTGATCGCAGCACAATTACCAAACAGCAGACGCTCGCGATGAGTGAACTGCAGATCGATCTTGATCGTCCTGTCAGCGGGCGTACAGAACTGATCTGGTTACTACGACGCCCGATGCCCTCTCCGAGTGAGAATGTCATCGTTTCGCCGATCCTGCTTCCAATCGCCAAACGTCAGACGACGGAAGTTATCCTGCAAGATCATCCTGAGTGGCAGTTTCAGATCGGGACGGGGAAGAACGACAAGCCAATCAGTGGCCTGACGACGCGTCAATCGGCCAATGGCCCGGTCTATCAATTTCGGACGACACCGGCTGATCTGCCGATTCAGATCGTCCCGCGACAAGCTGTTTATGCGACGACTTTGACGGCCTCTTTTCTCCCGGACAAGCAGCAGTGCAAACTCAGTGTCTACTTCGATGTGAAGGTGACGCAGGGTGTCTTGCGGATGTTGCCGCTGAACTGGCCTTCGCGATTAGAGAGCGAATGGAAGCTGCTTCCCTCGGCTGAGTTTCAGATCAAATCGGCTCGTGCGGATACTTCTGCGAACATCCGTGATCTGTTTCTCACCCGCGCCATCAGCGATACAGCCACGATTCGGCTCGACTTTGTACGTCCGATTTCGAATGACAATGCCCAGTATGTCATGGCGTGGCCAACGCCTGTTGGACGATTGCCTTTGGAGCAGTTCCTGGCGATTACGGATTCCCGTCAGGTCGAGACGAAGCTCGATGATGCTTCTCTGGCGAGTATTTCTTCGATTCCCAAGATGCTGTGGCAACAGGCGTATGCCGAGACGATTCGATTGAATCCACTTTCAAAGCTTTACAACGTCCCGCCTCAGACACAAGACGTCAGCGTGACGCAGCGTATCGTCGAGCAGGACATGACGGCGCGCGTTCATTCTTCTATTCAGCTGTTAGAGAACTCGATCGACCTGACGCAGACGATCGATTATCGCATTGAATGGTCGGGCACGCGTCAGTTTGATCTGGATGCCCCGGGAGATTTCTCGGGCAACTTCCAGTTGTCGCAGAACGACAATCCATTGATCACACAGATGGAATCCTTTCCGCTCGAAGGGGGACGCAAGCGAATTCGCCTGTACTGCGAACAGCCTCTGACGGGAGAAGTGACGCTGACCATCAGAACTCTGATTCCTGTTACAAGCAGCAATACAGCACCACTGAAACCGCTGGTAATCGGGCTGGCACGTCCTTCCGTTCCCGATGTCTTTATCAGTAGCACGCAGATCTCGACATCGACAACCGGGGCACGTCACATTGTTCTGAAAGATGTGACTGCGAATTCGGTCGGCGTCCAGGATGCCTCTCAGAATATTTACTCGTTTCAGGAAGCCCCGTTGACGGTGTCGATTGAAATCACCTCGGGCACAGCGCTGAACAGTTCGCTGGAAGTCCGCTCGTGTCGTTTAGTTTCCCGGATGATTTCCGTGGATCGCGTGGCAACATTTGGAGACTTTCTGCTGGCCAAAGGCTCGCAGGATGTCCGCTTCCGTCTGCCGAATTCGGCTCGGGTTGGTCGTGTTTTGATCAATACGGTGCCAGTCCCCTTTCAGATGACGGAATCAGATGATTTCGCGTTGATTACCTGCCAGGCGTCTGCGTCAACGGGGGCAACGTCTATTGATGACACACAACTTGTCACTATCGAATACCAGACGTCGCTGGAAGTTCCTGCATTCGGATTATGGCGTGTTCGAATCCCACAGCCGGACTTCTTCGTTTCGAGTGATCTGGCGATTCGCGCCTGGCGTATTGAAGTGTTTCCCCAACAGCATCTGTTCTCGTGGAGCACGAGTATCTTTCCGCAGTTTCGCTGGTCATTCCAGAATGGACTGTGGGTGAGAAAGAATGATCACCTTTATCAGTTTCCTGTCGCCGATGCGAATTCCCGGACCTTCCACGCGTATGACTTTGAAGTCTTCGGGCCAACAGAGTTGCGATGTCGAACCATCAGCCAGTCGATGCTGCTGTTGATCGGCTGCGGGAGCGGGTTGCTGGTGGCGTTGCTGGCGGTCTTGTTATTAAGAAATTCTCAGCTGCCTTCGCTGGTCGCGTTGATTCTCGGTTTCTCTTTGATTGGCGCGTTCCTTCAGGGATCGATGGGTGGGATTCTGCTGCAGCCATTTCTGGCGGGGACGGCGCTCGGAGTCGTGGCGTTGTTGATCGATCAGCGGTTTCTGCATCGAGGCAGACCGCGTTCCCAGCGTGGTCGACCGATCACCGCGACCGCCACGATCGGGGGCTCTTCCATCACTTACCATGGACGCTCGATCGACTGGGAAGCCATGGCTGACAAGACTCACATCAAGGCGCCCGTTCCCTCGACTCCAAGCACATCCTCCACGAGCGGCTCGGCTAAATCGAACTCCGATCATTCATGAATCGACCGACACTGCGATCTTCGATTTTCTCTCGATTCACGAAGGCGATGCTGCTGGTCGCCTGCGTGGTGATCGCAGTCGTGTTGTGGACACGGTTGTCGGTCGCACAGGTTCCTCAAGCTGCTCCTCAAGCGACAGCGAACGCACCAGCAGTGAACGAACCTGTTCAGCGTGTGTATGTTCCCGACAGTATGCCACAGTCGTGGCCACAAGGGGACTGGGTGCCGATTTCTGGACGCGAGTTGCAGCTGCTTCTGGATTCGATCGCAGTCCCGGAACAACCTCCTGCGATTCGCCTTCAATCAGCGACCTACACGGGCTCACTGACGGGGAACGTTCTCTCGGGAACGTTCGTCATCTCGATCAACAATCTGGACGCGACTCAACAGGCTTATTCGCTTTCGCCTCTGAACCTGAGTCTGTTCGATCTCAAACTCGACGACTCCCCTGCGATCTGGGGAGCAGGGAATAATCAGAAGACCTACCTCATCGTTCCGCCAGGTGAGCATACCCTTCAAGGACGCTGGTCATCCCCGTGTCAGGCTAAGCTTCTCGAAACGGACTGCCAGCTGCAACTGCCATCGGCGGAGCTTTCGTCACTTGATCTGACGATCCCGCAGGAGATGGATATTGACCTCAACGGCGGGGTGCAACGACCGGTCGGACAGCCCGCGAACGGCCAGCAGCGCTGGCAGATCCTGCTGGGAAACCGCAACGAAGTGCGTCTGGTTATTCGTCCTCGACTTTCCTCTCAACCCGCCCGCGCCAGTATCAAGCGTCGCTCGGTGACGTGGACGGTCAATGAGGATGATGCCTCTGTCAGCGATACGATTGAAGTCAAAGTCTATTCCGGCGTTCTCGAACGCATGACACTGCTGACGTCTCCTTTGCTGGATATCGAGAACGTCTCGCTGTCGTCGGGAGAGCCGCTTGACTTCACGACCGAGTCCAGCAAAACGGTGCAGCGACTGACGATTGAATTCCCCGCCATCCCTGCGAATACAGAGTTTGTTTTTCGTCTTCGCGGCAGCATGCTCAATCGCAACTGGCGACGCTGGACGATGCCCGAATGCGTTCCTGAAAATATCCTCTGGCAGAACCAT